>SIBJ01000033.1 GCA_009695195.1 Pedosphaera sp.
GTCGCCCTGATCCGCAGCGCGCTGCTGGCGCTGCTGGCCCAACACCATCCCGACCAGCCTCTGCCCCAAATCCAAGAACATCTCCACTCCCGCCCCAGCCGTTGTCTCGCTCTCCTCAACTCATGATCGCTTCAAAACGAAAGACCCTGCCGGCGGCGTAGGTGTTTGTGTTGTTGAGGCTGGTCACGTCCACGGCGGCACCGCCCTGGAAGATCAAGTCGTCGTTCGCCACGGGCGCGACCCCGGTGCTCCAGTTGGTAGCAGTGGTCCAATTGTTGTTCGTCCCGCCGCCGGTCCAAAAGCGGACGGTGGCGCTCAAATCCGAAGGCCAGGCGAGCGCGGCGACGAGGGCGCACAGCGGGAAGTAACGACTGAAGTGAAACGACGGGTGAGAAGTTTTGGTTGGTGACATAACAGCCTTCAGGTTTTGGGTAAACTGCTGGGAACGCGCTTTTATATCGCGCACCCGCAGAACTGGCAAGCACCATTTCAAAACAACCGTCTCCGCCTTGGCCACATCGACACGGGAAAATGCTTACTCGCGATAACCGTCGGTTACAAAATCTCGGATCACTTCCAGCTCCACCTCGCCCGCGATGGTGTGTGCCTTCACGAACTCGTGCCACTCCACTTTCAAACCCGCGGCCTTGAGCTGGCTCACCTGCTCGCGCGTGCGCGCGAACGGCACGATGGGATCCATGGTCCCGTGCGTGATGAGCAAACGTTGCTGCGCGGCCACCGGCGAAAGTTCCGCCAGCAATTTGTCCGGTTCCCAAACGTAGCCGCTGATCCCCACCACGCCCGCGAGCCGCTGCGGATAACGCAACCCGACTTCGATGCTCATCAAACATCCCTGTGAGAAACCGCCGAGCGTGGTCTGCTCCGTGGGAAATCCCTGCGCCCGCAAACCGTCGAGCAAATCGAACAGCAATTTGCGGCTGCGCAAAATTCCCGGCCGCGGATCGTGCGCGAAGTCGTACCACGAATGACCGCCGTAATATTCATCCGGCGCGTTGACCAGCGCGTAGTTGAGCCACGGAAATCCCATCGCCTCCGGCAGCCAGCGATAACCCTCGCTGCTGTCGCCCAGGCCGTGGAGCATGACCAACAACTTTTTGGAAGTCTTCTCCTTCGCCGGAATGATTTCGTATTCGAGCATTGTTTCTGAACGCTTCAGCGCTTCAACGCTTCAACGCTCTCCGCCCCATACCACTCACCGCGCAACCAGTCCGCCACCAGTCCGATTTGCTCCGCGCTCAACATTCCATCTTTTCCAAATGCCGGCATCCGGTCGTTGCGCTCGCCGTAAAAATCCGCGTGCGCCGGGTCGCTGATGAACTTAACCAGCCACGCGCGCGAGCCGTAGCCCGTCAGGTCCGGCCCGCTCGCATCCGGGTCGGGTTTGTGGAACGCGTGACACTCCGCGCAGCCGACGCCTTCCACAAAAAGTCCCCTGCCCTCCTCGATCAATTTCACTTCACGTCCGTCCACTTCGCGCTGCGATTTCAATCCCGCCTCCGCCGACACCGCCACGATGACTTTCCCAAGTTGCTCCCTTTTCTCCGGCGTGAACGCCGCGACCTTCTTCGTCACAAATTTCACCATCTTGCCCGAGCCATGTCTCGTCGCGCCAAAATAATTCGTCGTGCCAATGCGCGTCGGGTCGAGCAAGCCCGTCAGCCATTCGCGCGACGCGAAACCTTTCAAGTCCGATGCGGATTGCAAATCCTTTGGCACCCCGCCCAAACCATCGTGGCCACCGAAGCGGTGACAGCTCACACACTTCGCGGAAAAAATCTTCGGCCCTTGCGTAAGCGGATCGTTGCGCAGCAACGTCACCGCCCCGCTCACCGGAATTCCCGCCGGGGATCCCGCCAGTTCGCGCACGCGCTCGGCGTCGCGATCCGCCTGACGCACAGCCGTCACATACGTCGCATTCGTCCCATCCTCCCGCAACGCGGCCACCGTCAACAAACCCGCACCGATCAGCAGCGTGAAAAGAAACCACACGTTGAACCGATGCCCCAACTTCCAGCGTCCGATGAAGGGCATCAGCGCAATCAAACCAAACACCAGACCTGGAATCACGAACGCGCCCAGCACTTCGCTCTGGCCCGGGAAATATTTCAGAAACTGGAACAGGAAGAGAAAATACCAGTCCGGTCGCGCGGCCGAAAACGGCTCGGTCGGATCCGCCGGCGCGCCCAACTCGATCCCCGGCGCGCCGTGACCGAAAAGCCGCGGCTTCACGAGAATGAACAACACCGTCACCAGCACAGCGAGACACGCCACCGCGTCCTTCAAAACCTGGTCCTGCCAGAACGGCGCGTCCGGTTTGCGTTTCGGCAACTTCGCCGTCAGCCCGTGCCGTCGAAACAGCGCCACGTGCGCGACCAGCAGCGCGATCATCGCGCCCGGCAACACGCCCGCGTGGAGCGCAAAAAATCTCGTCAGCGTGTGATGCCCGTAATCTGTGCCGCCGATCACCAGCTTCAGCAACGCCGGCCCCACCACCGGCACCGCCGCGAGAAGATTCGTCGCCACCTTTGTCGCCCAAAAACCTTTTTGATCCCACGGCAGCAAATAGCCGGTGAGCGACAGACCGAAGACAAGTTGCAGCAACACGAGGCCGGTCCAGAAGTTCAACTCGCGCGGCGCTTTGTACGCGCCATCAATCACCACCTGCATCAGGTGCAGCGCCATCAGCACGATCATCGCGTGCGCGAACATGTGATGCAGCCCGCGCAACAGCCACCCACCCGCGACTTGATTCTGGATGTACCAAACACTTTCCCACGCCGTCTGCGAACTCGGCGCGTAATTCATCCACAGAAAAATTCCCGTGACGAACTGCACCATGAGACAGAACACCAGCGTGCTCCCCCACGCGTAACGCCAGCGCGCCCCGCCCGGCACGTTCTCGTACAGCGCCTCGTGCGTCAGCTTCCGCCAACCCACCCGCGCGTCCAGCCAATCGAGAATCCGTTTCATCACGAGCAAACCTGAACCACCCGACCCCGGCCTGATTGGATGTTGGGTGTTGGGTGTTGGATGTTCGATGTTCCCAAATTCATACCGGAATCTTCTTCGCCTTGCCCGCCTCAAAATTCTGAAACTTCACCCACACCTCACGCTCGTTGCGCACTTCCACTTCGAGCGAATCCAGTCCCCGCGCCGCCGGGCTGCTCGCGTCCGCGATCTTGCCGTCCATCGCGAACGAACTGTTGTGACACGGGCAGATGAACTTCTCCTTCGCTGCGTTGAAATCCACGAAGCAACCGGCGTGCGGGCAAACGACATTGAGCGCCTCCAGTTTTCCTCCCCTCGTCCGCCGCAGATAAACCGCGCCCACCGGCACGCGCTGAAACTTGTTCCACGCATCCTCGCGATCCGCGATCACAGAAAACTTTCGCGGCACATCATCCGCTGGCAACGCCTCCAGCGATGTCACCAGCACCGCGCCGCCCGCCGCCGTCTTGCGCCGCAACGGATCGAGCAACACCCGCAACCCCGCCGCCGCCGGCACGAGCGTGAGCACCGCGCCGATGGCCGACGCCAGAATTTTTTTCAGAAACCCGCGACGATCCCCGCCGCAATTGCATTGGTTTGGTTCAGACATAACGCTCGTAGTGCGCCGGAAAATAAACGTGAACCGCCAAAAGGCAACGCCGAATCCCGTCGAGGCAACCCCAGGGTGCGATTAAAGGCGGGTGCGGGTGAGCGGGTACTGGCGGTGTTTTTGGACTGCGGTGGCAAGTCGGACGCGACACCGCTTTCGAGCGCACGGGGCGGGTGGCTCATTGCCCTCGCCGTCGTCGGGGCCAAAGCGGTGTCGCGTCCGACTTGCCACCGCAGTCCATAATGCCCTCACCCGTTTTTAATCACACCCCAACCCCAGTGTCAAGATGTGCCGGAAATCACAACGCGCCTGAATTCCGCTGGACAAGGATTTTTCCAAGCGCAAAATCCAAACCATGAAACATGATAGACTGCAAACGGCGCAGTCCATTACCTGTTAGGCCGTATTCGCACCATGAGCGTTTACTACTACCTCACACGAAACTCTGATCCATTCGCGAAAGAGGGTGGCTTCATTACCGAGGCTGAGTGGAGAGCAGCCGTTGCCAGCGTTCCCGACCTTGCCATAGAGATTCCCGAGGAGTCCGGACCGCGAGGTGCGGCTTGTGGTGTATGGGCAGTGTGGCGTTCTTATCCCGGCGGTTACCCTGCTTGGTTCGTTCTTCTCCGAGACGGTGTTGTTGAGGTGAAGGGAATGGACAAGGCGATGTTTGGGAAGTTCAAACAGCTTGCTGCCGCGCTCGGTGCGCGGATGTTCTGCGAGGATGGACAGGAGTTCACATGACGTGGCCTAATCCAGCAATAGGCTGCAAGAATCCAGACGCACCGCATCTAAACCACTCGACACCCCCGCCGTCATTTCGCCATCATCCGCGTCCGAACAATGAGCAGCGCGCCGGACTCGATTCAATTTCTTCTCACGCTGCCGCCCGTCATGGCGCGCGACTTCGATTCGCTCGACAACCGCAAACCTCCGCAATGGTTCGCCTGTTCCGATTCCGCCGGTCCTCCGCTCGGCTCTGGCGGCGGCACGGCGAATCTGCTCGTTGAAGCCTGGCGCGCGACGGCGGCGCGCGGCGTTCACGCCGCTTCACCGTCCGCACGCGAAACTGCGGTGAAGCGGCCTGAAGTCCGCGCTCCTTCCCAAAGTTTGTCCGCGTGGCTCGCTGACAACCGCAAACTCATTCTCCATTCCGGCGGCATGAGCCGCCGCCTGCCGGCGTACGCGCCCGTCGGAAAACTGTTGATGCCCATTCCCGTCTTCCGTTGGGCGCGCGGACAGCCGCTCGATCAAACGTTGCTCGACCTCGCGGTGCCGGAATATTCGCGCGTGCTCGCCGCCGCCGGCCCGAGCGCGGTCGCGATGCTCGTCAGCGGCGACACGCTCATGCGAGCCAAAAACCGACAACTCGTTCGCAAAACAATTCCAAGCAGCCACCCGGCTTTCCGCGCAAGACTTGTTGGCGCGCGCAAATGTCCGCCGCCTCCATGACCGTCGCGCGAAGTTGCACGGCGAATGTCTCGCACAAAAGCTGTCCACCCACTCGTGAGGAGCACGGAATTTCCTGGCGCGGCTTGCGCCGCAACCAAACCGCCGACCAAGTGAAACCGCAGAGACGCGATCGGCGCAGAGGTTTCTGTTCGGTGACATTTCTCTGCGTGCATCGGGTCTCTGCAGTTGAAGGACTTTTGCAAAAATCTTCACCTAATGCGACGAGGTTGTGGGATGGAAATCTGGAATCAAGGGCAGCCGCAGGCGCAGGCTTGCTTCCACCACAATTTCCGTGGTAAATAATTCCCTGTTCGAGCGCCAGCTTAGCTCAGTGGTAGAGCAGCAGTTTTGTAAACTGCGGGTCGTCAGTTCAATCCTGACAGCTGGCTCCACTCACTTCGATCTGTCGTCCGACTTCCGCTTCAAGATCAGGAAATAACTCGCCGCTGCCTCGGGCAGGGCGTCGTTCTCCTTCGGATTCCCGTCCGTCACCGTCACCGTCCGCGCCAGATCGTAATGCGCGGCCCAATAATCCTTCCACCAATCGAAAATCCGCTCATCCGTCCCCGGCGACTTCGCCCAGGAGTAACGGTTCTCCACGTACACCACACACTCGGGCCGCGCCGACTCGATCTCGCGGATCATCTCGTCCTGCATCGGGCGCGCGAACTGGTGCTTGCCCATCAGCCCGTAGGTGTAGATGTAGCCCGTCGCCGAGCGCCGGCCGGCGAGAAAATAAATCTGCGGCTCCGACCCGATCACCGCCACGCGCGCGTCCTTCGGAAAATTTTGACGGATGTAATCCGCGACCGTCTGCGACTCGCTGAACAATGTCGTCCCGTAAATCGCCTGCCCGACCTTGCGCGGTTCCCGACCGAACCAATCGTCGCCGTCCTCCACGAACGCCACCACGATCACCACGAAAAACAAAACCTGCACGCCCAGCGCCGAGAACAATTCCACCGACTTCTCGCGCAACAATTGATCCACCGACCGACTCACCGCCACGCCGCACAACAGCGTCAGCGCCGGTAGCATCGTGATGAAATAATGCGGCCGGAAATAAAGTCCCGCCGCCGTCGCCGCGATGCTGGCGAACACCAGCCCGAGCAAAAAAAAATGCCGCCCCGCCAGCCGCCGCTCCCACCACATCAACACCGCGCCCACGCCGGCCAGAATCCAGAACGCCACCGTCGGCAGCAGCGTGAATTCCCCCGCCACGTGCAGGCTCGTCCGCAGCAGCGACCACGGCAGCGCCGACACATATTGCCGCGCGTAACCGACCGTCCAAAAGATGAACGCCTTCAGCACGCCCGCGTGCCAGAGCCACACGCACGTCAGCGCGTATGGTAAAGCCAGTCCGGCGAACACCAGCCCGGTCTGCGTCAGGCAACGCTCCAGTTGAAACTCCTTGTTCGCGAAATTTCTCCACGCCACATACGCCACCGCGAACACTCCGAACGCCAGCCCCGGTTGCTTCATCAAGAACGCCAGCCCGAACAACAATCCCGTCAGGAAAAAATCCCGACGCCGCTCCGTCTCGCTCGCGCGCAATAGCAGCCACGCGCCGCCCACTGCGAACAGCGCCACGAAATGCGTCGCGTGCCCCGCCGTGCCCATGAGCGACGGACTCGTGCTCAGCAACCCGTAACCCAACGCCGCCACCGCGCCCGTCACCGCGTCCAGCAGCCGGCGACCGAGAAAAAACATCAGGACGATCGTCGCCACATTCACCACCGTCAGGCCCAGATGGATGCCCGCCGGCGACTGGCCGAACACGCCCATCATCACCGCGTAAGCCGCGTACGTCCCCGGCAGCTTCATGTTGTAGGCCAGCTTGTATGGCGGCACCCCCTCCAGCATCAATTGCCCCGCGTAAGCATATTCCCCCTCGTCCCGTTCCAGCGGCATCGCGCGCAAACGCACCCGCGCGATGACCACCACGAGGATCGTCAACGCCAGCACGGCCCACGCGGCGCGTTGGATCAAAATCTCCGCGCGCCGCGATGGATTCGCCGTTGGCTTGCCGCTCATTGCGAGCAACGATGGCAATACCCGTCTCCGCTGACAACTGGATTTGCCCGGCCAGTTGACCTCGCGCGCGTGTTTCCGTAGCCTCCGGCGCATGGCGAAGAAAAAAAACCATCGAAGCCGTGCAGAATCGCGGCGTTCACGCCGATTCAGCCTCTACGTCAAAGTCATGCTCAACCAGATTTTCGGCGAAAATAATTTTCAAAACTCAAATATGTGATTTAATCGAATGGCGTTTATGAAACAGGCAAAGAAAATTAAGCGAAAAACTCGCAGTCCAATTGCCAGCTACGGGCACGGCGTTTTGCGCGAAGATGCGCCACCTTACGTTGTCCAGAAAAACGGCAATGGCAATGGTTCGCACGAATATCTCGCGGCCAATGCGGTTTATCTTGGAGACAACCGCGCGCTCATGCGCAAAATCAAACCTTCAAGCGTCGCCTTGAGTTTTTGGTCGCCGCCCTATTTCGTCGGGAAGGAATATGAGAAAGACGTGACATTTCAAGACTGGCAACAGATGTTGCGGGAAGTTATTGAGTGCCACGCCAAAGTCTTAATTCCGGGTGGATTCATGGTGATAAATATCGCCAACATCCTCTGCTTTTCTGACCCGACAATGCCAAAGATTCAAGCTCCGAACATTCGACTGCATCGTTCGCCGATTTCAAAAGAACAAGTCCTGGATGCCAAGTCGAAGTTTCCAAATTACAGTCGTTACGAAATTGCGGCCCGCCTTGGTTGCAGCGAGCAGACGGTTGATCGTCGCCTGAACGGAAATAACATTCGAGGTGGTAAATACAACGACCAGACGCGCGTCAAGATTATCGGTGGTTTCTTGGAAGAATTTGGTCTGGCCTGCGGGCTTTATCTTTACGACCACCGAATTTGGATGAAAGACCCAACATGGGCAAACAGCCAGTGGCACTCTTCATCCTATCGTGCGGTCAGCGAGTTCGAAGACCTGTATGTGTTTTGGAAGCCGGGTGAAACCGTGGTTGACCGGCATCGTTTGACTGCCTCTGAATGGTCGGAGTGGGGAAGCCGGGGCGTGTGGCAAATTCGTAGCGTTCAAAAAAACGACGATCACCCTGCAAAGTTCCCTCTGATGCTTGCGAAGCGTGTCATCCGACTTTTTTCTGAAAAGAACAGCGTTGTGTTAGACCCTTTTCTTGGCAGCGGAACAACTGCGCTTGCCGCGATTCAAACCGGGCGACAATTCATCGGGCTGGAAAAAGAGAAGCGCTATTTGGATATTGCCGCGAAGAACATCGAGGACGCGAATTCCGTCCTGATTAAAAGTGATTTTTAGGCCAGAGGAATTGTGTCAACGCGCCAAGGTTCAATCTCCCGTAAAATATCGAAGCTCACACGAGCACGCTTTTTTGTCTTTGCCACCTTCTTATCATCCTTGCCGGGATAAAAAAGCGAAGGATGTTTTTTCAGGTAACACGGATTCTGAGTCAGCAACAGCCCGTTCGGGAGTGTAACAATTGTTATCCGGTCAAGTGGCTGGCCGCTTTGGATTTCGTTCTGTTTAACTTCGGCCAACGAAACCATCTGGTAAACGGGTTTGATAAAAACGCTCACGGTGGGAGCGACGGTGTCATCGCTCATAACATACAGCGGCGGTAGAGCACAATAGAATGGGTGTTTCGATCGGTCGCCACGCGCCATCATCACCGAGTTTTTTACACCGCCATTCACTGATTGCCAGACTCCATCACCAGAAACCTGATAGGTCGACAAAACTGTGTGCGGTTCATCATCCCGAGGCCCAACCGATTTAACATCCATGAAGAGCATGGCCTGATTTGTTATCTTGCAGCAACGCCCAAGCTCTTCGGATTGGAAAACAAACCGCTGGTCAGTGCCCGAAGGCAAACCGACCTCCCGGATTGTGACTCTGTTACTCAAGATGCGGGCGAGCTTGAAACCAACACTATGCTCTCCAACCTCGATCCACGGAAACTGATCTCCGCGCGGCGAACGCCCACGTTCTTTCGGCGGGTAGTTCTGCCAAAATGGATGCAAAAAACTGGCCTCGTCGTAGTCCCTTCGAATCTCGGAAAGGTTTTCGACCACGGCCTGTTTAATCAATGAGTGGGTGTGCTTTTCAATTTCCACCAGCTCACGCCAATTACGAATGAAGTAATCACGGGCCTTGTTGTAGGCCGCAAACATTTGGGGGCGGTGAGCGTTGAACATGGCTGTGATTTCCTTTAACGCTTCACCTTCCGAGCTTCCTCCAAAACGCGTTCAGGCAATGTTCCAAGCGCGACGCAAATTCTTTCGAGCGTTTCCAACGTCGGGCTTTTCAAACCCCGCTCCAAAATACTCACATAAGAACGATCCACCCCGGCACGCTCTGCCAAATCCTCCTGCGATATGCCTAGCTTTTCTCTTTTTGCCCGCAAAACATTGCCGACAACCGCTTTGAGATCTTTGCTCATCCGCAAAAATTCTAGCGATGCGGCGGCAGCTTGTCCGCTGACTATAGTCAGAAATGGATTGTCAAGTTGACCGTTGCTCCAACGGAGAAGGAAAATCGTTCGCCATTCCCTTGAAAATTCGCACGACTGGATTGACCGGCCGTTCATTCCATGCACGAAAGCGGCGCTGAAGCCACCGCGTGGCCAGTCCCGCTCGTTCAAGGATTGCCACGCCGGAAAGTGAAGGGTAGCTTCGGCCCACGAAAATCGCCCGCCGCGAATTGCTCATGCAGAGCGCCGCGGCGATGGAATGAAAAACGACATGAAAGCCAAAGTGAATTTGAAATCAAAGCAGGTACAATTGATCGCCAGCGGTGACCTGCGGCTTTCCGCGAATCAGGTTTGCTGGCCGGCGCAGAAGGAGATGGAAGCCACGCTCACCGCCGCGCTCGCCGCCGAGGGCTACGAACTCGTCCGCGCGCACGCTTACGATGACGCGGCGAAGCACGGCTTCATTGATTCGCAGCGCAAAGGCATGGAGGTGTTCAAGCGCATTGATCCCACCGCGCCGCTCATCATCGCGGAGGCCGTCTGGCAATACTCCCATCACGTTCTTGCCGGACTCACGACGCACCGCGGGCCAATTCTCACCCTCGCCAACTGGTCCGGCACGTGGCCCGGTCTCGTCGGGATGTTGAACTTGAACGGCTCGCTCACGAAACAGGGCGTGAAATACTCGACGCTCTGGAGCGAGGATTTCACGGACGATTATTTCAAATCGAAACTCCGCCAGTGGCTCACGACCGGCAAATGTTCGCACAAAACCGATCACGTGAAGCCGCTGGCGAAGGTGAAGATTCCCGCCGACGCGCGGAAGCTCGGTGAGTCGCTCGCCACCACGTTGCGCCGCGACAAGGCCATCATGGGCGTGTTCGACGAAGGTTGCATGGGCATGTTCAACGCCATCATCCCGGACGATCTGCTGCACGCGACCGGCGTCTTCAAGGAACGCCTCAGCCAGTCCGCGCTTTACCACGAAGCCACGCAGACGAGCGACGCCAAGGCCCGCGCAGTTTTCGATTGGTTCAAGCAACGCGGCATGAAGTTCCACACCGGCCCGAGCGACGCGACGGATTTGACCGAGGAACAAATTCTCTGGCAGTGCAAAACCTACATCGCCGCCGTGCGCATCGCGGACGATTTCGGCTGCGACTGCATCGGCATTCAATATCAGCAAGGACTGAAAGATTTGCTGCCCGCGAGCGATCTCGTCGAGGGCGCGTTGAACAACACCGACCGTCCGCCGGTGAAATCCCGCGACGGCCAGCACGTCCTTTACGACGGCAAAGCCATCACGCATTTCAACGAAGTGGACGAGAGCGCGGGACTGGATGGTTTGATGACGCAGCGCGTTCACGAAGCGCTCAAGCAGCCGCCGGAGAATACGCTGCACGATTTGCGCTGGGGCGATTGGGACAAGTCCGGCACGACGAGCGAATACGTCTGGGTATTCGAGATCAGCGGCAGCGCACCGCCCGCGCATTTCATTGGCGGCTGGGCGGGCGCGGAAGGATTTCGTCAGCCGCCGATGTATTTTCCGAAAGGCGGCAGCACATTGCGCGGCATCTCGAAGCCGGGCGAAATCGTCTGGTCACGCATTTACGTCGCCGGAGGCGCGCTGCACATGGACATTGGACGCGCGAAAGTCATCACGCTCCCGCGCGAGGAAACCGAGCGCCGCTGGAAATCCACGACGTGGCAATGGCCCATCATGCACGCCGTCACCTACGGCGTCTCGCGCGATCAAATGATGGCCAAGCACAAGGCCAATCACATCCAATGCGTTTATGCGAACAACGCGAAGTCCGCCGACCAGTGCGCGTTGACAAAAGCCGCGATGGCGAACGCGTTGGGAATCAAAGTGAACTTCTGCGGAACGAAAGCCGACGGCAAAGCGTGGTGAACTAAACGCAAGTCGTTAACCCGCAAGCAATGCTTTGCACGCGACGCGAAGCTTTTTCAGATTCGCGACGGACTTCGCTTCGATGTAGCAGCGGAACAACGGCTCCGTGCCGCTGGCGCGGAAGGCGACCCATTCGTGGTTCGGCAGCAGAAACTTGAAGCCGTCGGTCGTGATGAATTTCTCCACCTTGAACTCGCCGACGCTTTCCAAACCGGCGCCGAGTTTCGCCATGATGGCGTCTTTGCTCGCGGGTTGAATCGGGATGTTGATGCGCTCCGAATGAAACTCGCCGCATTGCTTCGCGAGTTCTTTCAAAATCTGACCGAGTGATTTCCTTTCCGTTGCGACCAACTCCGCCATGAGCAGGCACGCGAGGATGCCGTCTTTCTCCGGCACGTGACCTTTCACGCTCAAGCCGCCGGATTCCTCGCCGCCGACGATGATCGGCTCGCTCTCCATCAATGCGCCGATGTATTTGAAACCGACCGGCGTCTCGTGAACTTTCACGCCGAGCATCGCCGCGACCGCGTCCACTTGATGACTCGTCGGCACGGTGCGAACGACCGCGCCCGTCCAGCCGCGGTTTTTTTTCAGGTGATACAACGCGAGCGCGAGGATTTGATTCGGCGTGAGCCAAGTGCCGTCTTTGTCCACGATGCCGAAGCGATCCGCGTCGCCGTCGAGGCCAAGGCCGATCTGCGCCTTGCCGCTGCGAACGAATTTGCTCACCGCTTCCATCCCGTGCGCATCCGGCTCGGGATGATGCCCGCCGAAAAGCGGATTCAACTCGTCGTGAAAAACCGTGATCTTCGCGCCGGCCTTGGCGAGCAACGCATCGAGGTATCCCCTGCCCGTTCCGTACATCAACTCGACGGCGATCTTCATCTTCGCGCGTCTGATGGCGGCGAAGTCCACGAGCTTGTTGAGCTGTTTGAAGTAAGCCGGCTGCGGATCAAACGTCTTGCACTTGAACGTGCCGATGACCGCGCCTTTGAAAGCCCATTGCCGTTCCATCAACTGCGCGCAATTCGTTTCGATCTGCCGCGTGACTTCGGGGTGTGCGGGCGCGCCGTTGCTCGTGGAAAATTTCAGGCCCTGATACTCCGCTGGGTTGTGGCTGGCGGTCAGGTTGATGCCGCCAATCGCTTTCCGCGAACGGATCGTGTGGGAGATCACCGGCGTCGGCGTGGGCCGGTCACACAGCAGCGGCTCCAGTCCGTTTGCGGCGAGCACCTCCGCCACCGCCAGCGAAAATTCGCGCCCGAGAAACCGCGTGTCGTAACCGATGATCACGAGCGGATGACGTTCAAAGAGTCCCGACTCCGGGTTCGCGAGTTCCGCCCGCAGATATTGTGCGATTCCCTGCGCGGCGAGCCGCACATTGTCGAAGGTGAAATCGCGCGCGATGATCCCGCGCCAGCCGGAGGTGCCGAATTTGATGATCATGGGAAAACGTTTTGCATGTTGCGTCAAGTGGCTGGCGGGCGCGGTCCGTGACTTGACGCAACACGGAACACGCAACACGCCTAACTCTTCCAATCAAACGCCCGCTTCTTCACGGCGTAGAGGTAGCCGACGAACAGGATGCCGAGAAAAGAAATCATGGAACCGAGAATCAGGTTCCGCGTCGCTTCATCTTTGAGCATGTCTTTGTAGATGACCGCCCACGGATACATGAAGACGACTTCGATGTCGAAAAGGATGAAGAGCATCGCGACGAGGTAGAACTTCACCGACATCCGCGGGCCGCCTTCGCCGATGGGAATCATGCCGCACTCGTAAGCGGTGTCCTTGATCTTGCTGGTCCGGCCGCGTTTGCCCAGCAGCATCGAGAGCGCAATCATCCCGCCCGTCGCGGCCACGGCGAGGACGAAGAGCATCAGCACCGCGATGTATTGGGAAAGCTGCGATTCCATGACCTGAAGTTAAAAAATCACCCGCCGCGCGGCAAGCGGAATCCTGGGAGCGCCGGCATCCTTGCCGGCGGGTTCGTGAGAGGAACCGGCCCGATCTTCAACTCGCCGGCACGGATGCCGGCGCTCCCACAGGTCAGAACTTCACGCCCACCGTCACGCCGTACGTCACGGGCGCGCCGTTCTCGCCAATATAACCGGACGGTGCGAGGCCCGGATACGCCAGCGCGATGGGCACGTAGTTCTGATCAAACGCATTCTTCACCCAGCCTTCGACGAACCAATTCTTCCCGCGCACGCCCGCACGGAAATTCGCCACCGCATACGCGCCCTGGCTCGCGGTGTTCTGATCGTCGTAATGAAACCGTCCGCTCACGAACACTTCGCCGCGGACATAGATCGTCGTTTCCTTGCACGGCGCGAAGGCGTATTGCATCCCGGCGTTCGCGGTGTAATCCGGCGTGAACGGGATGCGCTTGCCGGCCGTCGGCGAGCCGGAGAGAAACTTCGCCTCGTTCCAACCGAAGCTGCCGAAGACATCCCAGCCTTCGATGGGCCGCACGTTCAACTCGAACTCCACACCTTTGCTCGCCGCGCGCCCGGCGTTCGCGATGTAAAATTGTCCCGGCACAAACGGATTCGGGACGTTGAGTTGAAGCTTGTCCCAATCCGTGTAAAACGCGGCGAGGTTCGCCGTGAGCCGGTGATTGCACCAATCGCTTTTGAAGCCGGCTTCGTAGTTCCAGGTGTTTTCCTGCGTGTACTTTTCAGTTCCGGCGGGCGAGGTCGCGTTGAAGCCGCCGGCTTTGAATCCCCGCGAGACCGTTGCATACGCGCCGCAGTCCGGCGTGAGGTGATACATGGCCGCGAATTGTGGAGTGACCACGGAAAAATTGTCGCTCAAGTTCTGGACGCTCGGTGGGCCGAACGCAGGAATGGTGAATGAGTTCAACGTCGCTTTCTTGTCTTCGTAATCCCACCGCACACCGGCGGTCAAATCAAGTTTCTCCGCCAGCGTCAACGTGCCCTGGCCGTAAATACCGATCCCCGTGTCATCCAATTGCGCCTGCGACTGGCTGCGCAACGACACGAACGTCAAGGGTGGATTCAAATCATTGAACGCATCCTGTTTGTAATTCTGATTGAAAAAGAACGCGCCCGCCTGCCACTTCAATTCCGTGCGGTCGCAAAGTTTCAGCGGCGCATCCTGCGACGACGCGAGCCGGATCTCCTGCGTGAACTGCACATCTTCCTCCGCGTTGTGCCGCGTCGCGAGCGGGAGCGGCGAGTAATCGAGATCCGTTTCATCCACCGTCTGCCACCACACGCCGCCGCTGATGAGTGACACATCCACGCGTTCGCCGCTGTGGTTCACGATCAGCGTGGGCGCGACGAGGTCGCGGCGCGTGAAGCCCTCGAAGTCGCGCGAGACGTGATGCGGATTGGCGCGGATGGCGGCGAGATCGCCGAGCGCGTAATCGCCATCACGCGCGCGTTCGCCGGTCAACAGCAGGCGCACTTCCCAGCGTTCGGCGGGCTGCCAGAGGAATTGACCTTTGCCGAAGAACGCCTCGCGGCTGTCGAGATCGTGACCGGTGAGATCGTTCTTCGTGTAACCGTCGCGCGACGACCAGCCGACGCCGACGCCGAAACCCAACTTGTCCTTCGCCACTGGACCGGACACCGAGCCGCGCACATCCCACAAGTTGAAATTGCCGAATGTCCCGCTGGCCGACGCCGCGAAATCTCGCACCGACGGCTTCGTGCTCGTGATGTTGATCAAGCCGCCGACGTTGTTGCGCCCCCACAATGCGCCCTGCGGCCCGCGCACGAATTCAATCTGCTCGATGTCCACCAACTCGATGCTGGACGAGTTGCCGTTGAACTGTGGCACGCCGTCGTAATAGGTCGTGGCACCGGGATTGTTCGGGCTGGCGCCGATGCCGCGGAAGCGCGGGTTGCTGAGCTTGCGCGCCGAGAACTCGGTCAACACCACGTTCGGCGCGAAGCCCGCCGCGTCGCGCACCGACGTGACGCCCGCGTCCGCAATCGTTTTGGCCGTCACCGCCGTGACGCTCACGGGAGTATTCTGCGCGTCGGTGGTTCCCTTCTGCGCCGTCACATAAACCGGCGGCAGGGTCCCGATCTCGCCGAGCGCGGGCGGCGGATTGGTCGGACTCTCGGCGGCGACGGCAAGCACCGCCGCGCAGCAAATCCCGGAACACATGGCGACAAATTTAATTTGAGTGAAATGATTCGTTTGGTGAAACACGCGTGCGATTGTGCAAACCAGCGGTCAGGAAGCAAATCAATTTCATCGTTTTTGCCGGTGGCGCGGGGCGCGATTTCGCCGCACTTCTCCGCTTGCAAATCTTCCCCTCAACATTTCAACTGGCTGCAAACCAATCCGCCTTATGCCAGACTCGATTCTCTCCCCCGCCCAGCTCGCCGACTTCGACCGCGACGGCTACCTCATCGTCCGCGCGCTCTTCGATGCCGTCGAGATGAACATCGTTCGCACCGCCGCCAAAGCCGACGCCGAGCTCAAGGCCAACGCCTACGAAGTCGCCGACGGCCAGGGCAGCAACATCAAGCTCGCTCTCTGGAACAAAGCCGGCGAGGACATCTACGGCGCCGTCGCGCGCTGCCCGCGCATCGTGGACGCGATGGAACAACTGCTCGGCGACGAGGTTTATCACTACCACTCGAAGATGAGCATCAAGGAACCGCTTACCGGCGGCGCGTGGAACTGGCATCAGGACTACGGCTACTGGTATCTCAACGGCTGCCTCTTCCCCGACCTCGCCAGCGCCTTCCTCGCCGTGGACCCGAACACCCGCGAGAACGGCTGCATGCAAGTCCTCCGCGGCTCGCACAAGCTCGGCCGCGTCGAGCACGGCAAATTCGGCGACCAGACCGGCGCCGACCCTGAGCGCGTGGACAACGCCAGAAAAATCATGGACCTAGTTTACGTCGAGCTCGCGCCCGGCGACGTCCTCTTCTTTCACAGCAACACCCTGCACGCGTCCGACCAGAACAAGTCCCCGCACCCGCGCTGGTCTTTCATCTGTTGCTACAACACGAAGCACAACAATCCCTACAAAGCCTCGCACCATCCATTTTACGAGAAGCTGGAAAAAATTCCGGACTCGCGCCTCAAGGAAATGGGCGCAAAACTTTTCCAGGCGGGCGCCGAGGCGAAGACGGAATTCTGGCGGCCGGAGCAGGACAAAAGCCTGGCCGGCGGCGGCAAGACCATCGTGCGCTAATCGCGTCCGCCCGGCAGAACGGTTGTCAGTCAGTTTGCCTCCGCGCCGTCACGCTGGCACGGGCGCGTGAGATGCCGGCTTCGTGGGGCGCGCGACATGGCTCGTGTCGCCTGCGTCCGGCGCGGCGCGGCGCGGCTGCAGGAGTTTCGCCACCAGTCCGGTCCAGCCGGTCTGATGCGACGCGCCGACACCGCGACCGGTGTCGCCGTGGAAATATTCGTGGAAGAGCACGTAGTCTTTGAAGTGCGGATCGCTCGCGAGCTTGGCGTGATATTTCAACACCGGACGCTGACCGTCCTCGCCCTTCAGAAAAAGTTTCGTCAGGCGGCGGGTGATTTCGTTCGCCGCGTCGTTGATCGTGACAAATTTCCCCGAACCCACGGGACATTCGATTTTGAAATCGTCGCCGTAGTAGTGGTGGAATTTTTGGAGCGACTCGATGAGGAGATAATTCACCGGCATCCAGATCGGGCCGCGCCAGTTGGAATTCCCGCCGAACAGGCCGCTCATGGATTCGCCCGGCCAGTAGCCGACTTCGTGCGTCATGCCGCCGATCTGAAGCCGATACGGCTCGCGTTCGTGGACTTTGGAGAGAGCGCGCACACCGTAGTCGGAGAGAAATTCCGTCTCGTCGAGCAGCCGCTTGAGCAATGCCTTCATGCGATGACCGCGCAGAAGCGAGAGCAGTTGGCGCTCGCCCACGCCATGTTCCTGCCAGCGCGAAACGAGCTTCGCAAGGTCGGGCCGGTAATTGAGATACCACTCCATGCGGTGGCTGAAATCCGGCAGCTTCTTGAGCAGTTCGGGATCGAGCACTTCGACGGCGAACAGCGGAATCAGGCCGACCATCGAGCGCACCTTGAGCGCAATTTCGCGCCCGCGCGGCGTGCGCAGTTCGTCGTAGTAAAATTCGTCCTCCTCGTTCCACAAGCCCATGCCATCCTCCGCGCCGTTGATGGCGTTGGCGATGTCGAGGAAGTGCTCAAAGAATTTGGTCGCGATGTCCTCATAGACTTTGTTGTGCTGCGCGAGTTCGAGCGCGATGCGCAAGAGGTTCAGGCAATACATCGCCACCCAGCTCGTGCCGTCGGCCTGATTGATGAAGCCGCCCGTGGGCAACGGCGCACTGCGGTCGAAGACGCCGATGTTGTCGAGGCCGAGAAAGCCCCCCTGAAAAATATTCCGGCCCTGCGCGTCCTTGCGATTCACCCACCACGTGAAGTTGAGCATGAGTTTGTGAAATACGCGCTCGAGAAATTCCAGGTCGCCCTTGTCGGTGGGGTTGATTTCGCGCCGCTGCTTGCGGTCCATTTGAAACACGCGCCACGTGGCCCACGCGTGGACGGGCGGGTTCACATCGCCGAAGGCCCACTCGTAGGCGGGGAACTGGCCGTTCGGGTGCATATACCATTCGCGCGTGAGTTGCGTGAGCTGATGCTTCGCGAACCCGGCGTCCACCAGCGCCAGTGGGATGCAATGGAACGCCAGGTCCCACGCGGCGTACCACGGATACTCCCACTTGTCCGGCATGGACATCACGGTGGAATTGTTGAGATGCGTCCATTCGGCGTTGCGACCGTGCTTGCGTCCGGCGGGCGGCGGCGGCTGGGCGGGATCCCCTTTCAACCATTCGCGCACGTCGTAATAAAAAAATTGTTTTGACCAGATCATCCCGGCGAACGCCTGACGCTGGACATTGCGCGCGTCCGCGTCCGTGAAGTCGTGTTGCAACTCAGCGTAGAACTCGTCGGCCTCGCGGATGCGCGCGGCGAAGATCGCGTCGAAGTCTGCAAACACATTTCGATTCTCATTAGCACCGGGCTTCAGCCCGGGGTTGGGCGCGCGAGAATTTAGAGCCGCGTTAACGGCTTTGTTCCCGGGCGCGGAAGCCGCTGAAGCGGCTGAATTCTCCTTTCCGGCTGGCACCGGGCTGAAGCCCGGTGCTAATGAGAGAGAATCGCTGCCGAGATTTGATCGGCGGAGCCGCAATCGAATCGCCGCTGATTTGCCCGCACCCACCGTGAGCCGGTGCCAGACGCCGGCCTTCGTACCAGTCTGCGCGGGATTCACGGCGGAGTGATTGCCATGGACGATGTATTCGTCGAAAGCATCTTTGAAAAAACCTTTGGCGTCGTTTTGGCCGTAGAGACGGCGCGCATTCGTCTCGTTGTCGGCGAAAACCAGCATCGGCGGGTATGCAACCTTTTGCTTCACCTGAAGCAAAAGGTTGTCACTGTGAAATGAGTATGTTCCGAGTTCAGGGTGCTGCGATACGATGCTTCCGTCTTGCTCGCGCATCGTCGGCTTCGCGCCATCCTGTTTCCACGACCACGTGTTGCGAAACCAGAGCTGCGGCAGCAGATGAATCGTCGCCGCCTCCGGCCCGCGATTGTGAACCGTCACGCGCATGAGCAAATCTTCCGGCCCGGCCTTCGCATACTCCACGAACACGTCCCAATAGCGGTCGTCGTCGAAGATCCCCGTGTCGAGCAATTCAAACTCCGGCAGGCTGCTGTCGCCTTTGCGCCGTCCGTTCTCCTCCACCAACCGCGTGTAGGGAAATTCCCGCTGCGGATACTTGTAGAGCATTTTCAGATACGAATGGGTCGGCGTCGCGTCGAGGTAGTAGTAAAGTTCCTTCGCGTCTTCGCCGTGATTGCCCTCGCCGTTCGTGAGACCGAAGATGCGTTCCTTCAGGATTGCGTCCTTGCCATTCCACATCGCAAGGGACAGGCAGAGTTGCTGCTGATCGTCGCTGATGCCGGCGATGCCGTCCTCGCCCCAGCGATACGCGCGGCTGCGGGCGTGATCGTGCGGGAAATAATCCCACGCCTCGCCGTGCTCGGAGTAATCCTCGCGCACCGTGCCCCATTGCCGCTCGGAAAGATACGGGCCGAGGAATTGCCAGCGCGATTTGCCCGCGCGCTGCTCGGCGAGACGTTGTTTTTCGGCGTTCATGATTTTGATGATGGACTAAACGACCTGCAATTCACGGCGATTCATTTTCGTTTTCAAATCCGGCGCGGCAAGCACGACTTGATCGAGCCGCAACAATTCGCCCACCGACCACGCCTGCCAGGGACAACCGCGCGGGGTGTGCGGCGCGTCGGCGTCGGCGATTTCAGAAACGTGGCCCAGGCCAGCCTCGTCGAGATGAGTGAGGAGCGGCGCGAGGAATTTTGCCCGCGCTTCCGACTTCGCGGCGGCGGTGTTGCCGCGCACGCGCACCCACGCCTCGACGAACGGCCCGATGAGCCACGGCCAGATCGTGCCCTGATGATACGCGCCGTCGCGTTGCCACACGCCACCTTCATAACGCGGCTTGAAATCCGCCTCACCCGGCGCGAGCGAGCGCAGACCCAGCGGCGTCAAAAGTTTTTCTTCGACGAGCGAGACGATTTGTTTCGCGCGCTCACCGTCGAGCAAGGGGAACGGCAACCCGCCGACGGCGAAGATTTGATTGGGGCGAACGGCGGCATCGTTTTCACCGGCGCGATGATTTACGTCAATCACGTCGAACAGACCGCCGCGCTCCGTGTTCCAGAATTTGTCGCGGAAAGATTTCACTCCGCGGGCGAAATGTTTTTGCCAGCCAGGCGAAAACTGCGCGGCGATCTGGAGTGCGTTGAGCCAGAGCGCCTGAATCTCCACCGGCTTGCCGATGCGCGGCGTGACGACCCAATCGCCGACCTTCGCGTCCATCCAGGTGAGTTGCACGCCGGGCACGCCGCACGCGAGCAGGCCGTCGTCGGCCATGCGGATGCCGAAGCGCGTGCCGCCGGAGTAGCCTTCGAGGATTTGCTCGACGGCGTTTTGCAAAGCGCGCTTGTCCTTCGGCGAAACCACACCGCTGCCGCTGGCGGCTTGCAGCAGATCGTGAACTGCGATGACATACCAAAGCGATGCGTCCACGGAGTTGTATTCGGGCTTCGCGCCGAGATCGGGAAAAAGATTCGGCAACATGCCTTCGGAAACACTGTTCGCCCACGCGACCAGAATATCGCGCGCGTCGGCGAGCCGTCCGCCGGCGAGGCAAAGTCCGCGCAGCGCGATGAACGTGTCGCGGCCCCAATCGGTGAACCACGGGTAGCCGGCCATGACGGTCTTGCCGTTGCGACCGCTGACGATGTAATCATCCGCCGCGCGATGGAGGCGAGACGGGAAATCCGCGCGGCGCAACTTTTCATTCTCACGCAGGCACTCGAAGAACTTGCGGACGGAGAGATCCCGTTTGCGTGAGAGCGCGGGAGAGTCAGCGGTGGTCAGCAGCCACACGGCTTCGCCGGCGGACAAATCCCACTCGAACACGCCGGGCGAGGCCAGGTCTTCCGTGTCATCCAGACCGCGCGCGCGTTCTTCGGCGTAACAGAAATTGCGATACCAGACCGGTTCGTGCGTGTAATGCGCGTTCGACGAATACATCGCGTAGATGCCCGGCAAGCCGTCGTAAGGGCGGAACAAAACTTTCTCACCGTTCGGCGTCTGGTCGAAGCGGAAAGAGCCGTTCTCTTTGTGCAGCGAATGATAATCACGGCCCGAGATCAGCGGGCGGACGAACAGGCGCACATTTTTCTGCACGCTCTTGAGCCGCCAATTCAGCGCGGTGACGCCGGATTCCCGGGCGATGAACAGTTCCTGCGTCAGCTCTGTGCCGTCTTCAAACTTGAACCGCCACGTCGGCCACGGCTCCATGGAAAAGTCTTTGACTCGTTGCGCGCCGTCGGGATGGATCACGTCGGGCGCGTAGCGTTGCGACGTGAGCGCGAAACGGCCACGTGGCGTTTTGATCCAGGCCTCGAATCCATTGACGAGCACGACGCGCCCGGTCGGCGGCGTGGTGGCCGTGAGTAAGAGCGCGTGATAGCGGCGCGTGCGGATGCCGCTGACCGTGCCGCTGGCAAAACCGCCGTGGCCGTCGGTTTCCAACCATTCTGGTGATTCGGTGAATTTCATTTTTGTTTTTGTAGCAGCCGACGTGAGGAGGCTCGCTTCTTCTTTTTGTGCAGTATGTGTTTTGCGAGTTTGGAAGTTTGAGCCTCCTCACGTCGGCTGCTACGAGATTTCTTAGCCGCCAGTTTCAAAACCGGGATACAGCGTCATGCCGCCGTCCACAAAAATGCTCGCGCCGTGGATGTAATCGGAGTCATCGCTTGCCAGCCAGACGCACGCGCGGCCGATGTCGTCCGGCTCACCGATGCGTTTGTAGGGAATCAACTTCATCAACTCGCGATAGGCTTCCGGCGTGCCCCAGGCTTCCATGTTGATGGGTGTGCGGACCGCGCCGGGACAGACGGAGTTCACGCTGATGCGATGCGGCGCGACTTCCTGCGCGATGCTCTTCATCATCAGCATCACCCCGCCCTTGCTCGCGGCGTAGTTCACATGGCCGGCCCACGGAATGACTTCGTGGACGCTGCTCATGCAGATGATCTTGCCGGCGGCGCACGAAACTTCCTTGCGGATGCCGCGGCGCTTGAACTCGCGGATGGCCTCGCGCGAGCAGAGAAATTGTCCGGTGAGATTCACGTCGAGGACGAATTGCCAGTCGGCGAGCGTCATCTGATCAATCGGCGCGTCCTTCTGGAGACCGGCGTTGTTGACGAGAATGTCAATCGTGCCGAACTCCTGGATCATTTTCTTGAACATGGCCTGCACGTCGGCTTCGCTGGCGACGTTGGCCTTGTGCGCGAAAGCATTTCCGCCGTGACTGGTGATGTGGGCCACAACTTCCTCGGCGGCTTCCGGACGCGAAACATAATTCACCACCAGGTCCGCGCCGGCATGGGCGAGCGAGAGCGCCACGGCTTTGCCGATGCCGGAGTTCGCGCCGGTGACGAGCGCCTTCTGGCCTTTGAGAACTTTGTTGATTGAACAGAACGGCATCACCGCCTCGGGCAGGTTCTCGTCTCGGAGATGCTGCTGCATCAGGTCTTCGTGCTCGGCGGACATGGTCGCCATCATACGGCCGGGCGGGAGTTTGACTTCGGGAATCGTGTTCATGGTTTCAAAATCAGTTTCGTTCAATTGCGATTGCTGCGTGCTGGGTTGGTCGCGAGCCTGGCCAAGTCCTTACAAAAAGGCGATGCCTGAAAAGCAAGTGCCATAATTCACTGGCGTTCAACCCGCGCCCTTTCCTTTGTCGCGACCTCCCTGTAAGGTTTGGCCGCGTCAGCCGACCAAAAGCCCGCCAATGCAATTGCCAGTGAACACTAACCTTCCGCCCGGCGACGAGGCCCCGTCGGCGGCGGTGATGGTGAAACCTTCCGCAAAACCCCAGTCATCCGCGCTGTCCGACCCCGAGCGCTGGGTGGATGAGCACGGCGATTATTTGTTCAAGTATGCGCTGATGCGGTTGCGCGATCCGGCCCGGGCCGAGGATGCCGTGCAGGAAACATTTCTGGCGGCGCTCAAGGGCGGGAAAAGTTTTCAGGGGCGAAGCGCGGAGAAAAGCTGGCTCGTCGGCATTTTGAAAAACAAGATTTGCGATCATTACCGCAAGGCGAGTCGAGAAACATCGTTCACCGATTTGGAGTTCCACGCGGACGAGGACCACGAACGGTTCGTGGCGGACGGATTGCACTAGGGCGCTTGGCTGGACGCCACCGCGCCGCAGCAATGGGACAATCCCGGCGCGAGCCTGGACAACGAGGTGTTCTGGAAAACCTACCGCGATTGCTCGAACAAATTGCCGAAGAATATCGCCACGGTGTTCAACCTGCGCGAAGTGGACGGCGTCGAGAGCAAGGAGATTTGCGCGCTGCTCAACATCTCGGAGAACAACCTGTGGGTGATGTTGCATCGCGCGCGCGCGGCATTGCGGCGTTGTCTGGAGACGAACTGGTTCGGCAAGGAGGCGGTGGCGAAATGATGTCGAGAGCGTGTAATCGCATGACGGAGCGCGGCGTTCACGCCGCTTCAGCGTCCATCTGTGAGAAGCGCACGAAATCACGGACCCGCCGGTATTTTTGTGAGATAAAGCGGCGTGAACGCCGCGCTCCTTTCACCTCCCGATCGCGTCATGTTGCAGCACTAACCTTCGGAACGAGATTGCCTTCCGCTGTAAGGTTGCGCGCCGGTGAACGACCAACCCTCGGGCAGAACCGCATCGGTCAAAACCACGGCGCGGCTGGCCTGGTGAACGCATGACGCATTTTTGGAAATCCCTGATATCGGGCGCGGGCGAGCTTTCGCCCAATTGCCGCGAGGCGGCGCGCTTGCAATCCGAGGCGCTGGATCATCGGCTGCGTTGGCGCCAGCGGATGGGATTGCGGATTCACCTGTTGCTTTGCCACTGGTGCCAGCGTTACGGGAAGCAGCTACGCTTCCTCCGCTCCGCTGCGCACCGGCATGATGAACATGAACAAACGCTGCCGCCGCAATCGTTGCGCCCCGAGGCCCGCGAACGGATCAAGCAGCGGATCAATTCGGAGAAAAGTTGAACGTTCAGACGATTTCCAACCAACCTCAAACCCGCCCACCGGCCTGACAATATGACAACCCCGAATCTACTCAAGGTCCTGCTTGCGCTCATCCTGCCTCCGCTCTGCGCGCAAACCAGCCACGCGAATCCGGACGATTTCACCGTCCGCGGCGCCACCGGCACGAATGTCTTCAAACTCTCCGCCGCGAAGGGAAAATTCGTGGCGCTCCATTTCCTGCTCAAGACGGAATGTCCGTATTGCCTGCGGCACACGCGCGACTACGCGCAGAAAGCGGCCGGCGATGCGCGCGCCATCCACGTTTTTCTCAAGCCGGACTCGGCGGAGGAAATCAAACAATGGGCCAGCCGGCTCGGCGACGAGGCCGCCAAAACCGTCATCTATCGCGATCCCGACGCAACCCTCGCCAAAGCCTACGACCTTCCCGACGGTTACAAGTTTCACGGACAGATGGTTCACTTCCCCGCGCTCGTGCTGCTGGATCGAAACGGGAAGGAAGTTTTCCGTTACGTCGGTAAAAGTAACGCCGACCGTTTCACCTCGGATAAATTTTCCGCGAAGCTCAAGGAATTGGAGGATGCCTCGCGCCATTAACACGGGTCAGGGCCAGCGCACGCGGTAGTAACGCTCGGCATTCGTCCGCGCGCCGGGATCGGTGAATTGATACTGGCCGGGCGAAACTTCCGTCGCCGTGCCCACCACGGTCCAGTTGCTCGTGGGCAAAGTCACGTTGGTTGAACGCAGCACGCTGAAGGTCGCGCCGGGAATCGGCGTGATGCCCTGTTTCCAAAAATATTGCGGGATCGGATTTCCGCCGGCACCCGCGCTTAACAACACATCGGACCCGATCTGCGCCACGCCGTTCTCCGGCGCCGTCGAAAAGGTCGGTGTTCACGCGTCACCGCCAGTCCCCGTGTCAGGTGGGCTTCCGACCACACCAAGGCCCACGGTCCGTTTTTGCGCGTAAACTTTCCACCGATTTGATCGGTGCGATTGTGATTGGCCAGTCGCGCGGCGAGGTCGTCCGTCTGGCCGATGTAGAACCGGCCTTCAAGGTTTTCGAGGATGTAAACCCAGAACATGGTTTGAACTTGGCTCCAGAGGTAGGGCTCGAACCTACAACCCCACGGTTAATCCCGACGAGTCGGGACTCTGCCATTGAGTAGTTGCTCCCGAATCCAGCGCGACGATTTCATGGCTTTGATCTGCCGTTCGCGCGTCACTGCCAGTCCCCGTGTCAGGTGGGCTTCCGACCACACCAAGGCCCACGGTCCGTTTTTGCGCGTAAACTTTCCACCGATTTGATCGGTGCGATTGTGATTGGCCAGTCGCGTGGCGAGGTCGTCCGTCTGGCCGATGTAGAACCGGCCTTCAAGGTTTTCGAGGATGTAAACCCAGAACATGGTTTGAACTTGGCTCCAGAGGTAGGGCTCGAACCTACAACCCCACGGTTAACAGCCGCGTGCTCTACCATTGAGCTACTCTGGAACCCAAAACCAAAAAAACTTCCGCACTCGTCCTCCATTGCGGCCTCGGTTAATCCCGACCCCTCGGGACTCTACCAATGAGCTACTCTGGAACCAAACGGGCGCGCAATCTACAAACCGCCTCCCACACCGTCAATTTGATTCTCGCGCAAAATACGCACGCGCTCAGTTTAACAGGTTTTGTTGAAGGAACTGCGCCGTGGTGAGGAACTGAAAATCCACGTTGCGTTTCTTCTGGAAGCCGTGGCCTTCGTCCTTGGCCATCAGAAACCACACCTGGCCGCCGCTCGCGCGGATGGCCCTCACCATTTGCTCCGATTCGCTGGCCGGAACGCGCGGATCGTTCAAGCCCTGCACCACCAGCAACGGCTTCGCAATCTTCGCGGCCTGGTTGGCCGGCGAAATCTTTCCCAGAAACTCCGCCATCGCCGGTTCGCGTTCGTCGCCATACTCGACGCGGCGCAGGTCGCGGCGGTAATCCTGTGTGTTCTTCAGGAACGTCAGGAAGTTTGAGATGCCCACGATGTCAATGCCGCAGCGCAACCGGTCGCTGAAATGCGTCATGCACGCCAGCGACATGTAACCGCCATAACTGCCGCCGATGACCGCGACACGATTTTTGTCCAGCGATGGGTCGCGCGCGATCCAATCGAGGAACGCCTCGATGTCCTTCACGGTGTCCTCGCGTTTGAAACCATTATCGAGCGTCAGAAAAGTTTTCCCGTATCCCGACGAGCCGCGCACGTTCGGATACAGCACGGCCAGGCCGAGTTCGTTCAGGTAATAATTGATGCGCGCCTGAAAGCCCGGGCGCGTCTGCCCCTCCGGTCCGCCGTGAATGCTGACGAGCACCGGGCGCGGTCCGGGGAATTGTTTTGCGTCGGGCCGGTAGAGGAAGCCAGAGATTTCCAAACCGTCAAAACTTTTGAGGCGGACGAGTTCCGGCTCGACGAAATTCCCCGCGTTCAATCCGCCGGTCTCGCTTTCCGTCCAGCGTTCGACGCGCCCGGTCTTCGTGTCGAGCGAGTACGCGTCCGCCGGCGATTTCGCCGCGCTGAGATTGAACGCGAGATGACGATTATCCCGATGCCACTTCACCCCGCTGATGACCCCAAGCGGCAACTTGGGCGACGCCAGTGCGCGGCCCGTGCGCGCTTCGAGTAACCGCAGTACGCTCACGCCCGCTTCGTTGCTCACGAACGCGAGCGTTCGCCGGTCGTGCGATAAATCGAAGAATTCGACGTCACCGCGAATGTTCGGAGCGAGCGTCGTCAGTTTCTTCGACGCAAGGTCGTAGCGACACAGCCGCAGGAATTCCGAGTCCTTGTCCGTGATGACGATTAGAGATTTCCCGTCCGCCGCGAACGCTCCCGCCGACCACGAAACTTTTTCCCCGCCGCGCGGCGTGACTTCCTCCAGCTTGCCGGTTTTCACATCGCACAAGTGCAGCCGGCTTTCGTTGATGGAGAGGTATTCGGCCAGCAGCAACTTCGAGTCATCCGCCGACCAGTCGCGCACTTCCCATCCGCCGCCCGAAACCTGCGCGACCAGACGGTCGCTTTTCGGCTCGCGTGGATTGATGACGTAAATGTCCGTGTCGCGACCGTTGCGGCGGGTCGAATTGTAGGTCAGCCATTCGCCGGCATTCGACCAGGACGGATCCATGTTGCGCGACTTCCCATCGGTGAGCAGCGTCGAACGGCCCGTCGCGAAGTCGAAGCGATAAAGCTGATAGAATTCGCCGCCGCCGCTGTCTTGGGCGAAAACCACAAACTCTCCCGCCCGCGGATCGAATAACCCGCCCGCGACCGGCTCCGGGAAGAAGGTCAGTTGTTTGCGGTCGCCGCCCGGCATTTTCACGACGTGCAATTGCGCCGAATCAGCGAAGCGCGTCACGATGAGCATCTCGGGGCGCGTTGGATGCCAACTGGCAAAGGTCGCCGCGCGAAATTCCAGATAGCGCCCCGCGTCGCGTTTTAGTTCCGCGCTAAACGGCGGGATGCCATCAACGACGAGATTTTCCGGCGTTTGCGCGAAAGTTGGATGAATTGTTGCCGCGAGGAGACAGGCGATTGAAAGCCGCTGATTCATCCCCGGATGAAAATGAAAAAACTGACTGCGCGCAATGCGGGAGTTGTGAAGCCTACCGATCCACTTCCCCAAGCACGATGTCCACGCTGCCGAGGATGACCACGACGTCCGCGACCAATTGCCCGAGGCACAGGTCTTCGAGCACCGTCAAGTTGATGAGACTCGGCGGGCGCACACGGTAGCGATACGGATTCGGCCCACCATCGCTAATGAGATAAAAACCAAGCTCGCCCTTCGGCGCTTCGATGCGGCCGTAGGCTTCGCCCACTTTCGGACGGAAGCCGCGCAACTTCGCCTTCGGATCAATGATCGGACCGTCAGAAATTCCGGCGAGCGCCTGTTCCAAAATCTTCACCGTCTCGCGCATCTCCAGCACGCGCACCATGTAGCGGTCGTAAGTGTCGCCGTGATCGCCGAGCGGGACTTTGAATTGAAAACGGTCGTAGATGCCGTAGCGATCCACCTTGCGCAGGTCGTAGTTCACACCCGCGGCGCGGAGCATCGGGCCGGTGATGCTGGCGTTGATGGCGAGTTCGCGGGACATCGCACCGACGTTCTGCGTGCGCGCCATGAGGATTTCATTGCCGGCCAGCAGCGCTTCAAACTCGTCAATGAACCGCGGCGTCTCGGCCACAACCTTCTTTGCCCCATCGAGCCACCCCGCCGGCAAATCGCAACGACAGCCGCCGAAGCGCATGTAGTTGCACATCATCCGCGCGCCGGTGAGCGACTCGAACAGGTCGAGAATTTTTTCGCGCTCGCGGAACGCATACATCAGCGGCGTGCCGGACGCGCCCATGTCCTGCACGAGAAACCCCATGAGGCACGCGTGATTTTGCAGGCGCGTGAGTTCGGCGGTGATGACGCGGATGTATTCCGCACGCTCGGGCACTTGCAACCCGGCGAGTTTCTCGACGGCGAGCGCGTAAGCCCAGTTGTTGGTGAGCGAGCAAAAATAATCCAGCCGGTCGGTGTACGGCATCGAGCCGAGATACGTCGTGCCCTCGGCGATCTTTTCGTGGTTGCGATGGAGATAGCCGAACACCGGTTTCAACTTCACCACGCGCTCGCCGTCGAGCACCACGTCCATGCGGAAGACGCCGTGCGTGGACGGGTGATGCGGCCCCATGGCGATCTCGAGCAATTCGCCGTCGCCGTCTTTAGACAACAACTCGAAATTCTTTGAAGGCATTTCAGCAACGATGCTCATACCTTCGACTCCTGCTCGCCATGTTGCTTCGACTTCAGCAACACGTCATCGTGTGGCGTCGGTTCGTATTCGTAATCGTCCGGCTCGACGTAATCCCTGCGCATCGGAAAATCTTTGAAGCCGTCCCACATTAGGATGCGGCGCAAGTCGGGATGGCCGTCGAACACGATGCCGTAGAGATCGAAGATTTCGCGCTCCTGAAATTCACAGCCGCGCCAGACCGGTGTGAGCGACGGCAGATGATTCTTGTCCGTCCGGTTTTCCGTGCGCAGGCGGATGATGACCGGCCCGTGCTTCTTCGCCATCGAATAAAGATGATAAACGGCTTCGAGGTAGCCGGGGCGCAGGGTCTTCTTCAATTCCTCAACTTCCTTTTCGACGCCGTCCACGACCTGCTTCACCTTGAACTTCTCGGTCAACTCGGCTTCCGGCCAGTCCACGCCCGTGGCGTTCGAGCAGTAATCCAATTTCAACTCCGCATCATCGCGTAGAAACTTAGCGACCGCCAAACCGTGCCCGCAGTCCACCAACAACGAACGCTGTGCCGACGGCGAATCGTTCGGGATGATCGTTGCGCTGGCTCCGGGAATGGCCACTTCAATCCGCGCTTTGATTTGTTCGAGAGTTTCCATCGCTCGCTTTCAGCGCACAAACGCGGGCGCGCTCCAAACATCTGCATTGCTCGCCGGCTCCAAATCATGCTCGCCAAACTTCGGCACCGGAAATTCGCTTTGCGCATCGGCGTTCAAATGCCGGGGGCGTTGCGCACCGGTCAGTCGCTGGTCGGAAATCTTCTGCTGCAACGTCATGAACGCGTGAATCAGCGCCTCGGGTCGCGGCGGACAGCCGGGGATGTGGACATCCACCGGGATGTAACGGTCAATGCCCTTGAGCACGTTGTAGCCCTGCTTGAACGGCCCGCCGGAAATCGCGCACGCGCCCATCGCGATGACGTATTTCGGTTCGCCCATCTGATTGTAGAGTCGCACGACTTGCGGCGCCATCTTCTTCGTCACCGTGCCGGCTACGATCATCAAATCCGCCTGGCGCGGCGACGGGCGAAACACTTCCGCGCCAAACCGCGCGAGATCGTAGCGCGCCATCGTCGTGGCGATCATCTCGATGGCGCAGCAGGCCAGTCCGAATTGCAGCGGCCAGACGGAATTGAGCCGGCCCCAATTGTACAAGCTCTCCAGCGTCGTCGTGAAGACGCCTTGCTTTTGCAGTTCGCTTTTTAGTCCTTCGTCCATGGTCAAAAGCTGACAGTTGAAAGCTGAAAACTGAAATGGCCGCGCTGAATTTCAGCTTTCCAAATTTCTGCTTTCAGATTTTTGCATTTCACTTCCACGTCAGCACGCCTTTCAGCCACGCCCAAGCCAGACCCGAGACCAGCAAGAAGAGAAAAACCATCAGCGAGATGAACGCGCCCACGCCCAACCCCGTGAACGACACCGCAAACGGCAGCAGAAAAATCGTTTCCACGTCGAAGATCAAAAAGATGATCGCGTAAAGATAGTATTCCGATTTGAACTGAATCCACGCATCGCCCTTCGATTCGAGGCCGCACTCGTAAGTTGCGTTCTTGATCGCGTTCTCCTTTTTCGGTGAATACTTTTTGGCCCACAGCCACGCCAGCCCGAGCGGGATCAACGCGAAAGCAACCGCCGAAAGTCCCAGCAGGAGGATGAACAAGTATGGATGGTCCGAGGTGTTCATGTTTCAGTTCTGTTTCCCGTCGGCGCGTTTCAAACCGACCTCGTGTGCGATGTCGTCGAACTCCTGGTGGCCGACCTCTTCCAATTGCTTGCCGCGCGACCGGAGCTTCTCGTTGATCTTGATCGCCGTCTCGGTCAACTGCTCGTGCGTGTCCTTGCTGCCGCCCACCAGCGCGAAGTTCGGACCCTTCGTGACGCGCTTGTGCCCGTCGGAATCCAGTCCAACTCCCAGCAGCATCGCCTTGCGTTTCTTCGTCTGCCCGTTGTTCGGAATGGCGACAGGCTAAAGTCCCGTGGCGCCGCGGTCAAGGAAAGCAGAACCGTGCCTCCAACTAAGCTCGCGGGTTAAACCCCGATTCACTCGCCAGCTTCTCCCAAAGTTTCCGCTCCGCTTCGGTGACGCTCGGCGGCACCGAAATGCGCGCCACCACGATCAAATCACCGTGCGCACCGTCGTGTTCCGGCAATCCCCGGCCCCGCACGCGCAGTTTCTGCCCGTTCTGCGTGCCGGGCGGAATTTTGATGTTCACGCGGCCATTGAGCGTCGGCACGGAAAGATTCGCGCCCAACACCGCTTCCCACGGCGCGAGGTCCGCCTCATAAATCAAATTGTGATCGCGCACCTCGAAATCCGGATGCTTCGCCAGTCGCACGCGCAAGAACAAATCCCCCGCCGTGCCGCCGCCCGCGCCCGCTTCACCTCGGCCAGCAATGCGCAGCCGTTGTCCCTCCGCCACGCCCGCTGGAATCTTGACCTGAAAGGTTTTCGTCTTGGCTTCGCCAACGGCTTCCGTGCGCACGTTCACTGCTCGCACCGAGCCGCGCACGACTTCGTCCAGCGTGACCATGATGTCGCCCTCGATATCCCGCCCGCGCTCGGCGTATTCCGCTTCGGTCGTGAAACCGCCGCCGCGCCGGGCGCCACCCGGCCGCGCCGCGGAACTGAAAAACGACTCGAAGAAATCGCTGAAGCCCGTCCCGCCAAATTGAAATTCGTAATCCGGATGACCGCCGGCCGTGCTGCGACCGCGCGGCCGACCGCCGCCAAATTGTTCCCAGCCCGGCGGCGGACGGAAATCTGATCCACCCTTCCAGTTCGCGCCCAGTTCGTCGTAGCGCTTCCGCTTCTCCGCGTCACCGAGGACTTCGTACGCTTCGTTGATCTCCTTGAATTTTTCCTCCGCCTTCTTTTTGTCCTTCGCCACGTCGGGATGATATTCGCGCGCAAGTTTGCGGAAGGCTTTCTTGAGGTCCGCCTCGCTCGCGCCACGCGGCACGCCGAGGCTCGCGTAATAATCTTTGTATTGCAGCGCCATGATTCCAGTGGGTCAGATCATCGTCGGCTTGCGCCTTTTGTCAAAGCCGCGCTCGCCTACTTCCGAAACTTCGCAATCACCCGCTCCATCGCATCCAACCCGATCTCCAGTTTCTTCATCTCCGGGCCGAAACTAATGCGGGAATAATTCTCGTAGCGCGCGTGGATACGGCGGTTGCCCGGGTTCACGTCGAAAAATTCGCCGGGCACGCTGATGACTTTTTCCTTCAGACCCTCGCGGAAAAAATTCATCCCGTTGTTCAGCGGCGGTGGCAGCTTCGCCAGATTCGCCCAGACGTAAAACGCACCCACTGGTTCGCACTCGACGCCAATTCCCATCCGGCGCAACCGCGTGAGGGTGTACTCCCGTTTCTTGCTGAAATGTTTTTGGATCGCCAGCGTTTCGCGCGCGACCTGTTCGCGATCCAGCAACGGCAACGCGAGATTTTGAAACGGATGATTCGCCCCGCCGTCGAGAAATGACCCTGCGCTCGCGATGGCTTCGATGACCTGCTTCGGCCCGAGCGTCCAACTGATCCGCCAGCCCGGATAACGCCAGTTCTTCGTCAACCCGTCCACGATGATGACCGGGTCGCGATCCACGTCGTCCACGTACGCGGCGGCGGAAATCATTTTCGCCTGCTCGCCCGCCGGCCACGAATAAATGTAGTGCGAGTAAAACTCGTCCATGATGAGCGAGCATTGACACTCGCGCGCCAGTTCACACCACGCCGCCAGGTCTTCGCCCTCGACAAGCTGGCCGGTGGGATTGCACGGATTGCTCGCCAGCACCGCGCTCAAACCGCGACCGAGAATTTCCTTCTTCAATTCCGCGAGACTGATTTTGTAGCGCCCGCCCGCATCCAGCAGAATGGGAATCGGCGTGAACGCCTTGAACACGCCGAGCAATTCCTCGTAGGCCGTGTAGTCGGGAATGAAATGCCCCATGTTGACGTCGCCCAGCGCGCTCGCGATGCGCGTGAGCGCCAGCCGCCCGCCGCTGGCGATGCTGACATTGGCGGCGGTGTATTTGGATTTCTTGTCGCGGCGAAAACTCTCGTTGTAAAAATCGGCGACCGCCTGGCAAAGCGCCTTGTTCCCCGCCACCGGCGAATACTGCTGACTCCCCGCAGCGATGGTGACGTTCACCACGCGCGGCGGCGCGTCCGGGATGTCACCGGTCTCGGGCGAACCCTGACCGAGATTGGCCCACTGCGGATCGTCGTACGAAAAGCCATGCGCCGTCGCCTCGTGCATGACGTAAATCACGCCCGTGCGCGGCACGGTACGAAAACCGGGAATCGTTTGTTCTTCCATGTGAACCTTCAGTCGGCGCGCGACGATACAAAGTCGAATGACGAATGTCGAATGACGAATGGAAAGAGCCGGCCCAGTCTCGGCTACTTCAGCAACTTCTCAAATCTCGCAAACGCCGCATCCCACTCCGCGCCCGACTGCGGCTTCACCGTCGTGACCGCGAACGAATTCCGCACCACCTCGCGCGCGGCGGCGAGCGATGGCAGATGGCCGAGCGCAATCGCCTGCACGAGGACATTGCCAAGCGCAGTACATTCCGTTGGCCCGGCGATGACGGGAATTTGCAGCGCGTTCGCGGCGAATTGATTCAGCAGCGCGTTCTTGCTGCCGCCGCCGACGATGTGGAGTTGTTTGATCGTTTTGCCCGTGAGCTTTTCGAGCTGCCGCAACGTGACGCGGTAAAACAGCGCCAGACTTTCCAACGCGCAGCGCACGAACGCGCCCGGCGTTTCCGGCGCGGGCTGACCGGTCTCGCGACAGAACGCCACGATCTTCACCAGCATATCGTCCGGGCTGACGAAGCGCGGGTCGGCGGGATTGATGAGCGATGCGAACGGTTTCGATTCCGCCGCCAGCGTCGTGAGCGTGGCGTAATCAAACTCCTGACCGCGCTTCGCCCAATCGCGTTTGCACTCCTGCACCACCCAAAGGCCGACGATGTTCTTGAGCAACCGCAACGAGCCGCCGAAGCCGATCTCGTTCGTGAAATTCGCATCGCGCCCCTGCTCGGTGATCACCGGCGTCGGCCACTCCACGCCCATGAGCGACCACGTGCCGGAACTGAGGTAAGCCCAATTCTTCCCGCTGGCGGGCACCGCCGCGACCGCCGCGCCCGTGTCGTGCGAACACGACGCGATGACTTCGATTTGCGGCAGGCCGGATTTCGTTGCGAGGTCTTTCTTCAATTTGCCGAGCTTCGTGCCGGACGGAACGATGGGCGCGAACATTTCTTCGCGCAGGCCCAGCGCGCCGAGCAGTTTCTTCGACCACTTCCCCGTGCGCGGATTGTAAAGTTGCGTGGTGCTCGCCATTGATTCCTCATTCCGCGCCGTGCCGGAGCAGAAGTAATTGAACGCGTCGCCGATGAGTAAAAGCTGCTTCGCCTTCACGAGCCGCGCGCGCGGTTCGGCGGCGAGCTGGTAAATTGTGTTCAAGGCCATGAACTGGATGCCGGTCTCGGCGTAAATCGTCGGCCAGTCCACGCGCGCCTTCACGTTCGCCACGCCGCGCGCCGTCCGCGCGTCGCGGTAATGCCACACCGGCGACATCATCTTGCCAGCGACATCGTAGAGCACGTAATCCACGCCCCACGAATCCGTGCTGATGCTGGCAATGGGCAGCTTGCGCGCCCCGGCTTTTTTCAGGCCGGTTTGCAATTCGGCGAACAACCGTTCGATGTCCCAATGCAACGCACCGTCGCGTTTCACCGGCCCGTTCGGGAAGCGATGCAATTCTTCGAGCGAGATTTTCCCACCGTCGAGCGTGCCGAGCATCACGCGCCCGCTCTCCGCGCCGAGATCACAAGCCAGATAATGTGTTGCCATAAAATTCAGAACCGCGCCGCATCGTAAATTTCCTGCCGCACGCGTCCAAGTGAATACTTGTTCCAGGCCGCGGACTTGAACAGAAGCAAACGAAGGAAACCAAGAAAGACCGGCTCGCGAACCCCGCTGGCGAAAATTCCCTTCGTTCTCTTTGTTCCCTTCGGTTGTACTTTTGTTCAATCCGTTTGCCTTTCGTCGCGCTTTCCCGATACTCCCGCGCATGGATGTTGTTTTGAATTATCTGAAGGGAAACCAGAAACGGTTTGTGGAAGAACTTTGCGATTACGTCCGCTTCCCGAGCGTGTCCGCGCAACCGAAGCACGGCGAGGACATGACCAATTGCGCCACGTGGCTCGTGAAACATTGCAAAGCCATCGGCCTCGAAGCGCGCCTCTGCCCGACCGACGGCCACCCCATCGTGCTCGCGAAAACGCCGCGCAAGAAAGGCGCGCGCAAACGGCACTTCATGGTCTATGGCCATTACGACGTGCAACCGCCCGAGCCGTTTGAGCTTTGGAAAACGCCGCCGTTCGAGCCGACCATCCGCGGACGCTCGCTCATCGCGCGCGGCGCGAGCGACAACAAAGGCCAGAACCTCGCGCACCTCAAAGCCGTCGAAGCGTATCTGAAAACCCGCCAGGAATTGCCCTGCGACCTCACGTTCGTCATCGAAGGCGAAGAAGAAGTCGGCAGCAAAAGTCTCGGCGCGTTTTTGCAGAAACATCGCGAGGAACTCCGTTGCGATGCCGTCGTTGTTTCCGATACCGGCATTCCGAGCAAGCAACATCCGGCGCTCACCTACGCGTTGCGCGGCATCGCGGCGTTTGAGATCATCCTGCGCGGACCGGATCGCGACCTGCACTCCGGCATCTTCGGCGGCTCGGTGCAAAATCCCGCCATCGTGCTCGCGCAACTGCTCGCCAAGGTTCACGACGCGCAGGGCCGTGTCGCGATTCCCGGTTTCTACGCCGGCGTCGCGAAGCTCAGTGATTTCGAGCGGAAGCAGATGGCGCGCGTGCCGTTCAACCGCGGCGCCTACCGCAAACTCCTCGGCGTGCCCGAACTGTTTGGTGAACGCGGCTTCACGCCCGACGAACAGCGCACCGCGCGCCCGACGTTCGAGATCAACGGCCTCACCAGCGGCTACCAAGGCGATGGCAGCAAGACCATCGTGCCCGCGTGGGCGCGCGCGAAGATCACCACGCGCCTCGTGCCCAACCAGCAGCCCGCCAAAGTCATCAAAGCCGTGCGTACGTTTCTGGAAAAAAATTGTCCGCCCACCGTCACGCTCGAAATCAAATCCGGCCACGGCGCGGAGGCTTACATGGTTTCACCGCGCAGTACCAACGCGCAGGCCGCGTTGCGCGCGCTCAAGAAAGCGTTCGGACGCGAACCCGTTCTGCTGCGCGAAGGCGGCTCGATCCCCATCGTGAACCAGTTCCAGAAAATCCTCGGCGCGGACACGCTGCTCCTCGGTCTCGCGCTGCCCGACGACAACGCCCACTCACCGAACGAGAAATTTGACCTCGACCTCTTCGCCCAAGGCCAGCGCATGAGCGCGCTGTTGTGGCGGGAGTTGGCGCTGTAGGCGTATGCGATTCCGATTGATGCACCGGTGGTCTTACCTGCCGAGCAGGAGACTTGGTGATTTAATCCATGGATGTTCTTGTGAGCGGTTGCGGCGCCATCCCGGAAATGTCAGGTGACCACCATTCAGATTTGCGCAGATGGAAACCGCAAATAGAAGGGTGCGATTAAAGGCGGGTGAGGGTGAGCGGGTGCTGGCGGTATTTTTGGACTGCGGTGGCAAGTCGGACGCGACACCGCTTTGGCACCGACGACGGCGATTGAAATGAGCAACCCGCCCCGTTCGCTCGAAAGCGGTGTCGCGTCCGACTTGCCACCGCAGTCCATAATGCCCTCACCCGTGAATGGCGCTTAGTTAAGGGCATGTGTCGTTGATTTTTTCTGGGTGGCTTCGGCAATGATTTC
>SIBJ01000034.1 GCA_009695195.1 Pedosphaera sp.
GAAAAGTGGGGCCAAACCTTGACTCCTGTCGGACACCCCTTTATCACTCCTCCAGAGCGTCGCTTCGCTCCGACCACTGTCCGACAGCCCCGGAACACTGTCCGACATGAATCGGAACAGGTGTCCGACAGCATTGGGATCCGCACGTTGACGCGGCCCCGGCTGCAGTCGAATGCCAGTTGGTTCAGGCCATTCATCTGGTGCATTCCACGGCTCCGCGGCTCGCCAGGATCCTTGTCAATAAACGCAAGGATTTTGCCACTTTTTCTATTTCCAAGAAAGTTGATCCTGATAATCTCGTTAAGCATACGCAGTTCTGAAATGCATCTTATGAAACAGCCAGCTGCCAGCAAACCAGGCGGGGCGCGGGGTTTTACCCTTATCGAATTGCTCGTGGTCATCGCCATCATCGCCATCCTTGCCGCGATGCTCCTGCCGTCTCTCTCGCGGGCGAAGCAAAAGGCCAAGCTGCTCTCCTGCCTGAGCAACATGCGACAGGTCGGGATCGCTCTCCAAATGTATGACGGAGACAACAAGGGAAAACTGCCCACCCAACGGGTCGTTTTCGACTTCAACAGTGATTTTTCCCCGGACAATATTCTCAAGCTGCTCCGGCCGTACACCGGCGTAAAATCCCAAACCGACGCGGGCAAGGTTTTCGTTTGCCCCGTGGCGGGATCGCCGCCGCTCCCGGAAAAGATCCTTTACTACCCGACGAGAGTCAGTTCCACCACCCTCATTGTGAGCGGACTGGTATTGGAAAAAGGGTTCAAGGGGCTCACCTCGTCGGCAACCACCGTGGTCATGCAGGAGCATTATGCGCTCATGGCCACGATGTGGACGGAACCGGAAGGCAGTGGTGATAATTGGTCGCAGTGGCACTCCTTCATTGCCGGTCGGGGGTCCGAGTGGGTCGGGCCGCGGGAGCATTACAACAATCTGCATGAGGATGGCGGGAACTTGATTTTTTCGGACGGCCATGCGGCGTACAAGAAGAACAAGCAAACCACGAGCCTGGACTGGGGTCTCGTGGACGCCAATGGAAAGGATTCGCCCTGGCAGCCCAACGAGGCCCATTCGCGCGCCAACTATAAATTCGCGGAGTGATTCACCGTCCGCGTCAACCCATGCACATTATGAAAGCAATCTCCGTCAATGCCATTCTACTAATTTCAATTGTGGCGATCACGTTGGTCGGCTGCAAGAAGGAAGAAAAGGTAGATGCGACCAAACCACTCGAGCAGAGCTTCGCGACCGCGACTCCCGAGGTGAAGCAAAGCATCCAGGCCGTCAATGCGAACCTGAAATCGGGAAACGTAATGGAGGCAGCCAAGCAGTTGGACCCGGTTCTGAACACGCCGAATCTGACCGAGCAGCAAAAACAAGCTGTGGCCCTCACGCTTAAGCAGGTTAATGATGCGATCGCGGCCAATCCCGCCTTGGACTCCAAAGAGATGTACGAGCTGCGAAAGAAAATGTTCTTCAAGGTGTACGGTCAGGGTCACTGAGGCTGTGTCAGTTTGGGGATTAGGAGATGGAGGCGAGACCTGGCATTGGCGGTCGGTGTGGGGTTGGCGGCGGTGAATCTGACAGGTTTACAGGATTTTTGCCAGCGACTGCCGGACCTTCAGGAAAAACGCGACACGGTTCACACGCTCGTGGAATTCGCACCACAGTCTGACATTGGGCCGGCGGCACAAACCCGGCTTTGGTGCTTGGGTCGTTGCCGCTCGAGTGTTGCGCCCGCACGCGCGCCGGACATGCGCGTCGGCGGCTTCCCAGCGGAATGAAATCGCTGTTTTAAGGATGGTCAGATGAACTCGCGAAGAATTTCCCACGCGGGAAGGGAATGACCCATCTCAAGCTTGAAAGTGTGTCTGGGCGGTTTGCCTCCGGGTTGGATCTGCGTCCGACGTGCCAGAAGGAATACCCGTTCCCACTGCGCGGCTGTGAATAGACAGAGGATGCTTTGTGGTTGGAGAATGATTGGAGCCGCAAGGCTCGGGCCGGTTGACCATGCTTGACGAGAGAAGAGATCGCCTATGACCCTACGCTGGCTGGATGAAGTTGTAATCATCGTTTACATGCTGGCCATGGTGCTGGTTGGCCTTCGTTTCGCGCGCCGGCAGACCACCACGGAGGCTTACTTTGTGGGCAAACGTTCCATTCCCGCCTGGGCAATGGGCGTATCCATTTACGCAGCATTGATCAGCAGCATCACGTTCGTCGCGTATCCCGGCTCGGCTTACGCCGGGAACTGGAATGAACTCGTTCCCGGCTTCATGGTCATGGGCGTTCTCATGATCGTGGGGTTGGTGATCATTCCGTTTTTCCGGCACGCCGTGGGCATGAGCGCCTACGAATTCTTCGGCAAGCGTTTTGGCTACAAGGTGCGGGCCTACGGCGCGCTGGCGTTCATCGCCGGCCATTTCTCAAAGATGGGTTTCGTCTTCTACACGTTGGCCATCACCATCAACTCCATTACCGGTTGGAACCTATATGTGGTCATGATCGTGACCGGTGCCGTGACGGTTTTCTATACGGTCATCGGCGGCTTGGAGGCTGTGATCTGGACAGATGTGATCCAGGGGTTCATCAAGTGTATCGGCATTTTCATCTGTCTCGGATTCTTGCTGCACATGATGCCGGGCGGTCCGTCGGCGGCATTCAATCTGGCTTGGGCGCAGCACAAATTCAGCCTGGGGAGTCTTGATCTGGACTTTACCAAGAAGGGCAGCGTGTGGGTGATGGGACTGTATGGCTTCTTCTGGTATCTGCAAAAGTACACCGCCGACCAGACGCTCGTTCAGCGATATCTCGTGGCCAAATCGGACCGTGAAGCCCTCAAAGGGGTCGCCCTTGGCGCGCTGCTGTGCGTGCCGGCTTGGGTGCTGTTCATGCTGATTGGCACCCTGGTTTGGGCCTATTATCAGCTCTCAGGCGAAGTCTTGCCGGCCCACATTGACAAGCCTGACAAAGTGTTTCCGTTTTTTCTGGCGACCAAGATTCCAGCAGGATTCGCGGGTTTATTCATGGCGGCCCTCTTTTCTGCGGCGATGTCCATGTTGTCCTCCGATTTGAACTGTCTTTCCGTGGTCGGGGTCGAAGACTTCTACCGCAAACTGCGACCGAATTCGACCGACCGGCAGCGGTTGACCATGGGCAAAATGATCGTCGCCGCTTGCGGCCTCGTGGCCGTTTTGGTTGCCATCGTCATCGCCGCATACTCGGAACGCGTCTTGTCATTCTATTTCACCGTGTCCTCGATTATTGCCGGCGGATTGGCGGGCCTGTTCTTGCTGGCCTTCCTGAGTCCCCGTGCCAATCGGGAAGGAGTGTATATTGGCATCGCCTGCTGTCTGCTCTTCACCGCATGGGCGACGCTGACCAACGGGAAAACACCCGCGTTGGATTTGGGTAAATATAATTTCAAATTTCATTCAGTGATGATTGGGGTGTTGGGAAATGTGGTATTGCCGGTGGCGGGTTATTTCGGAAGCCTGTTCTTCGTGGCGCCCGAGAAGATCAGCCGGGAAATGACCCTCTGGGGCTGGCTCGACCGGAAGAAAGCCCGAGCATCTGTGTCGCCCGCCGGCACCGCATCGCTCAAGCCGACTGCGGTGCGCAGGGACACGTAGGCTTTTCGCGTGCGGGGGAAGTGTCTGGCGAATGAGAGCGATGGTGTCGGGCGCGAGGCGGTTGCGACCGCCTTTTCCGAGGCGGCCATTCCATCGCCAAAACAGTGCGAATCCCTGCTGATACAGTCGTATGACTTTGCGGCGGGGTTTCGACTTTGCCAGGTGCCGAAGCAGACCCATAGGCTCGGAGCCTACCTGAATCTGGCGCTCACCATAAGAAACCCCGCCATGGGAAAATGGCCAACTGCAGACCCCGCAATAGTAAACCTGTTCGAGTTCCTGCTGGCATTCCCCAAGATCCTGGGCGGTATCACGGAGCAACTGGTTGACGGCGAAGTGCGGGGTCGGGCCATTGCGCCTGCACCTCCTTCTGAACGACCTCGAACACCCCATCGAGGTGTGTCGGATAGCGCCGGTGGTATATTGTCCCGCCGAAAGAATCGAGCTCGACCGCCACGCAGCTTCCGAAATGCAGGTGTCTTCTCCAGGAAGGCGTGGCGACATTTCGAAGCAACTGTAGATAGAAACCGACGCTCCCAGAGCGTATCCGAAAGTTTGTGGGGGGGTCATAAGAAAGAGTAAGAAGAGCGTATGACCAAAACGAAGACTGGAAAGACGAAATCACCCTAAACCTTTGCTACCTTCCATCTTGTAAAGATATGGCAAAAGGGTGGCGGAAGGGGAGGGATTCGAACCCCCGTTAGGATTGCTCCTAAGCCTGATTTCGAGTCAGGTGCCTTCAACCACTCAGCCACCCTTCCCGCCGGCGCACAGCATTAAACCATCACCCGCAGCCGAGCAATTGCTAATTCGCCGCTGGCGACCCGGCGGGCGGGCGGGCGCGACACGGTTTCGGAAAATTATGTCCGCAAAGCGCAAAGCGCCCAGGCCACGAATAATCATTTGACATGAAGCGGCAAATTCTTAGAGTGTTGACAGATGGCACGATTCCTCCTAGATGTAGCACTTATGAAACAGACACGCATTCAAAACTGGTTGGTTGCCTGCGGCCTCGCGCTGGCAATGGTCACAAGTCTTTCCGCGCAAACCGCCCGCGAACGCACCGCCACCGTGGTGCGCTTGAAAGGCGCCGCGCGTTATTCCAACGGTGACAACGTCTGGCAGCCGATCAAGGCCGGCACCATGCTCAAGTCGGGCTCGCTGATTCAAACCGCCGCCAAGTCCTACGTTGATATCGTATTGGGCGAGGTCACCGGCACCTCGCACCGCGCGGTGGCGGGCAATCAAATTTCCTACCAGCCCAAGGCGGAACAGGACGTCGTCCGCATCAACGAAGACACGGTCCTCGCGCTCGACAAACTCACCGTCATGGACACCGGCGCCGATCAAGTCACCGAAACGCAACTCGACCTGCGCAGCGGAAAAGTTTTCGGCACGGTGAAAAAATTGTCCGCCGCCTCGCGCTATGAAATCAAACTGCCCAACGGCGTCGCCGGTGTGCGCGGCACGATCTACACCATCAGTTCGGATGGCGTGGGGCAGGTGCTCGTCGGCTCGGTGGTGATTTCCTGGATCGCGCCGGACGGCTCGCCGATGACGCAGACGGTCAATAGCGGATTCCAGTTCGACGCCCGCACCGGCCTTGTGACGCCGACTCCCGATTACGATCAGAAGGCGATGGTCAAGGCCGCGAAGGAAGCCGGCATCGGCCCGAATACGCCGCCGAAAACTTTTGTGCAGGATCAGACGGTTTATTACGTCTCGCCGGTCAAGGGCTTCAATGGCAATTCCGGGACCAGCGTTCCCAACGGCGGGCCGTAGTATTGTCGCCTCATTTTTCAAAACCAGAGCAGCCTTGAGTTGCTCTGGTTTTTTTGTTTAGTTCGCCGGCGGTGAAACTCAAGCGCCTCCAGCAAACGCCCGCCCTCATCGCCGTCGCCGTGCTCGGCCTGGTTTGTCTGGCGCGGGTGTTGCATCTCGATTTCGAAACTTACGAGCGCATCACTTACGATCAGCGGGTGCGCGTGGCGCAGCATTTTCACCCGGTCGTCGCCACGAACCTCGGATTCGTTTTCATCAACGAGGACACGGTGCGCGCCGTCATGAATCGCGAAGTGGGTTTCCACTTCGGCCTCTATTGGCCGCGACAAGTCTATGGCCGGCTCGTACAGGAACTCGCCGCGCACGGCGTGGAACTGGTCGCCTTCGATGTGCTCCTCGGCGAGCTTCGCGACGATCTCCACGCGCCCGTCGCCATGGCGAACGGCGACTATCTGGACTCCGATGTTTACTTCGCCCAGACCATGCGGCAATCGGGCCGGGTGTTGCTCGCGTCCACGGCGGACCTGCCGCCGCCCGATCTGTTTGCCACCAACGCCCTCGCGCTCGGCGACATCTCCACGGAGAAGGATCCCGGCGGCGTGCTGCGGCGTGCGCGCGCGTTCCGCGTTTACCGGCGCTGGCATCCGGCGTTCCGGCAGGTTGAGGCGGATCCGGATTACGGCATTGATTTGCGCCGCGCGCGGGTCGAACCGGGGCAAATCGTTTTGCCGCGCTCGATTGGCGAGGTGGTCAGGATTCCCGTGGACGCGGAAAACAATTTTGACCTGGCCGACTTCGGCATGCCGCCGAAGAAGGGTGCGCCGCCGAAGGCGAAGGCGTTCACCGAGGAACGCATCTGGCACATGGGCGTGTCGCTCGCGGCCCGGCATCTCCAACTCGATCTCGACAGCGCCGAGGTGGACCTGCCGCACGGTCGCATCACGATGCGCGGCACGGGCGGCATCACGCGGGTCTTTCCGGTGGATGAGGACGGATTTTTCTACATAGACTGGGCATTGCCGCCGGAAGATGCCCGGCTGACCAAGGAGCCGATGCACAGCCTGCTCTGGCAAAACTTTCAACGCCTCCAGGGCACGAACGTCCCGCCGCCCGTGGACTGGCGCGACAAACTCGTGATCGTCGGCTCCAGCGCGCAGGTGGGCAACGAACTCACCGACCGCGGCGCGACGCCGCTCGCGTCGGACACCATCCTCGTCAGCAAACATTGGAACGTGGCCAACTCGATCATCGTGAATCGTTTTGTGCGCCGGGCTTCGACGGCGGTGGAGTTGCTGATCCTCGTCGTGATCGGGGCGGCCACGGCCGTGCTCACCTTGCAACGGCGGCCGCTCACGGCTTCCTTGAGTGTCATCGCGCTGGGCGCGGCGTACTGGTTCGCGGCCTTTCTGATCTACATCCGGTTTCGCTACTGGATCCCGCTGGTCTTGCCGACGCTCGGCGCGCTGCTGATGCAGCATGTTTGTCTGGTCGCCTATCGCGTCTTGTTTGAACAGAAGGAACGGCAGCGGGTGAAATCCGTTTTCTCCAAGATCGTGGCGCCCGAAGTGATGAACGAATTGTTGAGCGCGGAAAGACTTTCGCTGGGTGGCGCGCGGAGGGAAGTCACGGTGCTGTTCGCCGACGTGCGCGGGTTTACGGAATTCACCGACACCACGCAGGAGCGCGTCGCCGAATACGTCCGCACCCGCCAGGTGCCGCGCGAAACCGCCGAGGCCTGCTTCGATGATTTTGCGCGGGAGACGCTGGGCACGGTGAACGCCTATCTCGCGTGCGTGATTGATGCGGCCGTGAAAGAAAAGGGCATCTTCGACAAATTGATCGGGGACTGCGTGATGTTTTTTTGGGGCGCGCCCATCGCGCACCCGCACCAGGCGCTGGCGGCGGTCCGCGCGGCCATCGCCGCGCAACGGGCGATTCTGCAACTCAACCAGCAGCGCGCCGGAGAAAATGAGCGACGGGAAATCGAGAACCGCGCGCGCGAATCGGCGGGCTTGCCGCCGAAACCCCCGTTGCCGACGCTCGCGCTCGGCACCGGCATCAACACCGGCATGGTCACGGCGGGACTGATGGGATCGGACACGCAGTCCATGAACTACACCGTGTTCGGGCGCGAAGTGAATCTGGCCAGCCGGCTCGAAGGCATTTCGGGCCGCGGCCGCATCTTCATCAGCGAAACGACCCACGCCCATTTGGTGCGCGATGACGCGACGCTCGCGGCGACGTGCATCGAACGCGAACCCACCACGCCGAAAGGTTTCAACAAGCCGGTTCGCATTTTCGAAGTGCCGTGGCTGCCGCCGGGCGAAACCCCGCCCGACTTTCAGACGATGACTTTCACGAAACCAAAAGTTTCCGACGCGAAGTCGTAACTTGAATTCGAGGCCCACTTCCGAAAACTATTTCTCCACTTCACCCGCGAAGGCTCACTTGAAGAATCCAATGATGAAGCCGATGGCAAAGAGCAGCATCGCCACCGCCGCCACGATCACTTGCGTGGTGGTGCAGATGGTCACGGCCTGTTCGCCGAGGCGGGTGGCCTGGGTCACCTGCGAGTCCAGCAATTTGTCCGCCTCCTGCGAGTAGAGCGCGTAGGCGGGAAACAATTGCGTGCGGCACAGGGCCATGGCGGCGTCCTGCCGGTTGGACTCGATCAGGCTGAAAACGCCTGCGCGGCTTTGCAGATATTCCTCCCGGCTGCGCATCATGACGGTGAAATGGTTGCTGTCGGCGGAGGAATTGATGAACGCGGCGAAGGCCGTCAGGTTGGATTCCGCACTGCGGCTCGTGGCCTGGATGTCGGCCCAGATCTGTTTTCTTTCCCCCGGCGCCGTGGTGAGCAGCAGGCGCAGCGTGCCTTTGAAGCCTTGATCAATGGTCGCGTTCGCCCCGCTCATATGCCGCAGCGCCGGCATCTTCTCGGCCACGATCCCGCGCACTTCGTGTTTCAAATAACTCATGCTCCCGAACCCCAGCGCGCCGACCAGCAACAAGCCCAGCGCCCCGACGAGGATCCCGCGGGCGGAAACCAGTTTATGCAGCGCCGTCACCGCGCCGCCCATGCCGGAGTAACGCACCTGCGTGGTGCGCCCCGGCTCGCGCTCGTTCTCCCGCAACGTCGCCTCGTACACGCCGCGCATCGCGTCGCCCTTCCGGGCCCAATCGTAATCTGCCTCCACCACCTGCCGCGCCGCGCGCCCGTGCGCCGCCACCAGTTCCCGGTCCGCGTCGTACCGCCGGATCGCCGCCGCCAGTCCCGCCACCACGCTCGCGCGGCTGCCCAACGGGATGAGGATGCCGCAATCCGCCCGCACCGCCACCGCCGGCCCGCCGCAGTCCAGGCAGATCGCCGGCAGTTCGTTCAACATCGCCTCAATCAACGCATAACCGCCCGTGTCGTGCAGGCTCGGAAAAAGAAACACATCGTAGTCGCGGTACACGTTCAGGATTTCCGCGCGCGGCAGCCGGCCTTTGAAAAACACGCGGTCCGCCAGCCCCAGCCGCCGCACCCGCTGCTCGGCGGAGGCCTGGAAATTCCCCGAGCCGTACAGCGTCAACGTCGCGTTCGTCCCCGAAGCCGCCAGCGCGTCCAGCGCGAGGTCCACGCCTTTCAACGTGATGAGGTTGCCCACGAACAGCAGCCGCAGCGCGCCTGCCCCAGGCGCGTGCGCCGGATGCGGAAGTTCCTTCACGTGCAGCCCGATCGTCGGCATCAGGTCCGACGCATACCCCAGCCGCTGAAACGTCGCCTGCATGTCGCGCGTGGACGCGAGAATCTTCGTCGTCACGCCCGCGCGTTTGCCCAGCACCTGGAACGGCGCCGCCTGCACGAAATTATTCAGCCCGCGCAACAGTTCCACGATCAACGACGGCGGATGATGCCACGGCAACAGCGCCGGGCGCACCGACTCGATCCCGCCGATCGGCCCCCAGATCGTCGGCACGCCGTGCCCCCAGATCGCCGTCGGATAACGAAACCCCGCGAACGTCACGTGATGCATCAGATCGAACCGGTGGACGGCGTGAAGCTGCGTCACGATTTCGTGCGCCGACCGTTGCCAGAGCAGGTAGTACCACTTCACCGCGCGCGTCTTCTTCTTCATGTCCAGCACCGGGTGACTGCGGTCGTGATAGACGAACTGCGGCACGGGTTGCTTTCCCCCCAGCCGCTGCAACTCCGCCTCGATGTTCGCGCGATTGTTCTCCCGCGTCAGCACCACCACATCGTGAAAACGCGCGATCTGCAACGCCCATTGCCAGCCCACTTCCGGCTCCGAGCCTTTGCCCGGCTCGCACGCGTAGGCGGAGATGAGAACTTTGAGTCGCTTCGACATGTTTCGCGCGCAGCCTAATCAACCCCGCCACCCGCAGCAAGCCCCGGCCCGGGGTGCGATTAAAGGCAGGTGAGGGTGAGCGGGTGCTGGCGGTATTTTTGGACTGCGGTGGCAAGTCGGACGCGACACCGCTTTCGAGCGAACGAGGCGGGTGGCTCATTGCCCTCGCCGTCGTCGGTGCCAAAGCGGTGTCGCGTCCGACTTGCCACCGCAGTCCATTATGCCCTCACCCGTTTTTAATCACACCCCCCGGCCCGTGCCGGAGAATTTCCTCCTCGTCATCCGGTGCGCGGCTGATAAATTCCTGCCATGCGCACGGCCATTTATCCCGGAAGTTTTGACCCGCTCACCAACGGGCATCTGGACGTGATCCAGCGCGCGACGAAATTGTTCGACCGCGTCATCGTCGCCGTTGCCAAGAACGAGAGCAAACATCCGCTGTTCACCATCGAGGAGCGGCTGGAAATCGTTCGTGAAGGCGTCCGCCATCTGCCCGCCGTGGAGGCGGACTCGTTTGATGGCTTGCTCGTCGAATATGCCGAGCGAATGGCGGCCCAGGCGGTGGTGCGCGGGTTGCGGGCGGTTTCGGATTTCGAGTTCGAGTTCCAGTTGGCGCTCATGAACCGCAAACTCAACGAGCGCGTGGAAACCATTTTCATGATGCCCAAGGACACCTACACGTTTTTGAGTTCGCGGATCGTGAAGGAGATCGCCCGGTTCGGCGGCGACGTCAGCTCGTTTGTGCCCGCTCATGTGCAAATCGCGTTGAAATTCAAACTGGCCAGCCATCCGGCCTGAACGCCATGCCGTTGCTCGTCAATCTCCGGAATCTCGCCCGGCGCGAACTGGCGCTGCAAGGCGAATTGCCCGTCGCCGAACTCGATCTGGAACTCCGGGACGAGATGGTCCAGGCGCGGCAGCCGTTGCGCTATGATCTCGAAGTGCAGGAGTTGAATGACAGCGTGCTGGCGCGGGGCGAACTGGAGTTGACGCTGGATTGCCAGTGCGTGCGCTGCCTCAAACCCTTTGAATACCGGCTGGAAGTGGCCGATTGGGTGTGTCATTTGCCGCTCGAAGGCGATGACAAGGTGTCCGTGGTGGACGATTCCGTGGACTTGACGCCCCAGATTCGCGAAGATATTCTCCTGACCTTTCCGGCGCATCCGGTGTGTGATCCACAATGCGGCGGACTGGCCGGAAGGAGTTCCGGGGCCAAAAAAAAGCCGGCCACCAACGCGCCCCGCCCCGCGGGATCGGCGTGGGATAAACTGGATAAACTGAAACTTTAACCGAAAAGAATTATGGGCGTCCCAAAACGTAAACCGTCAACCAGTCGTCAACGCATGCGCCGCGCTTACAACAGCGTGTTGCGCCTGCCCCAATTGAACACGTGCCCGCAATGCGCGGCGCCGTACATTCCGCACCGGGTCTGCCCGGCGTGCGGTTTTTACAAGGGGCGACAGGTCCTGACGATTACGGCCGGGGCTTGAGCGGTTTCCCGGACGCGGAAAACTTTTCCGCGGCTTTGCGTTTATGCGAATCGCAGTGGATGTCATGGGTGGCGACCACGGTTGCGAGGTCGTCATCGCCGGTGCCAAACTGGCCCTCGAAGCCGACGACAAGATTTCCGCGCTCCATCTTGTCGGCGACCAGGGCCAGATCGAAGCGGCTTTGAAAAAAGCCGCCCTCCGCGACGCGCGGGTTCAGATTCTCCACTGCACCGAAGTCCTCACGATGGAGGACAAACCCCTCGAAGGCATCCGCAAGAAAAAAGATTCCTCGATGGTCCGCGCCATCGAACTCGTCCGCGAAGACAAGGCCGACGCCGTCATCTCCCCCGGCAACACCGGCGCGCTCGTCGCCGGCTCGATGAAATTGCGCCGGCTCGAAGGCGTGGAACGTCCGGCCATCGTCGCGCGGATGCCCTCGCGCACGGGCGATTTTGTGCTGCTCGATGCGGGCGCGAATCCGGTTTGCGAACCGCAACATCTCGCGCAGTTTGCGGTCATGGGAAATGTTTACGCCCGCGAAATCCTCGGCCTCGCCAAACCGCGCGTCGGCGTGCTGAGCAACGGCTCGGAGGAATCCAAAGGCAACGACCTCACGCGCGAAGCGGCGCGGCTCTGTTCGCAACTCGATCTCAATTTCCTCGGCTACGTTGAAGGTTTTCATCTGTTCGATGACGGCGTGGATGTCGTCGTCGCCGATGGCTTCGTCGGCAACATCGTGTTGAAGGCCGCGGAAAGTCTCGGCTACGCGATGAAGAGTATCCTCAAAGCTGAACTGACCGCGAACCCGCTACGCTATCTCGGCGCGCTGTTGTGCAGCGGCGGCCTCAAGGGGCTGAAGCGGCGCATGGACCCGGAAGTCTATGGCGGCGCGGTGTTGCTCGGCTTGAACGGCGTCGTCGTCAAAATGCACGGCTCGTCGCGCGAACGCGCGGTGATGAACGCCATCCGCGTCGCGTGCGAAGAAGTCAGCCACGACCTCAACCACACCATCCTCCGCGAAATCGCGCAGGCCAATCAGCGGCTCGCCGCCGCGCCCGCCACCCCTGTTGCCGCATGAGCACCGCCTCCAAACCCAAATTCAAAAATCCCCGCGCCCGGTTCAATTTCCAGGGCCGCACCGTTTCCATCACGGGCGTCGGTTCGTATCTCCCGTCGCGCGTGCTGACCAATCACGAACTCGAAAAACTGGTGGATACCTCGGACGATTGGATCACGTCGCGCACCGGCATCAAGGAACGCCGGATCGCCGCGAAGGATGAATTCACGTCCGACCTCGCCAGCAAAGCCGCGCAGCGCGCGTTGAAGATGGCCGGGGTCAGCGCCGATCAAATTGATCTCATCATCGTTGCCACCATCACGCCGGACATGCCCTTTCCCTCGACCGCGTGTCTCGTGCAGCAAAAGATCGGCGCGAAGAAAGCCGCGGCGTTTGATCTCGAAGCCGCGTGCTCGGGTTTTATTTACGGACTGGAAATCGGCCAGCAGTTCATCATGTCGCGCACTTACGACACGGTGCTCGTGATCGGCGCGGAAAAACTTTCCACCATTGTGGACTGGAAGGACCGCAACACCTGCGTGTTGTTCGGCGACGGCGCGGGCGCGGTGGTGATGCAAAGCCGGCCCAACTCGCACGGTTTGTTGACCGCGGTGATGGGCGCGGACGGCAGCAAAGCCACGCTCCTCGAGATGCCCGCGGGGGGCAGCCGTTGCCCGGCGACGGCTGAGTCCGTGAGCGCGCGATTGCATTATCTCCGCATGGACGGCAAGGAAACTTTCAAGAACGCCGTGCAGGCGATGCTCACCGCCGCGCAGGAAGCACTGCGCCGTTGCGAACTGACCATTTCGCAAATCAAGTGCGTCATCCCGCATCAGGCCAACCGCCGCATCATTGACGCCGTGGGTGAGCGGTTGGGCGCGACGCCCGATCAACTGTTCCTCAACCTCGACCGTTACGGCAACACCTCCGCCGCGTCCGTCGCCATCGCGCTGGACGAAGCGGTGTCATCTGGAAAATTTTCCCGCGGCGACCTGATTTTGCTGGTGGTTTTCGGCGCGGGCCTGACGTGGGGCGCGGCGGTGATCGAGTGGTGAGGCGTCCGGGAAGCGCGGCCAGACGGCGAGCAAAAACCTTCTTTGACGATTCGTTCGCGTATGTTATCGTGAGTCACATTTATGAGCGCCAGAAAAATTACCAGCCTTGGGACTCTTCACCAACCCGTCATGGTTGAAGCGCGGCAGGAACGACTTTCCCTCTCGCACGAAGCGGTCGTCATCCACAAGAGCGGCATCGAATTCCGCAGCCCCACGCCCTTCACCGAGTGGGCGGAAATGACCGTCGAATTGAAAACGCCGGACAATGGCCGCGTGAACTGCACCGGCGTGGTCATCGCCTGCGCCGGCAACAAACACGCCGGCTACCACGTCTCGATGGTCTTCACCAACATGTCCCGCCTGGCGCAATCGCGCCTGACGCAGATGTCCAGTTCGACGCTGGGCTGACATTGGCAACAGATTTTCCGAAGCCGGACGGCAACCGTCCGGCTTTTTTGTTTGCAGTTCCGCGTTCACGCGGCCGCCGGAAGGCGGAACTCCAAACCTAACGTTGCGCTGCGGCCCAATTTTCCTGTTTGGCGCGGCGTCAATCGCTCTGCTAGTCTCGCCGCATGGAACTCTTCTACAAGATTCTCAAGACCGCCATGGAAGGCGGCGCGTCGGACGTGCATTTGAAGATCGGGACGCCGGTGGTTTACCGCATCAACCGCGAACTCATCGCCGTCGAGTGCCCGTTCCCCACGCTCGAGTGGATGAACAACGTCGTCGCGCAGATCACGCCGGTGCATCTCAAGGAAAAGCTCCAGGAAAACCGCGAGGTGGATTTTTCCTATTACGTTCCCGGCATCGGCCGTTATCGCACGAATCTTTTCCAGCAACGCGGTGAATGGTGCCTGGCCATGCGCTACGTGAAAACGAAAGTCCCGAGCTTTGAGGAGCTCGGCCTCATGGAATCCATCAAGAAGATCGCTGAATCGCCGCGCGGCATTGTGCTGCTCGCCGGCTCCACCGGCTGCGGCAAGTCCACGACGCTCGCCGCGATGATCGAGCACATCAACTCCCACTTCAAAAAGCACCTCATCACCCTCGAAGACCCGATTGAATACGTGTTCGAGGACAACCAATCCATCATCGAGCAACGCGAAGTTGGGCTGGACACGCTCTCCTTCAATCACGCGCTGAAACACGTCCTGCGCCAGGACCCGGACATCATCATGATCGGCGAAATGCGCGACAACGTCAGCTTCACCGCCGCCATGAGCGCGGCGGACACCGGCCATCTCGTGCTCTCGACGCTCCACACCACCAACGCCTCGCAATCCGTCAGCCGCATCCTCGACTTCTTTCCCGCCGACGAACGCGAGCAGATCCGGCGGCAGTTGGCCGGCACGTTGCGCGCGGTGGTTTGCCAGCGCATGGTCGGCACCATCAACAACTCCATGACCCCGGCGCTGGAAATTCTCATCAACACCGCCACGGTTAAAAAATTGATCGAGGATAACCGCCTGGACAAACTGCCCGCCGCCATCGAGACCGCCCTGGATGATGGCATGATCACCTTCAATCAATCGCTGTTCAATCTGGTCAAGGACGGCAAGGTGACGGAGAAGGAAGCGCTCGCCAAGGCGACCAACCCGCAGGCGCTCGAAATGAATTTCAAGGGCATCTTCCTCGACGAAGGGCGGAGAATTCTCCAGTAACTTTGCGGCGCGCGGCGCTCCGGGCCGCAGCGGGTCACCGCACCTGCACGCGGTAGTAGCGCGTGCCGTTTCCCACGCCGCCGGGATCGCTCAACACCACCACGCCGCCGGTGCCGTTCACCAGCGGGCCGACGTCGCTCCAATCCGCCGCCGCGTCCAGACTGTCGCAACGCTGGAGTTGATACGCGCGATTCAAGGCGGTGGTACAACTGACCTGCGGGTCGTTCCCGACCGCCGCCACGTTGGTGATGCGGAACACGGAGGCGGAAACAAGCGGATCGGTTCCCGCCAGATACTCGTGGAGGTTCGTCGCGCCGTCGGCGTCGGCGTCGTCGGTGGCGCGCGAGTGGTCGCCGGCTTGTCCCGTCGCGTGGCCGAAATAGCCGAGCCGCCACCAATCGGGAATGCCGTCCGCGTCGCTCGTCACGTCAGCAAGTTTGCGGACCGAGATGCCGGAGAGCCGCGGGTTGTCCGCGACGGCCGTGAAGAGCACTTGCAATTGCGAGTTGGTGACGGCATTGGTGAACGTCAGTGTGAGCGGAAGGTTTTTTCCACCGGCAGCGACGAGGAGGTCGAGGTTCGTCGCGACTTTGCTGCCCTGGATAAAGACGTTGAAGACCCGCTGGCCGGCGGCGCTCCAGTAAGTTTCGGCTTCGAGCAGTTTGGTTTCGTAGATGCCGGCGGGACAATCGAACTGGTAGGCGAAGCTGGTGCTGGCGTTGCCGTAGCGTTCACGTTGATAAAGCGATTGCGCCGTCGCGCAGATTCCCGTGATGGTGTTCGCCACGTAGCCGGCGGTGCCGTTGGAATAACCGAAGTTTCCGAAGCTGTAAGCGGTGTCGCGCAGCCAGGTGTCGCCGAGGCAATCGGTCACGTCATTCGAGTAGCCCGCCCGGACGCGCTGCACGTAGCTGCCGGGCACGTTGAAGAAGCGGACGGTGACGTTCGTGGTGGTCGCGTTGACCGACGGGTCCGTGGCCCGCGCGGTGAGCACGTGGGGACCGTTCAAGAAGTTTGAACTGTTCAAACTCAAGCTCCATGAGTTCGTGCCGGTCGGCGTGAGCCACGGGCCGTTGTCCACCCGCACTTCGACTTTTTGCACGGCGATGTTGTCGGAGGCGGTGCCGTTGATGGCGAGGTTCGCGGAGATGAGCGCGCCGTTGGTGGGCGATTGAATGGAGATGACCGGCGGAAGGTTGTCCACGAAACTGGTCGCGCTGGTTTTGAAACGCATTTCGTACGGCGCGAACAGCGCCTTGCCCGAAACCGCACCCACCGCGTTCGTAACGCGCACGGTGACGATCGTCAAACCCGGCAGCCCCGCGCCGCCGGCCGTGAAGGTCAGTTTGTCGCGCGCCGCCGACCACGCGAACGTGCCGGTGAGAACCGGCGTCGTGCCGAAGGCGGACTGGACGCTGTTCGTGTCCATCGGCTCGCTGAATTGGAGAATGATGGGCAGAGAGGTTGGCACGCTGGCGGCATCGTGCGCGGGCGAGTTGCTCACGACGACGGGATCCAACGGCTGCCAGTCCGATTGCGCGACGAAGATTTTCGCGGACATGGCGGGCACGGAAATCACCGGCGTCTCCGGAGTGGCCGTGACGGTGAGGACTTCGTTGGTGTTGAAAAGATTCACGATGGGCGTTCCCGCCGGAAAAATCGTGGCGCGATTGGTGAGCGTCTGCGTCGAGGCGGCGGTGTTGAAGACCACGAACACTTCCTGTGTGCCGAGCCGCCGCGCGTACGCGAAGAGGCCGGGGCTGTCGGGGTCGTTCCATTGGTTCACATGCGAGCCGGTGCGCAGCGGCGCGAAGAGCCGGCGGAAATTATTCAGCATCGCGACTTGGAGAAATTGCGGGTGCGTCATATTGAAGTTGTCGCCGAGCGACGGGCCCTGCTCGAACAGGCCGTCGAACATGTCTTCGCGGTCGTTGGGATCGGTCGTGCCGTTGAAGGCCTGCTCCGTGCCGTAGTAAAGGCAGGGCACGCCGCGCGAAGTGTAGAGAAACGCGAGCGCGACGTTCAGGCGCGTGGTCGTCGCGCCGCCGATGCTGAGGAAGCGGGCGTTGTCGTGATTGTCGAGAAAGGTGACGAGGCGCATCTGCGCGGCGGGATCGTAATTGGCGGCGATGGCGTTGTAGCGGTCTTCGATTTGTTTGGTGTTGCCGTTCGCGGCGGCGAAAACGCTGCCCATTTTGAAATAGAGCGGGTAATCCACGACGGAATCCAGCTTGAACGGCCCGCCACCTTGCGTGCCGGTGTAAGAGCCGCATTTGGCATCCGAGCCGTCGTAACATTCGCCGAACATGAAAAAGTTCGGTTTGCCGATCGCCGTCGCGTAGGCGTGGACGTTCGTGGACCATTCCTGCCAGAAGCTCATCTCGACGTGCTTCACGGTATCAATGCGAAACCCGTCCAGTCCGGCGGCCCCGATCCAATACTTGTAAACCTCCGCCATGTTCGAGCGCACGTAGGCCGATTCGGTGCGGAAATCATCCAGCCCGCTCAACTCACCGAGTTCGACATGTTGCGCGGTGTTGTAGTCGGGAATGGAACCGTTGTTGTGGAAAATGTTCGTGAGGTTCGGATTGAGCGCGTTGGTGTTAAACGGATACGCGAATTGTTTCGCGGCGTTGCGATACTTCAAGTTGTAGCCGGCGGGCGGCGTTTTGAAGGCGGACCAACCGGAGTCGGTGCTGTAAGTGAGATCGCCGCCGTGGTTCACGACGATGTCGGAGATCACCAGAATTCCGTGGTCATGCGCGGCCTGCGTCATGTGCTGCAAATCCGCCAGCGTGCCCCAGTGCGGCGCGACCTTATAAAAATCGCGACCGGCGTAGCCGTGAAATTCCCCGTTCGCGTTCAGGACGATGGGGGAGATCCAAACTGCTGTCACGCCGAGGGCCTTGAGGTAATCGAGTTTTTGTTCGAGGCCCTTGAAATCGCCGCCGTGGACCGAGGTGCCGGTGTTGCCGGCGGGATTGTAAGTGCCCTCGGCGTTGTTGTTGGAAGCGTCGCCGTCGTAGAAACGATCCGTGACGATCTGATAAATGCTTTGCGCCTGCCAGAACTCGTTGGACGCAGACTGGCCGCGCACGGTGGGTGTCACCATCCCGGCCATCGCCGAAAGCCACAGCGCCAACCACCTTTGCCAACATCGAGCAACAAACAACATTTGGGATTTCATTATGAAGCCGATGCGCGGTTTCGCCAAACCTTCTTTCGACCGCTCATGACGCGGGTTTGCCGCCCGATATGACTCAAAAGAATGTTACCCGAGCGGCGTGGAGAACGGGGTTGAAAAGCATACGTTGCCTCAAAAAGGGTGTTACCCACGACATGCACCTAAAAATGAGCAACCCAACGAAAGCCAAAGTCTTGAACAAACTGCGCGGGCGTTACGCCCGGGCCGGCCAGGAACACAAAACCAAAATCATCGACCAAGTCCTCGACTGGTTCGACTACCATCGCAAATCCGCCATCCGGGCGTTGCGCCGCGGCCCCCGCCCGCCGCAAGCCCCGGCGTTCATCGGTCGGCCACTGAAGTATGATCCGGAGGTGCTCTTGCCGCCGCTGAAGGTCATCTGGCTGGCCAGCCAGCAACTCTGCGGCAAGCTCGTGGCCCCCGCCATGGCGGACAGGGTGCCGGCGTACGAAGTCTATCACCGCAAGCTCACCGCCAAGGAGCCAGGCCAAATTCATGGGAACCTGAAAAATCCCGCCAACCCCATTTTCTTGAGCGGCAGTTTCAGTCACACCCTGCGGCGACGATGCAGTGAAGGCGCGGCTTCTGCCCAAAACGGCGCGCGGCACTCCGGGCCGCGGCAGGTTGAAGTCAGGAAGCCGTTCGTTCGAGGGTTTCGCCGGTTCATGCGTGCTGCGGCCCGGAGTGCCGCGCGCCGGTGGCGTCGTGGAGGGAAACTATTTCCGCAAATGCGGGCGCACGCGTTCGGCCAGCAACTTGTTCCCCTCGGCATTGAAGTGCAATTTGTCCGCCACGAACAACTCCGCGCGCGGCTGTCCGTCCGCGCCGAGCACCATCTCGTAGGTCTCGATATATTTCAGCCGCGCTTTGCCGCGGATGTAATCCGCCACCATCGCATTGAGCATCTTTTCTTTGTCCGCCTGCTTCCAACGCGAAATGCTCGGGCTGAGCGAAATGAAAACGATTTCCGTTCGCGGCAGCTTCGCCCGGACTTTCGCGACAAAATCTTTGTAATCCGCGAAGACTTCCTCCGCCGACTTGCCCGACCAGAGATCGTTGCCACCGGCGCGCAGGAAAATCTGCTTCGGCAGATGCGGGAAGATGAGTCTCTCCGCGAAGTGCGTGGCATCCACGATCTGCGAACCGCCGAAGCCGCGATTGATCACCCGGTGTTTTGGGAAATCCTCCGCGAGCGTTTTCCAGCGCGCAATCGTCGAGGAGCCGATGAACAGTGCCGCGCCTTTCGGCGGGGGATTGGTGGCGTCCGCCCGCTCGTAGGCGGAAATCTCCTTCTCCCAGCGGTCAAAGTTGTGGTTCGTTTCGGCGCCCGCGCCCGTGCGGGCAGACATCACGATGAACAAAGCGGGCAGAAGAGAACGTAAAATGGATTTCATGGGTGCGATTGTCGCGGCTGACGGGAAACGGCGGCAAGAAGATTGTTTGCAACCTCGCAGCGGCGCGCGGCGTTCACGCCGCATCAACGCCGGCAATCCAGTTGATTTCCTTCCATCAATTGACATTCAATGCCGAAGCGGCGTGAACGCCGCGCGCCGCGAAGTTTCCGTCGTGCTTCCGGGATTCCGGTTGGATAACTTCCCGCTATGGAAACCAAGACCGCCCAACTGCCGCGCCGCCATGTCTGGCCGTGGTTCGTGCTGGCCGCGCTGATCCTCGGCGGCGTGCTCGCGGTGATCTGGATGCGCGCGGAAATCCGGCGGATGGAACTGCGCCGCAGTTATCAATACGACCAACCGATCACGAACACTTCCGCGCCACGCTGAGTTGGAAAACTCCGAAGAATACGCCCAGCCAACCAGCCGAAACTATTGGTCTGGTGACCGTCGCAAATATGCCTTTAGCTTCTCGATTCCAACAACCGGTTCGTTTGTCCTCACGTCAATGCCCGCCGCCGAAAATTGTCCACCGGCCTCAACAACCACTCGCCACTGCTCCGGAGAAATCTTGAAATTCTCTCCATGTTTTAGGTGAGGCCCATCTGAACTACCGCTTATTGATATATTCTCCAAGAGGGTGATCGAAGGAGGATTATAGCTGATCATTTCCAATGTTCTCGGATTCACCTCGAAGCCAACAGTCAACGTGATGAGATAACGGTCGTAAACCACATCAGCGATTTGAGCGCTGGTAGTACCTTTTTTGAAATTATCGGAAAAAACTCCGACTTTGGCGGACGGAAACATTGCACGAAACTCCTTAACGCACGGAATGCTGTTTGCCGCTTTTTGCATCTTTACAATATCAGACGCGGTCGGGCCGCATGAGACCACGATAGACGCCATCAAAAGACACGATAAAATCTTCACAAGTGCATCGTTAATTCTTCACGTCGCGGCTACGCTGTCACTTCGCGTCCGCGCCGCCTTTCTTTTTTTCTTTGCCCTTCTCGGGCGGCGGGCGCATCGGCCAGCGGTCGGATTCCGTGCGTTCACGTTTCAGCAACGCCTCCAGCTTGGCGACGACCTCGGGATTTTTCTCCGCGACGTTTTGCTTTTCGCCGGGATCGGATTTCAAATCGTAGAGTTCGATCTTTTCGCCGGCCTGCGGACGGATGGCCTTCCAATCACCGGCGCGCACGGCTTGCTGGAAACCGCGCTCGTGAAATTCCCAGTAGAGACATTCGTGCTGGTTGGTCTGCGTCCCGGTGGTGAGCAGCGGCAAAACCGAAATGCCATCCAGGCCTTTCGGCGCGTCCGTCATCGCGATGCCCGCGGCGGTCGGCAGAAAATCCCACATCGCCCACGCGAAGTCGCTCACCTGGCCCGCTTTGATCTGCGCCGGCCAGCGCACGATCATCGGCACGCGGATGCCGCCTTCGCTCAGGTCGCGCTTGGTGCCGCGAAACGGCCCGGAACTTTTGAAGAATTTCGGGTCCACGCCGCCTTCCTGATGCGGGCCGTTGTCGCTCGCAAAAAAAACCACCGTGTTGTCGTCCAGCTTCAACTCCTTGAGTTTCGCGAAAAGTTTGCCGATGTCCGCGTCCATGCGCGCGATCATCGCGGCCTTGTTTTTCTCGGCCGCCGGCCACGACTCGCCGGAGTACGGCGCGTCGGTGGGGACTTGCATGCCGTTGCCGGTGCGACGGCCCTCCTCGTTGTTGGCGTGCGGGATGGTGTAATGGAGGGAAAGGAAGAAGGGCCGGTAACGGTTGACGTGGTCGGGCTTGTTGTTGTTGACGAAATTGAGCGCGGCCTTCGTGCAGAGATCGGGTACGTAGAGGCCCTTTCGCGCGCCGGCGTTCTCGGAAAATTGCATCCGGCCCTCGAAGGCCTCGGCGCGCGCGGCGTTGGGCGGATCGTAGCGCCACAAAAACTCCGGGTAATTATCGTGCGCCTCGGCGTTGTTCAAATAGCCGACGAATTCATCGAAACCTTTTTTCTGCGGCACGCCCGGTTGGCTCTCGCTGGTGACCAGCCCCCACTTCCCGATCAGGCCCGTGCGATAGCCCGCGCCCTTGAGCAATTGCGCCACCGTCACTTCGTCCGGCAGCAAGGTCGTGTTCGCGGTGTTGCCGCGGATGTTCAGATGCCCGGTGTGTTTGCCGAGCATCATCGCCGCGCGCGACGGCGAGCACACCGTGCTGCCCGCGTAAAAGCTCGTGCAGCGGATGCCTTCGCCCGCCATCTTGTCGAGGTTCGGCGTGGCGAATTTCGTCTGGCCGTAGCAACTCAGATCGCCGTAGCCGAGATCGTCCGCGAGAATGAAAATGATGCTGGGCCGGCGCGGCGCGGGCGGCAGGTTGGTGGCGGACTGCGCGGGCGACGTGACGACCAGCGCGGCGTTCACCACCAGCGCGCACCCGCCGGCAAAAAAGAATTTGGCTTTCATGACAGATCGTGATTCTGGAAAACGTGGCGCAGGGCGTCCAATGAAATCGGGAAGGAGGGGGATAAGGGGTGTGATTAAAAACGGGTGAGGGCATTATGGACTGCGGTGGCAAGTTGGACGCGACACCGCTTTGGCACCGACGACGGCGAGGGCAATGAGCAACCCGCCCCGTTCGCTCGAAAGCGGTGTCGCGTCCAACTTGCCACCGCAGTCCAAAAATGCCGCCAGCACCCGCTCACCCTCACCCGCTTTTAATCGCACCCGGGGATAAGTACCCAAATACCCAAGTACCCAAAAAAGGCAGCGCGTCCCAGGATTTGAGTATTTGGGTACTTGGGTATTTGGGTGTTTGGGTATTTCCTCGCGCCCGGAATTCCCTTTCCATTTCGCCGCCTTCGGCGCAAGGTGGCGGGCACATGGCAGAGAGTGCATCATCCAGACCGCCCGCCGGCCCGCCGCGCAGGCGTGGACGCCGCGGTGGACGCGGACGCAGCCGCCGTCCGGCAGGCATGGCGCCGGTTGGCCGCGCGGAAACCGCGCACGCGGATGCGCCGCCGATTGCGCCCGCCGAAATCAACCCGGCCGCCGAAATCGAGTCGCAACCTGTGCGCGAAATCGCGAGGGAACGGCCCGAGCGCCCCGAGCGGCCCGCACGTCCTGAGCGCCCCGTCCCCATCGCACGTGAACCGCGTGAACCGCGTGAACCACGCGACCCGCAATTTCAACCCGCGCCGCACACCGCCGTCGCCCGCGCGGTCGAACACGTCAACGAAATCGTCCAGGCCCTCCAGCTCGCGCTCGATCAAATGGAGGAAGTCCTCGAACTCGTCGAATTGGCCGATCGTCAAAAAGTTGCCGACGAACGCGAGATCGAATCGCTGCGCCGCTCGCTGCAACAAATCCAGCGACCGCGCCGCGAACGCGATGAACCTCGCGCCCCCCGTGGACGCGAAGACACCGGTCGTCCGCACGAAGACCACCGCCCCGAGCCGCCGCCGGACGAGCCGCACTGACGGGTGTTTTTGGTTTTGGTAATTCCCCGCGGCCTGTGCTACGGTCGTCGGCACTAGTCCCATGCTATCGCGCCCCGTTGTAACAATTCTTTTCGCGCTCGCCGCCGTCGCCACCGCACCGCTCGCCGCCCAAACGCCGGTCTGGTCGCAATTTCCCAACGCCCCCAGCGGCACGTCGCCGCGCTTCGACGACCTTTCGTTCATCAACGAATCCACCGGCTGGGTCGCGCGCGCGACGGGCGGCATTTGGAAAACCACCAACGGCGGCAACTCGTTCACGCTCTCCCGCTCGTCAACGGTTTCGAACCTCACCGCGCACTTTCGTTCCATCGGCTTCGTTTCCGAGTCGCGCGGCTGGGCCGGCAATCTCGGACCTGGTTCGTACGATGGTTCGGTGACGGACACCAACCTGATGTATGAAACCTTCGACGGCGGTTCGAACTGGACGGCGAAAGCCGGTTTTCCGGTCAGCGGGTCGAACGGGCTGTGCGCCATCCATGCCTTGGATTCCCAAAATATCTTTGGGGCGGGCCGGGTGCGCGGGCCCAACGCGTACTTTTTCAAGAGCACCGACGGCGGCACGAACTGGTCCGCCACCAACCTCACCGCCGCCGGCTTGATGGGCGGGCTCATGGACGTTTATTTCAAGGACCCGACCAACGGCTTTGTCGTCGGCATGGACAACAACACCTTCGCCGAATTCTGCGGGTCCGTTTACCACGGGGCCATTGCGCGCACGACCAACGGCGGCGCGACTTGGCAGGTCGTGGCCACGACCACGAACAGTTGCTGCTACTTCTGGAAAATGTCCTGGCCGTCGCCGAACATCGGCTACGTCTCGCTCCAGCAAAACGGCGCGATGATCGGCCACACGTATTACAAGACGGTGGATGGCGGCGCGACGTGGACGCCGTATGTCATTCCGTTTTCTTCCATCGCCGGCGGGATGTCGTCGTTCTACTGGCAGGGCGTCGCCTTCGTGAACGATAACGAAGGCTGGGCCGGCGGCGATTCCGCCAGCGGCTTGAACAACTTTTTGCGCACGACCAATGGCGGCGCGTCGTGGACGCCCATCGGCAGCGCCGACACGCTGCGCATCAATCGCATCCGCTTTCTCCGGCCGGACTACGCCGTGGCTTCCGGCGCGCGCGTCGCCGTCTATCGCGTTCCCCTGGCCATCACCGCGCCACCGACCAACACCACTGTGGCGCTCGGCTCCAACGCCACCTTCACCGTGACCGCGCAAGGCAGCACCACGCTCGCGTATCAATGGCGCTTCAACGTCACCAACGTCGCGGGTGCGAACACCAGTTCTTTTTCCCTCGCCAATGTTCAACTCACGAATGCGGGAAATTACGACGTCATCGTCGGCGACATCAGCGGGTCGCTCACTAGCGCCGTCGCCACCTTGACCTTGAGCGGCTTTCCCGTCGCGCCGACCCTCACCGCGCAGCCGCAAAGCCAGACGGTGAATCCCGGCGCGGATGCGACCTTCACCGTCGGTGCCACGGGCACCGCGCCGCTGAGCTGGCAATGGCGATTCAACGGCACGAACCTCTCCAGCGCGACGAACTCGACTTACACCCGCACCAACGTCCAGCCCGCTGACCTTGGCAATTATTCCGCGATCGTCACGAACGTGGCCGGCAGCGTGACCAGCGCCGTCGCCGTGCTGACTTTTCCTTTCAGTGACGACTTCGACAGTTACGGTTCGCCGAGCATCGTCACCACGGCGACCACGACCAACGGCTACAAAATCTTTTTCCGCGCCGCGTCCGGCGGCATGGATTTCAAGGCCGTCTTCGGTTTCAATTATGCCACCGTCACGTATCCGACGATCATTCCGCCCGCGCCCCATTCCCTCGGCGGCACGACGAAAGGTTTATATCTCACCGTGAACAAGGACACGACCGCCGCCGCCGCCGCGGTGAATCTTTATCCCGTCGGCCAGTTCAACGCCGGCAACTTCGCGCTCAAGTTCGATCTCTGGATCAATTACCGCGATCCGCTGACCTCCACCGAGCACGCGCTCTTCGGCATCAATCACTCGGGCAACGTCACCAACCGCATCGGCCAGACGCCGAGCGACGGATTGTTTTTTGCGGTCGAAGGCGAGGCCGATTCGTCGCCCACTTCGACGACGCTGCGGGACTTCTCGGTCTTTCGCGGCGGCGGCACCGGCGCGATCCCGTTTTTGATGACGACGAACAACACCACGTTCGGCCCCACGCCGCCGCTCGCGCCGCAGTTCGACAACGGGAATCCCGGATTGATGAGCCTGTTCCCGGCGCAGACGATCCCCGGCTACGGCACCACGACCGGCGGCACCGCGGGCTTGCGCTGGCTCAGCGGCGAAGTGCGACAGGTGAACAACCTCATCACCTGGATTCTCAACGGCGCGGCCATCGCGCAATACACGAACATCTTCGCCTACACGAACGGCCAGCTTTTGATCGGCTACAATGACAACATCAATTCCACCGGCGACTCGAACAACTTCGCCATCTTCGACAACCTGCGCGTGGAAAAAATCGTCCTCGCGCCGGTCACGATGCTCGCGCCGCGCGTGATCGGCAACAATTTCAGTTTCGATTTCGCCACCGAGCCGTACGAAAGCTACACCGTGCAATGGGCGACGAACCTCACGTCTCCGAGTTGGGTGAACTTCACGAACCTCGCCGGGAATGGCAACCCGAACACGATGCTCGTGCCGCTGCTGAATTCCGCGCCGCAATATTTCCGCGTGAGCCGGCCCTGAGCGGATTCTAACCGGAGCAAACAGAGGTAACGGAGGTCCGATCACAGAAAATTCCCCTCCGTTCCCTCCGTTGCCTCCTGTTCAATTCACCTCACCACCGCACGCGAATCTCCGCTTGCGGCATCAAACGTCACCGCGCTCACCATCGCCGTCGCGCCATTCTTCACCTTGAAACCGACCGCGCGCAAATACTCCGCGTCGCGCGCCAGCCAGTCCTTCGTGACCTCCACGTCCGTCACGCCCGTGCAATGCAACCGCGGCGCGTTCACAGATTTTTCCGGCGTTTGCCCGAGCACGATGAAATTCGTCAGTGTGTCGAAGATTGAATTTGGAATCCGCACACCACCCGCGCCGCCGAGGGCGAGAACCGGTTTGTCGCCGCGCAATACAACGGACGGACACATGTTGTTGACCGGCCGCTTGCCCGGCCCGACCGAATTCGGCTGGCCGGGATGTGGATTGAACCGCGACATCCCGTGCCCGAGGCAAAGCCCGAGTCCTTCGACCGCCACCTGCGCGCCGAATGTGCTGCCATGCGTGATCGTGAGCGCGACCAGGTTGCCGTGTTTATCCACGCAACTCAGATTCACCGTCCCGTCGTGCGCGGGATATTGGATTTGCAGCGGCAACGGTTTCTTTGCCTTCACTGTCGCCGAGATTTTTTCGGCGCACTCGCGCGCGTAGTCGGCGGACAATAATTTTTCCACCGGCACTTTCACTTTCTCCGGGTCGCCGAAGAGTTCCAGCCGGTCGCGCCACGCGAGCCGCAACGCTTCCAATCGTGCGTGAACGCGTGCGCCGTCCGCCGGCAGCGCGTCCCACTTGAGCGCCTGCAAAATCGCCAGCGCCTCCAGCACCGTCAGCCCGCCCGCTGTCAGCGGCGCGGTGTGAATCGTAAGATTATTCCAGCGCAAAGTTGACGGCTCGGTTTCCTTCGCGTGGTAGGCCGCGAGATCAGCCACCGTAACGAGGCCGCCATTTTTTTTGAAGCCGTCTGCGATGCGCTGCGCGATGTCACCGCGATAAAATGAATCCACGGAATTTCGGTCGGCGAGGGTCGTGAGCATCGCGGCCAGTTCGGGATTGCGAAACGTCTCGCCGGCATTGAGCGATTGGCCGTCGCGCAGATAAATCTTCGCCATCGTCGGATCGCGCCGCCAATAAGCCGTTTCACTTCGTAGCGTCGTGGCCATCTGCGGGAAAAGCTTCGCGCCATCGCGCGCGAGGCTGATCGCGGGCTGAACGACTTCACGAAACGATTTCGTGCCGTAGCGCTCCAGCGCGAGCTGCAATCCCGCGAGCGTCCCTGGCACGCCCGCCGCGAGCCAGCCGTGATAATTGATTTTTCCTTTGACCTCGCCTTTCTCATCGAGCGGATACATGTCCTCGCGCGCGGCGGCGGGAGCGGTGGTGTTGAAATCAATCGAGACAATTTTCATTCCGCCGGCCAGCGCGATGGTCGCGTGTCCACCGTAACCGCCGATGCCGCACCGCGCCGGCGTGGCCATGGTGCTCACGAGCGCCGCCGTGACGATGGCATCAATCGCATTGCCGCCGTCCGCGAGAACTTTCATTCCCGCCGCCGCACCATTCGCTTCGCCGATGATGACGCCGTGCGGGTTTGCGAGCGGGGATTTTCTTGGCGCGGCGAGACAACCGCCGCCGCTCAACGCCGCGAGCGCCACAGTCCGCCCGGTGAGCCGCAACATTTCGCGGCGGGAGATCTTGTTCTGCATAATCACCAAAGCCCCTCACCCTGACCCTCTCCCGTCCGACGGGAGAGGGAACAGCAATCGGCCGGCTTCTGATTTGCGAACACGTGTTCGATCAACTCCGATACACGACATTCTACGAAAGCGGCGAATAATTCTCCCTCTCCCATCGGATGGGAGAGGGCCGGGGTGAGGGCAATTCTTTGCTTCACTTCACTTCACAAAATGTTTCACCACTTTGCGGATCGCCGCGGCGGCGCTGCGGATGTAATCCTCGTCCATCGCCTCGTTGAGCGAAAAGTTCGAGCACGTTTTCAAGATCGCTTCAGCTTCGGGCAGTTTCACCTTCGTGTAATCCATCGTCGTGAGGCCCATCTCCTTCACCGGCCAGCGCCCGGCGAAGAACGCGTGCTGCGAGAACATCGGCGATTGATGCAGCATCTGCGGGATGTAACCGTCGCTCAGCCCGAGACCTTCCGCGGCGGCGGCCTTCACAAATTCCGTGCGCGTGCAGCGCAACTTGTCCGGCCACAGCCGCATCATGTAATGCCAGTACGTGCAGCGGTTTTTCTCGCTGACCTGCGGGCAACTCACGCCGGCCACGCCTGCGAGTTCGCGTGTGAGCAGTTCGCCGAGCGCGCTGCGTTTGGCCGCGATCTCCTCCAGCCGCGTGAACTGCGCCGCGGCAAACCCGGCGGAGAGCTCGTTCATCCGATAATTCGTCGCGAGCCGTTCGGGGCGATAACCCGGTTGCGCGCGGTCGCTGCCCTTGTCGCCGAAGCGATGGAGCAAGGGGCCGAAGCGCTCGTCGTTCGACGCCACGATGCCGCCGTCGCCGCAGGTGATGTGTTTGGATTGTTGCAACGAAAAGCACGCCATGTGGCCGACCGTGCCGATGGACGCGCCCTGATATTTCGCACCCCACGCCTGCGCGCAATCTTCGATGAGGATGAGTTTGTGTTTGTCCGCGAGCGCCTTCAACTCCGCGAGCTGCGACGGATTGCCGCCGAGATGCACGGCGATGATGGCCTTTGTCTTCGGCGTGATGAGCGGCTCGACCGTCCGCGCGCTCACCGCATACGTGTGCGGTTCGAGATCGGCGAACACCGGCACGGCTTGCTGGAACAACACGCCGATGACCGTACCGATGTCCGTGAACGGCGTGGTGATGACTTCGTCGCCCGGCCCGATGCCGGCAGTGGCCACCGCGATGTGCAACGCCGCCGTGCCGGACGAGCAGGTCATCACGTGCTTGAGACCGGTGTGATCCGAAAAACGTTTCGCGAGCAGCGTCGTCTGCGGCGCTTTCCAATAAAGCAACGTGTCCTGCGCAAGCGTGGCGTCGAGTTGTGCGCGTTCCGGTTCACCCCAGCGAACGCGCTTAGGCGGCGGGCGCTTGATGATTTTCTCGCCGCCTTCGAGCGCGAGCTTGTCGAGGTCCGATTCCGCGGCGGGCAACTGGCTGGCGACGAGCGCCGCGCCCGTGGTGGCGATGAATTGCCGACGGGACAGACTTGATTCTGGCTTCATGACGGCATTGTGAAGCCGCAAGCGACGGTGTCAAAAAAGAAAACCACGGAGAAAAAGCGCCAAATTCCAAGCACCAAACATCAAACCATTTTCGGCGAGGCAGGTTTGAAACTTGAAGTTTGGAGCTTCTCTGGTGCTTGGATGTTGGTGCTTGGTGCTTTCATTTTCGCGCTTTCACTTCCTTCACCAACCGCCGCGCCCCGTCCGTGATCAAATCCTCTACGTTCTCGGCCCAGCGTTGCGCGGGGAGGCCATAAACGAGCATCGCTTGGTGGCCTTCGTAGCCCCAGCGCTTCTCGGCCAGCGGCGGAATGTCCTCGCGCAGCACGCGCAATGACGGGATGTAAGTCATCACGTCGTTGCAATAGCCCGCAACCCACGTGTCCGCGCCGAATTCCTTTTTGAACTTGAGCGCGTAATCCACCACCGGCTCACCGCCGAGCGTGAGGAGCAGTTGTTTGTCGCCCAGCTTCCACGCCTGAAGCGGGAACGGATATTCGCGGATGAATTGTTTTCCGGCTTTCAAATCGCCGAGCAGCCGCGTGGCCCAACGTTTGTTAGTGACGTTCGTGCCAGCTTTCATCGCGATCAACTCCGCTTCCGTCGGCTCGGCGCCGAGATGAAGCGGAATCATTTCCATCTTCGTCACGAGCTTCGGCGGCAGTGTCTGCGCGGGCGCGAGCAAAACTTCTTCGACAGCGGACGCAAGCATCTGGCCGTAACGTTCGGCGAGTTCGGGTTGGCGGCGCGGGAGCGGATTCTGATCGCCGCCGCAGCCCATGAAGAACATCGCGGTGGCGTTCGTGTGGTTGTGCTCCAGCGCCATCTGCGCGAACCCGGCGTAATCGCCGGAATACTGGTTGAAGTTCATCGTCGTGTTGTGACACGCGTAGCCGAACAGCACGGTCTTGAGTTTTCCGTCCGGCAAAAACACCGCGAGCACGGGCACGGCGTGGTCCACCGGGCCTTTGAGCGCGCCTTGCTCGATCAACTTCGGCACGCCGCCTTCGGGATTGTTGCGGCGGTTCACGGCGAATTTCGTTTCGCCCTGCCCGCTCGCAAGCCGCGCGGGCGCGAGGTCGGCGATGGCTTTGCCGACGGTCGCGACGATTTGTTTCTCGAACTGCGCGGAGTATTCCTCGATGACACCGCGCTGTTGATCGTTGAGCGGATAAATGTCGTAGAGCGCGCCGCGCAAGATCGGTCCGCAATGCGTGTGCGAGGCGCTGAAAATGATCTGCTCCGGCGCGAGACCGAACTTGTCCTTCAGCGCGGCGCAGGTATTCCGATAGATCGTTTGCGGAATGCCAAGCGTGTCGCTCGTGAGAATCACCGCGCGATGGCCGTCGGCGTCTTCGAGCGCGAGGACTTTGAGCCAAAGCTCGGTGACTTTTCCGTCGGCGGGTTTGTTGCGTCCGGCGTAACCCGCGAGCCAGATCGGTTGCGCGGGCGTGATGATGGTTTTGGCCGTGCCGGCTTTCCAGGAAGGCGCAGCGGGCAGCGTCAGGAGTGGCGACCAGAGCGCGGCCAAAACCAGCAAGCAACGGAGCGAGTGAGAAAGCATCGCGGCAGATTTTCGCCCCCGATGAATTCGCGCAAGGGAAATGTGCCGAAGATGACGGGGGAGGAGTCGGGCGGATGTCTTCATGGACGGGTTCGCGGGGCATCGTGATAAGAACGTAATGTCAACCTCCCGCCGGACTGCCGCCCCCGGTTTCCCTGCTGGTCGGTTTTTTGTCCCATATGCGACAAAAAACCGACCAGCCCCGCGCCTTGAATTTCGCGGCAATTTCCCGGCTCGCGCGCTCACCAGTTTTGGTTACGATGCCCGGTAATCAATGCTTTCCCGGCCGGCGGCTTCCGGCATAATGCGGTCGCGGCCCGGGCCGACGGCAACCAAACAACCAATGAAAACAAGTTCCAACCAGCGCCAAGTTTCGATCTGGCCGGCATTGCTCGGCGGCGCCGCGCTGCTGTTGCTCGCCGGCTGCGAAACCATGCCCGGTTCTTCCAACGCTGTTATGAAAACTCCCTTCGGCGAAGTGGACGGCAAACCCGTGAGTCTCTTCACGCTCCGCAACGACAAAGGCGCGGAGGCAAAAATTTCCAACTACGGCGGCATCGTCACGTCGCTGAAAGTCCGCGACCGCAACGGCAAACTCGGCGACGTCGTGCTCGGCTACGACAGCTTGAACGGTTATCTCAAGAGCACGCCGTACTTCGGCTGCCTCGTCGGGCGCTATGGCAATCGCATCGCAATAGGAAAGATCACGCTCAACGGCAAAGAATACCATCTCGCGCAGAACAACGACGGCAATTCCCTTCACGGCGGCCTCAAGGGATTCGACAAGGTCGTGTGGGACGTGGTCGGCACGCGCACGGTCAATCAGGGCGCGTCATTGGAATTGCATTACGTGAGCAAGGACGGCGAGGAAGGTTATCCCGGCAACCTGAGCGTCACCGCGGTTTACACGCTGACCGCCGACAACGCGCTGCAACTCGATTACACGGCGACGACGGACCAGGACACAGTGTTGAGCCTGACGCACCACTCGTATTTCAATTTCGCCGGCGCGGGCGACATCCTGAATCATCAGGTGCAGATTTACGCGGACCGGTTCACGCCGGTGGACGCGAGCCTGATTCCGACGGGCGAACTGCGCCCGCTCGATGGTTCGCCGCTGGATTTTCGCCACGCGGAAAAAATCGGCGCGCGCATCAACAACGCCGACGAGCAACTCAAGCTCGGCAAGGGTTACGATCACAATTACGTGCTCAACAAACCCGCCGGTCAGCTCGGCCTCGCCGCGCGCGTTTATGAAGAGACGAGCGGGCGGTTGATGGACGTGTGGACGACCGAGCCGGGCATGCAGTTTTACACCGGCAATTTCCTCGACGGCACGATCACGGGCAAAGGCGGCTGGACCTATCAGTTCCGCAACGGCTTCTGTATGGAGCCGCAGCACTTCCCCGATTCGCCGAACCAACCGAACTTCCCCACGACGGTCCTGAAGGCGGGCCAGACTTACAAGAACACCATCACCTACAAATTCTCCGTTCGTTAAATCCAACTCCGAACCCACATGAAAATTAAGAATCTGATTCCTATTGCCGTCGCATTGTGCGCGGCGCTCGTTCTCGGCGGTTGCGGCCCAGGCGGCGGCCCCAAGAAACTCAAGCTCGCGTTCGTCGTGAACAACGCGTCGGACTTCTGGAAACACGCCCGCGCGGGTACGGAGGCCGCCGCAAAGGAACTGGGCAACGTAGAGGTGGATTTCCGCATCCCGTCCAGCGGTCAGGCGGCGGAGCAACGTCAGGTGATCGATGATTTGCTGGCAAAGGGTGTGGACGGCATCGCGGTCAGCGTGATTGACCGGACGAACCAGATTGAGTTTCTCAACAAGGTCGCCGGTCAGACGCTGTTGATCACGCACGACAGCGATGCGTCCGAGAGCAAGCGCGTTTGCTACATCGGCACGGACAACACGGCGGCGGGCGTCGAAGCGGGCAAGCTCATCAAGGAAGTTCTGCCCAGCGGCGGCAAGATCATGATTTTCGTCGGCACGCTCGACGCCGCCAATGCGTCCGAGCGCTTTGCGGGCATCAAAAAGGAACTCGCCGGCTCGAAGGTCGAGATCATTGACGTGCGCACCGACGAAACCGACCGCGCGCGTGCGCAGAAGAACGTCGAGGATACGCTGGTGAAATATTCGGACGTGGCGTGTCTGGTCGGATTGTGGAGCTACAACGGCCCGGCGATCTTGAACGGCGTAAAGAGCAGCGGCAAAGCCGGCGCGGTGAAGATCGTCTGCTTCGACGAGGAAGACCAGACGCTCGCGGGCGTGGCGGACGGCTCGATTTACGGGACGGTCGTCCAGCAGCCGTACGAATTTGGCAAGCAGGCGATCACGAAGATGGCGAAATATCTCGGCGGCGACAAATCCGCGCTCGCCGGCGGCCAGCAGATCGTGCCGACGTTGAACATCAAGAAGGACAACGTCGCCGAGTTCAAGGCGCGGTTGGACAAGCAGCTTGGGAAATAGGCCATTTGAAAGCTCCAACATCCAAGCTCCAAGCTCCAGAGAAATTCCAAGCTCCAAGCTCCAAAACGCATCGTCATTGTTTGGAGCTTGAGGTTTGGTTCTTCTCTGGTGCTTGGTGCTTGGTGCTTGGTGCTTTTCAGAATCAGCCATGAGCGCTTCTCCTCTTCTCTCCATGCGCGGGATCGCCAAGCGATTTCCCGGCGTGATCGCGCTCGACGACGTCAGCCTCGATGTCGGCAAGGGCGAAGTCGTCGCGCTCTGCGGCGAGAACGGCGCGGGCAAGTCCACGCTCATGAAAATCCTCGGCGGCGTCTATCAGCCGGACGGCGGCGAGATTCTCGTGGACGGCCAGCCGGTGAAGATCAACAACGTCACCGACGCGATGAAGCTGGGCATCGCGTTCATTCACCAGGAACTCAACGTCCTCGACAACCTCGACGTGGCGGCGAATGTTTTTCTCGGGCGCGAGCCGCTGCTCGGCCCGTTCAAGCTGATCAACAGCAAAAAAATCCACGCCGACACCGAGCCGTATTTGAAGCGGCTCGGCTTGAACATTTCCAGCCGGACGCGGCTCGACAAACTTTCCCTCGCGCAGCAGCAGATGGTCGAGATCGCCAAGGCGCTCTCGCTCAACGCGCGCATCATCATCATGGACGAGCCGACCTCGTCGCTCACGCTCACCGAAACGGAGCGCCTGCTCGAACTCGTCCGCGAACTCAGCGAGTCGGGCGTCACGGTCATCTACATTTCCCATCGCCTCGGCGAGATCGAGCACTGCGCCGACCGCGTGGTCGTGCTGCGCGACGGCAAGAACGCCGGGCAGTTGAACCACGACGAGATTGCGCACGATCGCATCGTGAGCCTGATGGTCGGGCGCGAGATCAAAAGTTTTTACGTCGAGTCCAACGCCGCGCAGACGCCGGGTTATCTTCAGGTCCGCAACGCGCGCTCAAACCGGTATCCGGAAAAAATGGTTTCGTTCGACGCGGCGCGCGGGGAAATTCTCGGCTTCGCCGGGCTCGTCGGCGCGGGGCGTTCGGAGATTGCGAAGGCCGTCGTCGGCCTCGACGCGCGCGGCGGCGGTGAAGTTTCCCTCGGCGGACAAAAACTCGCGATCAATTCCGCGCGCGACGCCATCGCGCAGGGAATTTATCTCGTGCCGGAAGACCGGCGCGGTGAGGGCCTGGTCACAGGCATGACCGTGCGCGAGAACGTGACGCTGCCGTCGCTCGCACGTTTCACCTCGCTGTTCATGATCCGGCGCGACCGCGAGCGCACAACCGCCGACGAGCAAATCAAGTCGCTCAACATCAAAACGCCCGGCTGCGAAACCGCCGTCGTCAATCTCAGCGGCGGCAACCAGCAGAAGGTCGTGCTCGGCAAATGGCTTTCGATGTCGCCGAAGGTGATGATCCTGGACGAGCCGACGCGCGGGATTGATGTCGGCGCGAAGGCGGAGATTTACCGCATCATGCGCGCGCTCGCCGAGAACGGCGCGGTGATCTTGATGATCAGCAGCGACATGGAGGAAGTGTTGCACGTGAGCGACCGCGTGGCGGTGATGCACGAAGGCCAGATCACGGGCGTCCTCGACCGCGCCGACTGCACCGAGGAAAACATCATGCAGTTGGCGGTCGGAAAAAAAATTGCGAGCGCCAAACCCGCCTTTGCAAACTGATTTCTTACCACGGATGAACACGGATGAACACGGATGCGAAAGGCGCGCGGGCTTCAGCCCGCTTCGACTTTCGTCCGCCACGGGTTGTTGCGCGTTGAAGCGGACTGAAGTCCGCGCTCCTTCGCCGCCGGCTCCGGCTTTCATCCGGGTCCATCCGTGTCCCTCCTTGGTTGAAATTCAGAAATGAAAAAGGAACTCGGAATTTTCACCTTGCTGCTCGTGTTGTGCGGTGTCACCGCGGTGATGAATCCGCGGTTTCTCTCCGTCACCAACCTGACGAACATGGCCAATATCATCGGCCTCTACGGCGTGTTCAGCCTCGGTCTCGGCATGGTCATCATCACGGGCGGAATTGATCTGTCCGTCGGTTCGATGTTCGCGCTCGCGGGCGTGCTGCTCTCGATGGCGCTCACGGAATGGCATTGGCCTTGGCCGTTGGCGGCGGCGTTTGTCATCGCGATCCCGATGTTGCTCGGCTGGGCGCACGGCTCGCTGGTCACGCGGATGAAAATCCAGCCCTTCATCGTTACGCTCTGCGGTTTGTTGCTCTATCGCGGCCTCGCGCGTTACATCGCGGGTGACGGCACGAAGGGCCTCGGCAACGCGGAAGGCTTCGAGACGTTTGCCAGCCTCGCCAAAGGAAAATTTTTCGGCCTGCCCGCGCCGTTCGTGATCCTCATCGTGCTCTCGGTCATCATGTGGTTCGTGCTGCATCGTTCGGTTTACGGCCGCTACCTGCTCGCCGTGGGCCGCAACGAGGACGCCGCGCGTTTCTCCGGCATCAACACCCGCTTCGTCATCGGCACGAGTTACGTGCTGATGGGTTTGCTCACCGGCGTCGCGGGAATCTTGTTCGCTTTTTACACGAATTCTATTTCGCCTTCGAACCACGGAAATTTTTTCGAGCTTTACGGCATCGCGGCGGCGGTGCTGGGCGGCTGCAGCTTGCGCGGCGGTGAAGGCTCGGTCATCGGCATCCTCATCGGCACGGCGCTGCTGCAAGTGCTGCAAAATCTCGTGAACCTGCTCGGCATTCCCAGTTCGCTGAACTTCGCGGTGATGGGCGCGGTCGTGCTCTTTGGCGTGCTGGCGGATCAATTCTTTCAAAACCGCGCGGCGAAGAAACTCGTGCGACACTGACTTCGGCAAGCTCGCCAGAATTCCAGCGATGAAACCGATCCTGCGCATGGCCACTGAACGGGACGCCGCCGCCATCTGCGACATCTACGCGCCGTTCTGCGATGGTTCGGTGACTTCGTTCGAAGCCAGCGCGCCGTCGCTCGAAGAAATGCAATCGCGCATCCGGAAGATCACCGCGCAATTTCCGTGGCTCGTGTGCGAGCGCGAGGGCGAAGTGCTCGGCTACGCTTACGCCGGCGCGCATCGCGAACGCGCAGCGTACCGCTGGGCGGTGGACGTGGCGGTTTACATCGGCGAACGCCATCACCGGATGGGCATCGGCCGCGCGCTTTACACGGCGTTGTTTCGACTGCTGGTGGCGCAAGGTTATTTCAAAGCCTGCGCCGGCATCACGTTGCCAAATGCGGCGAGCGTGGGGCTGCACGAGGCGATGGGCTTCAAACTGGTGGGCGTTTATCCCGGCGTCGGTTTCAAACTCGGCGCGTGGCGCGACGTGGGTTGGTGGCAACTGGCGTTGCAACCCGAGCGCGCCAACCCACCGGAGCCGCGCTACGTGCGGGAGGTTGAATCGTCCGCCGACTGGCAAAACGCGCTCGCCGCGGGAGCGAAGTTGCTCCAGCCGTAAGCGCGCGACCGACGGAACCAGTGTGCCGGCGTTGAGGGTGCGATTAAAGGCGGGTGCGGGTGAGCGGGTGCTGGCGGTATTTTTGGACTGCGGTGGCAAGTCGGACGCGACACCGCTTGCGAGCGAACGGGGCGGGTGGCTCATTGCCCTCGCCGTCGTCGGTGCCAAAGCGGTGTCGCGTCCG
>SIBJ01000035.1 GCA_009695195.1 Pedosphaera sp.
CGGACAGCATTCCAATGTGCCCCAAAAACTGTCCGACCTCAGCCCGGAACACTGTCCGATATGAATCGGAACGGTGTCCGGCAGAAATTGGAACGCTGTCCGACAGAAATCGGAATCACTGTCCGACAGCCCCCGGAATACGCATCTGAAATCAATGACGCCGTTTATCCCGAACGTAACCGGTTATTCACGCCAGAAAATATCGAAAGCGGTTTGGAGTTCCTGGCAAGGGAGATAGAGCAGGAGACTGCGACTGATGAGACTTAACTTAGGCAGCAAAAACTTCAAACAGGATATTGCAAAACTGCTTGATATGGTCGAGGGCAGAGCCCTATTCCATTCCAAGAATTCGCTGCCGACACCATTACATCTAATTGTTCAGGAGCGTTCGGCAAATATCCGCTTTGTGCCTTTGCCCGTACCAGGATGCCTTTGTTCAGTTTCAAAGGGGTTTGATATATTTGTTCAAACGCACGCAAAGGATTCGCAAAACCTTTTGGAAAAGTTTCTTAATGGCAAGGACAGTCAATTGCCAGTACGTCACCGCTTTACAATTGCTCACGAGATTGCGCATACGTACTTCTATGACCTCAGCAAGCAGCCTCCATCCATGCAGTTCCCACCAAACACTGCCAAAGAACTCCGCAGAATGGAGGAAGCCTGCGACGCGATTGCAAACCGTATGTTGTTGCCGAGATTCATTCTCGAGGAACACGTCAAGAAACATGACTGCTTGGATCCAAATCTTCTCCGTGAACTAGCCAACAAGGCAGCGGTCAGTCCCCAAGTGGTAATAAGCGCTTTCGGCGGCTCGGCGAAATGCCTGCCACACAAAGGTGGAATCGCTTGCGCTCTGCACGATGGAGAGTCTTACCGACTCACGTCTTTTTCGTTAGGTGGGTTGTTAAAAGATCGCTTTGATCTGATAAAAGGTCAGCGGCTTTCGGAGTGGATCAAACCCTCGGACTTCGTCGCAAACGGTGGAAGAAAGAGCGAAGTCATATTTAGACGAACGGGAAAGAACGATCCCAAAACTATTTACTCTTTCAAGGCCCGCTTTGAAAGGGTTCCAGTTCCTGCTGCGAAGGTAAATTATTTTGTCACTGTGTCAGAATTGGAAGCTGGCCAGCCCGATCTGCTGCGATCATCCGACGATCAAGGAGTTGATTGATCACGATCCATTCTGCGGCATCCCCGGTGAGATAGGCCCAGCGCCATCTCACCGGGCAAGCCATGTGAGATTCGGGAGATTGGGAATTCTCAAGGCTGGCGCGGTGGTTTGTCGTTGAGCGCCATTGCTGATGTCGCGGCGCGTTGACGTTCCTTTGCGGCCACGAGTTGGCGCAGTTCTTCGGCGTTACGTACGACCGGGCCGGGATGAGGATGTTCGGCCGCCCATTGGCGCGTGTTTTCACAGAGGCGATGGATGTCGTGGCCCGCTTCGCGCGCCAGTTCGTCCTTCACCCGCCAGACTTCTTCAAGAATCGGATTCGGTTTCATAGGGCAAGTCTCCCATCAATTCCGACGGTGTGCAAACCGTCGGCAGTTCCCAGCCAAAACGCACGGCTTCCCGTTCCAGTCGCCGGAGGATTTGCGCGTTGGCCAGATGCCGGCAGTTCCAGGTCAGCAGATAATCTCCGCGCACGATGGTGGCGACGGCCAGATGGATGGCATCCGAGCGCGCCGCCGGAGGCAACGCTCCGGTTCGCAGGAACTCGGCGGCCAGATTTTCCACGTCAGACGTGATGGACAGGCTGGGAAATTCCGCCAGCGCGGCCAGTCGCCGGCGAGCCTGCTCGGCGTCGCCCCGCGCCGCTTCCGCCCGCGTCTCGTCCGACGTGATGCACGCAAAGGAATCCCGGCGCAGTTGCCACCAATCCCGGGTCGCTTGCTGTTGCCCGGCGATGATTACGTCCCGGCTCGGATTCGCCACCAGCAGGCTTACGACACTCGTCTCAATGTAAACGGTCTCCATGCAGAACACGCCGAGACTATTTCAGGGCGCATCAAGCGTCGAGAGTCAATCATGGTCAGTCGAGCGTTGAAACAATTCTGCCCGATCTGCGGCGATCATCCGACGATCAAGGAGTTGCTTGATTACGATCCATTCTGCGGCATCCAACCCGGACGGAATTCAACGCAAAGGCGCAATGAAGCCAGGACGCAAAGAAAAGCCCGTCAGGGCTGCATGTTTTTGTCAGTCCCTTTGCGCCTTTGCCTCTTGGCATCTTTGCGTTAACCGCCGTTTTCATTCCTCCGGCATCAACACTGGAATGACCTTGTTGCCTTGGCGGCGATAGATGCGGAAGTCCGTGTCGAGAGTGAAGACCTGACTGTCCCGGTGCATTTCACTCAAGCGGACGAGCGTGGCATCGGCGAGGGACATGGGGACATTTCGATAACGCCGCATGAGTTCGCGTAAAGCCATCTGCTCATCGTCAAAGCGCAAGCCGATAGAGACAAGACCCGCTTCGGTGAGGGCAAACAATTCATCGGCGTCACACCCGTCTCGTCGGAGAAGATGCAGAGACTCGGTCAACACCGGCTCGCTGGTAAGCAGTGGCCCGGCCAGTTGACCAACTGTCTCTCGTGCCCAGGAATGCCGCTCGTCGTTGGGATTGAGCAGCGCAGTCAATGGCCCTGCGTCAATCAACGTGATGGTCATTATTCACCGAAGCCCTTCATGTATTTCGGGTTGGTGGCGAGGTCGCGGGGAAGTCGGCCATTGCGCGCCCACGCTTTTTTCAGGATGGGAAGCGCCTGATCGTAAAACGATTCGCCGGGTGGCAGTTTCTGCGTCTTGGTGACCGACGGTTTCGCGGGGAGTTGTTTCTCAATGCACTCACGCACCAGCGATGACTTGGTGGTGCGGCGCGTCTTGGATTCTTTCTCCAGCAATTCAAGCAACCGATCCGGCAGTTTGAGTGAAATCGTGCTCATGCGGCTGAAAGTAATCCGCACGGTGCGGGCGCGCAATACCCGTTTCACACCCTCGCACTGCGGCGATCATCCGACGATCAAGGAGTTGATTGATTACGATCAATTCTGCGGTATCCAACCCGCACCCGCCGAAGCGGCGGCGCCGCAGGCCAATTCAATCCCGACAAAGTCACCGTGCAGGACATGAAGAAGGCGCTCGATAATCCGGGCCTCGGCATCAAGGTCATAGACGTGCGTGAAGCCGACGAATACGAGATCGCGAAAGTGGAGGGCGTGCCGTTGCTGCCGTTGAGCCAGATCAACGAGCGCTTCACCGAACTCGATCCGAACCAGCAATACTATCTGCACCGCAAAGCCGGCGTGCGTTCGTTGAAAGCGCTGAACTTCCTGCGGCAACAGGGCTTCAAATATCTCAAGAGCGTCAAAGGCGGCATCACCGCCGAATCTTTCCGCAACAGGAGTTTGGTGGTTTAGTGGCGAGTTGACCCCGTACTCTTTGTACTGCAACTTCACGAGGATTTGTCCGAACCCAGATGGATTCCGCGTCTCAACAGCAAAGCTCGATTGAAATCACCGACGCCACCCGCTCCAAAGCGGCACAGTGGCTGACCGACCACGGCGACGCGCTGTATCGCGTGGCGCTGGGGCGGACACGCAATCCTGACGTAGCGCGCGATCTGCTACAGGAGACGTTGCTGGCCGGGATGACGCATTGGGCGCAGTATTCCGGCCGGTCAAGCGAAGCGGCTTGGTTGATGGGTATCTTGCGGAACAAGGTCGTGGATCATTTTCGCAGACAGGCGCGCGAGCAGAATTTCACCGATCTTGAATTCCTCGCCGACGAGCGCGAGCGTTTTTTTGACAAGGGCGTGACTTGGAATTCCGAACTTGGCCCGAAGCCCTGGCCGCAACCGGATGAAAGCCTCGAAACGGTGGAGTTCTGGCGCGCGTTCGATGCTTGCGTCTCGAAACTCCCTCCAAAAGTGGCCCAGGTCTTTTTGCTCCGGGAACTCGACGGCATGAATTCCGCCGACATTTGTAAGGAATTTGGTGTGTCGCCGAACAACTTTTGGGTCATGTTGTACCGGGCGCGGCTGGGCTTGCGCCGGTGTCTGGAAGAAAACTGGTTCAAGCACGACAAGAAGTAAGACGACATGTTAAACTGCAACGACATCTCGAAACTGATTTCCCGCTCGATGGACGAGCGGTTGGCGTGGCATCAGCGGCTGGCCATTCGTACGCACTTGCTCTACTGCAAATGGTGTCGCCGGTTTTCAGCGCAGACCAAAACCCTGCGAGCGGCCACCGCTCAATACGCCGACCAGCTCGCGGCAACGTTCGAGGATCGCCTCACGCCCGAACAGCGGGCTCAGATTCTTCAGAACCTGAATCCACCCCCGGACTCCCCACATCGTCATTGAGAGCCGGTTTTTCTTTTCTCGAAATATCTTCTGTAAGGAATCGTTTGTTCGCCCGTCGGTCTGGCGCGCGGCGCATTGGAATCCGAATCACCGGGTTGGCGTTGCTAGAAACTCAAAACCAAAGAACAAACATGAATCGAATCATTTCCCTCAAAGTTGGGCTGCTGGCGACAGTGGCCGCGCTCGCCACTGCGGCGAATGCCAGCCAGTACGAAACCCGCGTCGTCTTCAGCGGGCTGAACCACCCCACCGGCATCGTCGCCGAGAACGCGCGAATGCTCTACATCACGCAATTGCCCACGCCCGGCCTCTCCGGAATGAACGGCGGCAGCAACACCGTGGATAAAATCACCCTGGGCAAGAACCCCAGTCTCACCAACCTCGCCACCGGCGAACCCGAACCCACAAATCTCGCCCTGAGCAAAGAAGGCGAGCTTTACTGGACGTGCAAATCCGCCGGCGTCATCCTTGAGCGCAATCGCAAGGGTGAAATTGGTCTGTTTCTCGGCGATCTCGATCAGCCGAGCGGCATAGCATTAGATCGTTGGGGACACGTTTACTTCACGCAGATTCCCACCCCCGGTTTGCCCGGAACGATGGGTGGCTCGAACAACGTAGCCGTCACGGATGGCGAGATGATTAACACCCTGTCCATGGGTGAACCCGAGCCGAGCGACATTGCGGTGGATTGCCACGGTAACGCCTACTGGACCTGCAAGACTGCCGGAGTGATACTAATGCGCGATTGCGACGGCGAAATCAGCCTGCTTTTGAATGGCCTGAAGAGTCCGACCGGCATCGCCCTCGATCCACAGCGCGGCCTGCTGTATTTCACCGAAGTGCCGACGCCCGGCGTTGCCGGCAGCCAAGGCGGGGAGAATCGCGTCAGCGTGCTGAACCTCGACTGCATGCAACTCGAAACCGTAAACGAGGGCGACCCGCAGCCAACGGACATCACCGTCGCGCCGAATGGACGCGTATTCTGGACCTGCACCAGCGCCGGTGTGGTTGTCGAAGCTCGCGAGCGGTGTAACCAACCGTGGGATTGAACCTTGAAAGACGCCAAGGTCGGGGGACGATTCGGATGACTCGTCTCCCGATCAGCTTTGATGTTGCGACGGAGCTACACTGGATGGATTTCCTCCAGCGATTCAGCGTTGGCCGAGTCTTGAAACCATTCTGCCCGATTTGCGGCGGTCAGCCGACGATTGATTGAGTACGATCAATTCTGCGGCATCCAGCCCGCGCCCGCCGAATCGGCAGCGCCGCAGGCCAATTCAATCCCGACGAAGTCACCGTGCAGGACATGAAGAAGGCGCTGGATAATCCGAGCCTCGGCATCAAGGTCCTTGACGTGCGTGAAGCCGACGAATACGAGATCGCGAAAGTGGACGGCGTGCCGTTGCTGCCGTTGAGCCAGATCAACGAGCGCTTCACGGAGCTCGATCCGAACCAGCAATACTATCTGCACTGCAAAGCCGGCGTGCGCTCGTTGAAAGCGCTAAACTTCCTGCGGCAACAAGGATTCAAATATCTCAAGAGCGTCAAAGGCGGCATTAGCGCGTGGAGCGAGGAGATTGATTCCCAAGTGCCGAGGTATTGAGGCGCGTATTGCGCCCCGCCCGCCCCTTCACGTTCTGAGTTCCAAGTCCACCAATACACGGTCGGCCGGTTTAGTTGATACGCCGGCTTTCGCCTGCGTTCTTTCACCAACCGCCGTGAATTTGAACATTTTCACAACCGCCCCCACGACCAGCCCGACCTCCAGCAGTCCAAGAAATCTTCCCGGACAGAAACGAGGTCCATGCCCGAAGCCGAAGTGAAGCATGTCCCTCGAAGTAATTCCTTTCTTGGCGAGAAATTCCCATCGGTTCGGGGCAAACTTTTCAGCGGGGTAACCGGTCACCGCTTTTCCCCAGAACTCCTCGCACCGATTCGCGTGCCACACATCGAGACGGAGTTGGGTTCCTTTTGGGAGAAACATCTTTCGCTGATCAGTTGTCTCGATCCAGGTATCAACCGTGGTCCGACGTGGGAGAAAATAGAGGGCCGGGGTAAGACGCAATGTTTCTTCAAGCACCCGGTTGAGGGTCCCCGCACTCATGAGATTATCGGGGTCATAGACATTCATGTCTTTCACCTCCGCATAGATTTGATCCTGGATCTCGGATGCGTGTGACAAATGCGATATCGCCCAACTTGCGAAGGAGGTCGTGGCCTCCATGGCCCCGGCAAGGAATACGCGGATGTTGCTGCGGAGCGCTTCGTCCGTGGCGTCGGACTTGAACTGCTTCCATAAGCCGAGCCCTTCAGCACGTCCAGAAAGCGCGATGTCGGTCAGGGCCTCAAAGTCAGCCATCTTTTGTTTTAAGATCGCGTTACGACCCGTAAACATTCTGTATAGGGCCAAAGAAACTGGAGCGACCGTGTCGCTGATCATATGATCAATCAGCATCTCGATTGCGGGAGCAAAACGATTTCGCAGTTCCTTTTCGGAAACATTGCCGCCAAAAAAATTGTTCACCAGCATCTCGAGCATCACGACTTTGATTTCGGGTTCGAGTTGAATCCGGCTTACTTTCTCGCCGCTGGCCTGCTGGTGCGACCGAAGCGTCTCGAGTCTTTCCGCGACCGTCTTGCGGAAGGTTTGCTCAAAGCCATGAAACTTTTCCGGCTGAAACAGATTGGAACGACTGAATGGTTCGGCGGACAGCCTTTTCTGCCTCCTCCAGACAGGGCCATTCGAATACAGCAGCGAATCCTCACCGGTTGCGCGAGCGATTCCTGCCATCGGGCTGGTATCTCGATCAAATTGGCCGGGCTTATCGCCGGTTGCAGCGAGCACCGCTTTGATAATTGCCGGCTCGCGCGTTAGCAATACAGGCGGCAATCCTGCCAGATAGAGATAGCGGTTATGCTTCCCCGATCCCGTTTCCTTTTCGGCATCCCAGTAGAAGGTCTCAAAAATCTTGATCGGATTTTTGTAATTCCACAGATGGGGAAACGGCAACGTCGGTCGTCCGAACCCGAAAAGCGAAACCCGTGTCGGCAGGCAGTCTCCGGCGAACGGGTTCACGCCTCTGACCTGTTGCAGGAAGCGTGCTGACCATGCTTGGAAGGACATCTAAAGGTCTCCGTTCATTTTCGATTGAGAAGAATTTGCTTTTTGACGCTCTGCAATTCGTGGGAAATGGATTTCCAACACATTCTTTTACCGTTTTCGGCGCAGAGCAAGGCTTTTACTGCGGAGAGCGGAAGAACTCGTTTGCCTCGTTTCGCCTGGCGGGCGATAGTTTCGCGGATGCTGGCCGTTTTCAAACCTCGTCGCCGCCTGTGGTTTAGCGCGGGCATCGTTGCGGGCATCGCGTTCAGTGCTTCATCGCAGACGCTGCTGCCACTTTCCCAAATCACACCCGGCACGGAAATCGTTCAGCTCGTGACCAATGGCGATTTCCAATCGCGCGGGACTCTGGTCGCCGGAAAATATCCATCGCCAACCGGGTGGAATCGCGTGGGAAACGTCTTCGTGGGCGACGGCACGAACACCGTGGCGGCGGATGGCGGCGTGGTTGCGCTGGGCGATGTCAGCACCGCGGCGCCGGTGGGACAATATTCGCGCGCCCAAACGCTTGAGCCTGCCACGGATTACGTCTTCAGCGCCTATCTTTGGAATTTCGGCAACGCGGCCAATCGCGTGACGACCGTGGTGGACCTGAACGACGCGTCCGGCGAACCGCAGATCATTCTGAACTACACGGATGTCAGCGCCGATCGCGGTTATTTTTGTTTCCGCTACTTCAACACCGCCACCACCGGCACGAATGTGATCGTACGCGCCTTCTATGACACTCTCACCGGGACGGGCGCGTCCCCAACCTATTTCCCCATCGGCGCGCAGTGGGACAACATCGCCATCACCAAGGCTGCGGTGTTTCGCCGGCCGGAAACGAATCGCCTCGTTTCGCTCAAGATTCAGAAAACCAATGCCAACGTGCTGCTCTCCTGGCCGCTGCTCGGAACAAACATGGCCGCACAGTCCGCGTCGAACATCGGAGCGCAGGTGGTTTGGAAAAACGTCACCAACGCCGTGGTCGTCGGCAGCAGTTCCAATCTGGTCACGTTGCCGAGCGCGAGCGGACAAAATTATTTCCGGCTCGTGGATGCGGTTGATTCCACGACGCTCACGAAAAAGGTGATGATGGGCTATCAAGGTTGGTTCGCCTGCCCGGGCGACGGCTCGCTGCCAAACCGCTGGGTGCATTGGTTTCGCAACAACTCACCCGTCGTCGCGAACCTGAACGTGGATTTCTGGCCGGATGTTTCCGAACTGGACGCCGATGAATTGTTTGCGACGAGTCTCACCTACAGCAACGGTTCGGCGGCCAAGTTATTTTCGTCGTTCAACGCCAAGACCGTACGGCGGCACTTCAAATGGATGCGCGACAGCCAGCTTGATGGCGTTTTCCTCCAGCGGTTCACCTCGGAGTTGAGCGACCCGGCCTTCTTTGCGCTGCGGAATCAAGTCGCGTCCAACGTTTGGTCCGGCGCGGAGGCGTACGGGCGCGTGTTCGCGATGATGTATGACATTTCCGGCCAGCCCGCCGCGACGATCACGAACACGATCCAGAGCGATTGGAATTACCTCGTGAACACGATGAAACTGACGAGCAGCCCGCGTTACCTGCGGCACAAAGGCAAGCCCGTCGTGGCAGTCTGGGGCTTTGGTTTCAGCGGACGGCCCGACACGCCGCAGGATTGCACGAACGTGATCAACCAACTCAAATCCACGGGCGCGATCGTGATGGGCGGACTGCCGACGAACTGGCGCACGCTCAATGGCGATTCACAAACCAATGCTGCGTGGGCGTCGGCGTTTCGTTCGTTCGACATCATCAGCCCGTGGTCGGTGGGCCGTTACTCGACGGAAGCGCAGGCGAACAATTTTAAGAGCAACGCCACCGTCCCGGACCTCGCCAACGCCACGAGTCTCGGATTGGATTACATGCCGGTAATCTGGCCGGGCTTTTCCTGGTACAATCTCAACGGCGGTCCGTTGAACCAGATTCCGCGGAACGGCGGAAATTTCTTCTGGCGTCAGGCTTACAACGCGACGAGCGCCGGCTGCAAAATGATCTACGTGGCGATGTTCGACGAGGTGGACGAAGGCACGGCGATCTTCAAAGTCGCGGCCAACGCTTCCCAGTTGCCGGCGCAAGGTTCATTCGTGCCACTGAACATTGACGGCTACACGCTGCCTAACGACTGGTATCTGCGATTGACCGGCGCCGCCACGAAGATGCTGCGCGGCGACATTCCCCTGCAATCCACGATGCCTGCGTCCCCGTAGTCGCCCGCACGAAGGTCGTCGCGCGGAGCGCCGAACGTGTAGGCGACGACGTGAGGAGTCATTTCCCAGCGAACGAATGACGACTCGTTACCTCGTCGCCTACAATCGCGGAGCGAGGAGAGTGCCGCAACGTGCCGAAGTATTGAAATCAGCCGCCCGCCATGGCGCCGACGATCAGGAACGGCTCATTACCGCTGACCACTTCGCCGGGCAATTCGGTGTCGGGCGATTCGAGCGACCAATCTTCCTTGCACGCGAAAAACCGGATGAACGGGCGGCGCTTCAACGTGCCGTGATCGCGAATCGTCCCGCGCAAGACGGGATGACGCGCTTCGAGGGCATCGAGAATCGCGCGCACGGTGACGGGGCGCGCGACTTCGAGTTCCACCTCGCCCTCCACGCGCGCGAGGTTGCGCAGGTGATAGGGAAGCACGACGCGAATCATACAAAAGCTCCAAGCACCAACAACCAAGCTCCAAAGAAGCACCAAGCATCAAATCCCAATTCAGTGGCGGCGGCTTTGAGGTTTGGATCTTGAAGTTTCTCTGGAGCTTGGAGCTTGGGATTTGGAACTTTCACTTCAGCGTCTGGACTTCGACGGACAAAACCGCCGGCAGATCGCGCACGATCGCATTCCAGGTATCGCCGCCGTTGGCCGAGCCATAAACCTGGCCGCCGGTCGTGCCGAAATAAATGCCGCACGGATCGAGCTGGTCCACGGCCATCGCGTCGCGCAGGACGTTCACGTAGCAATCTTGCTGCGGCAGACCTTTCGTCAGCGGTTCCCATTGGTTGCCTCCGGTGCGGCTGCGATACACGCGGAGTTTTCCCTCCGGCGGGAAATGTTCCGAGTCATTCTTGATCGGCACGACGTAAATCGTTTCCGGTTCGTGGAAGTGAACGTCAATCGGGAAGCCGAAGTCCGACGGCAGATTGCCGCCGACATCCGTCCACTGATCGCCCGCGTTGTCAGTGCGCAACACGTTCCAATGTTTCTGCATGAACAACACGCCCGGTCGCGACGGGTGCATGGCGATGCGATGGACGCAATGTCCGACTTCCGCATCGGGATCGGGCAGTTCGTATTTGGACTTCAACCCGCGATTGATCGGCTTCCAGGTTTTGCCGCCGTCGTCGGTGCGGAACGCGCCCGCCGCCGAGATGGCGATGTAAATCCGGTTCGCGTCCTTCGGATCGAGGATGATCGTGTGCAAGCCCATGCCGCCCGCGCCCGGTTGCCAGAGATGTCCCTTGGCGCTGCGCAAGCCGGGAAGTTCCTTCCAGGTTTTGCCGCCGTCCGTCGTCTTGAAAATCGCCGCGTCCTCCGCGCCGGCGTACGCCGTGTCCGGATCCGTGAGTGACGGCTCGATGTGCCAGATGCGTTTGAATTCCCACGGATGCTGCGAGCCGTCGTAAAACTTGTGCGTGCCCACTTCGCCTTCGTAAGTGAACTGGTTGCTCTTGCCGTTGGGCATTCCGCCCGGGCCCATCAAATCTTCCGGCTTGGTGCCCGGCGGATTCCAGGTTTTGCCGCCGTCGTCCGAACGCTGGATGACCTGGCCGAACCAGCCGCTCGTCTGCGAGGCGTAAATGCGGTTCGGATCCGCCGGCGAACCTTTGAGATGATACATTTCCCAGCCCGCGAAGTGCGGCCCGCTGACTTCCCAGTTCTGGCGCGTGCCATCCGCGGTCAGGATGAACGCGCCCTTTTTCGTGCCGACGAGAACTCTGATTTTGCTCATAATGCGCTCCGTGATTGGTTGTGGGTGCGGGAATAGTTTTTGACCACGCGGCGGTTCACGTCAAGGCTGCAACTGGACTTTGCGGCGGCTGGTTTCCGCTTGCCCGCAGGGAGATTCTGTGTGAAACACCTGTGGCAACGGCATGAAAACCAAATCCGACATCGTCGCCAACTGGCTGCCGCGCTACACCGGCACGGCGCTCAAGGACTTCGGCAAGCACATCCTGCTCGTCAACTTCAGCGATTACGTCCGCATGTTCGCAAGCTGGCATCGCGTGCCGCTGTGCGGGAAGGATCGTCCGATGCTCAACGCCACCGCGAACGGCATCACGATCATCAACTTCGGCATGGGCAGTGCCAGCGCGGCGACGATCATGGACCTGCTGGGCGCGATCAAACCCGAGGCGGTCTTGTTCCTCGGCAAATGCGGCGGCGTGAAACACGTCGCGAATCTCGGCGATCTGGTGTTGCCCATCGCGGCCATCCGGGGCGAGGGCGCGTCGAACGACTATTACCCGCCGGAGGTGCCCGCGCTCCCGGCGTTCAGTTTGCAGAAGGCCATCTCCACCACCATCCGCGATCACAAGCGCGATTACTGGACGGGCACGGTTTATACGACGAACCGCCGCGTGTGGGAGCACGACGATCAATTCAAAAAATATCTGCGCAAGATCCGGTGCATCGGCATTGACATGGAGACGGCGACGATCTTCATCACTGGCTTCGCGAACGAAATCCCCACCGGCGCGCTGCTGCTCGTTTCCGATCAACCGATGCAACCCGAAGGCGTGAAGACCGCTGCCAGCGACGCGAAGGTGACGCAGCAGTTCCTCGACAAGCATTTGCGCATCGGGATTGATTCGTTGAAACAGTTGATCAATCGCGGGCTGACGGTGAAGCATCTGCGGTTTTAGTTCCCCTCTTACTCTTAATCTTGTTCTTAATCTTAATCGCTGCTGCTGGGAGATTAAGATTACGATTAAGATTGAGATTAAGAAAAACCGGATGAAACGCACCGTTGAACCCGAACTCATGTCCGACGCGAAGCAGGCGAAAGCCTACGCGCAGGCGGACTTTGAATCGGCGCACAGTTCGTATCCGAAATTGTTCGCGAAAAAATTTCCCAAGCGTTCGCAGCGGGCGCACGCGCTCGATCTCGGCTGCGGCCCGTGTGATGTGACGATCCGTTTCGCGCAGGCAAATCCCGGCTACTCGTTTCACGCGGTGGACGGTTCGGCGGCGATGCTCAAGTTTGGCCGGGCGGCGGTGCGGCGCGCGAAGCTCTCGCGGCGAATCAAGCTCATCGAAGGTTTCATTCCCGGCGCGCCGATTCCGCACCGGACTTACGACGTGATCATTTCCAGCAGCTTTCTGCATCACCTCCACGAGCCGCAGGTGCTTTGGCAAACGATCCGGAATTATTCCAAGGCCGGAACGATGGTGTTCGTGCCGGACTTGCGTCGGCCCGCGACGAAAGCGAAAGCGCGCGCGATGGTCAAAAAATATGCCGACGACGAGCCGGCGGTACTGCGACGGGACTTTTACAATTCACTGTTGGCCGCGTTCACGCCGGCGGAAGTTCGGCGGCAGTTGCTACGGGCGGGATTGGGAGAACTGCGCGTCGAAATCGTGAGCGACCGGCACATGATCGTGTTTGGAAAGATCGCTCGCTGATTGTCGTCGGCGCGGAAGCCGGAATGAACAGGAGGAAACGGAGAGAACAGAGAAACTGTTTCCGGCGAGCACCTCCGCTCCGTTTCCTCCGTTTCCTCCTGTTCAGTTCCTTCCTCCGGTTCAGTGCTTCGGCCGCAACAACATCGCTTTCTTCTCCGTGCCTTCGACTTCGACGCTTTGCGTTTCGATGTCGGGATCGTCCTTGAGCGCGTGATGAATGATGCGGCGGTCGAAGGCGCTCATCGGTTCGAGTTCCACCACCTCACCCCAGCGGCGGACTTTTTCGGCGGCGTCTTTCGCTTTTTTCACGAGCGCCTCGCGGGCCTGCGCGCGGTAACCGCTCACGTCCACCATCACTTTCGGCGCGTTCTGATCCTGCTGAAAAAGGAGGCGGTTGGTGATGTACTGCAGATCCGAAAGGGTTTGTCCCTGGCGGCCGATGAGCCGGCCCGAGTCGTCCGTTTTCACGTCGAGCAGGAGGCCGTCGTCCACCGGGTGCTCCTCCACCGTGGCGGGGAAACCGAGCAGTTCGAGGATTTTTTCCAGCGTGAGTTTCGGTTCGGCGGGCATCGCGGAGTTGAGAGTTGAGGAGTTGAGAGCCGGGTCAGTTTGGTTCGCTCGCGGTTTGCGTTTCCATGTGCGCTATTTTTTCTTTTTGCTGGCCGGCGTCAAGGCCGGAACCGTGGCCGGCCCGGCCGGGGTCGCCGGTGCGAGGGTCTTGGTCAGCTTGGTCTGCAAGATCGTAAGCAAATTGTTGACGGTCATGTAGAGCGCGAGGCCGGACGAGAAGTTGTAGAGGATGACGAGGAACATGAGCGGCATCCAGCGCATCATTTTTTGCTGCGCCGGATCCATGCCGGGCGAGGCCGGCGTGAGGTGCGATTGCCAGAGCGCGGTGGCGATGTAAATGATCGGGAGCAGGTTCAACGGCAGTCCTTCCGGCGTGCCGAGGAACGGAATGAAGTTCAGGCCGGGAATGATGTAAAGCGTGTCAGGCTGCGACAAATCGAGCGCCCAAAGAAAACTCGCGCCGCGCAATTCGATGGCCGTGCGGATCATGCCGTAGAGGCCGAAGAACACCGGCAACTGCACGAGCATCGGCAGGCAGCCGCTCATCGGGTTCACCTTGTTCTTTTTCCAGAACTCCCACTGCTTGGCCGAAAACTTTTGCGGGTCGTCCTTGTATTTTTCCTTGAGCGCGGCGATCTGCGGCGCGAGCGCCTGCATGCGTTTGGCCGAGCGCGTGCTCGCGGCGGTCAGCGGCCAGAACAGGACCTTGATGACGACGGTGATGACGATGATGGCCCAGCCGTAGGGCACATGCAACGCGTGATGCACCCAGTTCATGCCGAGCAACAGCGCCTTCGAGAAAAATCCCAGGAAGCCGCCGTAGCCCATCACGAGATCGGAACTGTTTTGAAAACGGTCCGCGACCCGCGCCAGCGTGCGGTACTCCTTCGGCCCGGCGAAGAAATGAATCTGTCGTTCGAGGGATTGGCCCGGCGCGAGGGTGACCGCGGGATAGACGAGCGCGGTTTGAAAACCTTTCGGAACGGGGTTGTTGGTATCGCTCGCCCAACCGTGTGCCGGCCGCGGCAATTCGATCGGCCGCGAAACCACGCTCACGGCGTGCGTCGCCGGCATGGCAACGAGCGTGAAGAACTGGTTTTGCGCGGCGACCCAGACGACGTTGCTCTGGCCGGCGCGGAATTCCGTCCGCGGCGGGCTCTTCCAAAAGAGAATTCCGCCGCCATCGAACCACGGACGCTCTTTCTGCTCAGGGCTGCTCTTGCCGTCGTACCACATGACGCCTTGAACATCGCCGTGATCGTCCGGGCCCATCGGGACGGAGGTGCCGGTGACCCATTCCTGCGTGGGCAACGTGAGCGCGTTGGACGAACTGTTTTCCAAACGCACCGTCGTGTGAAACAGGTAATTGGTGCTGAGCCGGAATTCTTTGACGATGTGCAGGCCGTTGGGCAGCGTTTTTTCGGCGCGCACACCGTTCGCCGTTTCCGTCAGCGCGAACACGCCATCGCCGTGAACCGATTCGTCGGCGAGCACGGACAGCACGGGCGCGGCCTCGCGGGTGTTGAGGATCACGCCGTTGGTGCTCGCGAGATGCTTGCGCCAGCCCGGAACGGTTTCCGGAAAGCTCAACAACTCGATGGTCTTCAAACCGCCGCCCGCCGACGTGAAGGTGAAACGCGCGTTCGTGTTGACGAGCGTGATCGTCTGTTCTTCGCCGTGGAACACGGGCAACGCTTTCGGCGCGGTGAGGTTGGTGCTGGTGACGGTCGGCGGCGATGTGCTGGTCGTGGCGGCGGCCTGATTCGTCACGGTTGCCGCAGCCGTGGCGACCGCGTTCGTGTCACCCGGCGGCAGCGGCTTGGGCGGATAAATCTTGTTGACCAGATTCGACCAGACCATGAGCAGCACGAGGCACGCGATGGCGATGAAGATTGATTTACGATCCATGCTCGGCGGAGTTGAGGTTGGAAATCTGCGATTTGAAATCTGTCGTCGGCACCGGGTCATGGCCGCAACCGCCCCACGGGTGGCAACGGCAGACGCGTTTGGTGGCGAGCCAGCCGCCGGCGAGCGCGCCGTGTTTTTGGATGGCTTCGAGCGCGTAACCCGAGCACGTCGGCGTGAAACGACAACCGCCCGGCCCGAACAGGAAGCCTAGCGCTGGCGAAAGCGTGCAGCGGTAAACGCGCACGGCAAAAATCAAAATGTGTTGAGCCGGATTCATTGGCGAGAACGCGGAATGAAGAATGAAGAATGAAGAATGATAATCCCCGTCGCAGTCCGGAAACCACCCTTCAATTTCTTCATTCTGCATTCTTTCTTCTTCATTGTTTCAGCAGCCCGGCGCGGCCCAGCGACGCGAGAAAATCTTTTTCCACGTCGCACACTTTGTGGCCGACGATGGATTTTCGCGCCACGAGGATGAGGTCGAGCGGTTGGGCGATTTCATTTTGATGGAGGCGGAAAGTTTCGCGGAGCAAGCGCCGGACGCGGCTGCGGACCACCGAGTTGCCGACTTTGCCGCTGACCACCACGCCGAGCCGCGTTGCCGCGCCGCCGGAGAGCACCTGCCAGTTGGCGATGAGGCAGCCGCAAACCGCGCGTTGCCCCTGCTGTCGCACCCGGGCGAAGTCACGCGCCTGCTTGATGCGCGCGCCGCGTCCGAAGCGGAGGCGTTGCGGCGGGGCGGGCATCGCATCACACCGGCGTGAGGCGTTTGCGGCCCACGCGGCGGCGATTGGCCAGCGTGGCCTTGCCGCTCTTGGTGGAGTTGCGGTTCAAGAAACCGTGCTGCCGCCGGCGGCGGACTTTGGACGGTTGGTATTGGCGTTTCATAAATCAAATTGTTTCCGTTCGACACCGCGAGCGTTTCGCTTGGCCTGGAATCACTCCGGCTCTCGGAGCGCGGGAGAATATCAGCGAAGCAACGAGTGTCAAGCGAGGCACTCGGAAGGGCGGGGGCTTGATCTGTCTCCCGCCCGCTGGCAGTACTGATTTCAGGCCCCGTCCCAAACTGAAATGAAAAATCGCGATTCCGCCAACGCGTGTGTTCGAGTCTGAAACACATGAATATGTGATGGCCCGGCGAGGGCAATAGCGTTGACCTGCTTAAAACCCTGCCGTTATATCCACACGTCACAGAAATCGCGGAAGAACCAGTGTAGATTGTGAACCAGATAGGTCGAACCCATTCGGGAAAAATCGCCCGACGATTTTCCCTGCCTGCCGCCATTTGGGGGCCCATCACGGCTCGATTCACTGCGATGTCGGTGGGTTTGACCGAGCCGAATGCGCCGCGGAACCAGTTGACTCCCGAGACGTCAGCAGGCAAATTGAATCGTCATCAAACCAGTTGACAACCTTGAGCCACAATTAGTGCCTATGAAAAAGTCCACCTTCGCCATCACCATCTTCGCCCTGCTGTGCTTGAACACTCGGGCCCAAACCAACTACACGGAGAATTTCGAGTCGGGAAACATGAGCAACTGGACGTTACTAACGGCGAACATGTATGTCTCGACCTTTACCAACAAGGTTCCGACCGGCGGAGTTTACGCTGCCAAGATGACGAATTCACTCGATGGCGTGTCGGCCAATTTGCCTGCCGGGCTCGGGCTGACCAGCGAGTCTTTTCGGTTCACGTACTACTTCTACAACGAATCTCAAACCCGCGGCGGATGCGAAGTCCGCTCTTATACCGGCGGCTCCTTCACCAACGGGTCGGCCCAGCAAGTCATTTTCGTCGGCCAGAACAACAACATTTCGCCGCCACTCGACCCGACGGAAGTGTACAATGGCAGCAAGTACCAGGGACGAATCGCGTTTGGGACACCCTTCGGATACTTCAACTTGAACGGCCCCGGCTCTCCGAACCGTTCCGTCGGCTGGCACCGGTTTGACGTGGAACGCGGCACCAATACGGCGAGTCAAGTGGTTTATGATTTCTATGTTGATAACATTCTCAGTCGCCGAATCACAAACAGCAGCGCCGTAAAATGGGATTCTATTGTCATGGGCTTTCCGCGCGCGGGCACTATAGCTGGCAACGCGTATTACGATGGCTTGGAAGTCATTCAAGGTGAGACGTATATCGCAGGTCAACCGGTCAACACGACGAACTCCATGGGCCAGGATGCGACGCTGACTGTTTACGCCTACGGACAGGCTGGCGCATTGTCCTATCAGTGGAAAAAAGGCGCATCTGTCCTCGCCGGAGCGACCGACAGCAGCTATACGATCCCCAATAGCCAGCCATCGCATTCGGGAAGTTATTCCGTTGTGGTTTCAAACGCTCTCGCGGTAAAGACCAGCGACGCCGCCTATTTGCAGGTTAACCCGTTGAACTTTGTCACCGTTCCGCCGACGAACCAGATCGTGAACGTCGGCAGCAACGTGACTTTTTACGCCGAAGGTACCGGCGGAGGCACGGTCTACTACCAATGGAAGTTCTATGGCACAAACATTCCAGGCGCGACCGGCAGCGGCGCCTCGAGCACCTACGACATCACAGGCGTGACTCTAGCCCAAGCAGGTCCGTACAGCGTCACCGTCACCAATAGCCTTAACGACCCGCCCACGACCAGTGCTGCTGCGACGCTTCTGGTTAACAATTTTCCGCTGTTGACCGCCCCCGGCTTCACCAACAAAGTCGGCCAGGCTTTGGACTTGGTTTTGCCCGCCGCTGATGATTACTCCCCGCAAACCGTCGCCTTCCAGATGTTTGAAACCAACGCGGCGGGGCGCCACACAATGTTTGCGTATCCTTCCGGCTCCGGCTCCACGGACCCCTTCGTGGAAAATCCCGGCATTAGCGCCGTGACCAGCGGCTTTCCGGGCGCACACGGTGGTGGCTCAAACGTGCTCGAGGTCGCTTGGAACTGGACCAATGCCACGGCACCAGCAGGTTGGCTGCGCCTGACGACTGCAAGCAGCGCCGGCGCCCAAGACATGGTCAACCCCATCATCTATATCACCGGCCCGTTGCGCTTTGACATGTGGTGCAGTAAAGATCTGCTCGTCGGGGCCGGCGTGCGCGAAACCAATCCGACGGGCGCCATCGGTTCGGATGCCGGCGGGAGCAGTGCGGGCATAGAATTCATCGGTGTTTCTGCGCCCGGTTCCGTTCCTGCACCGGCGCTGACCAACACCGTCGCCGCCAGTAACTGGGTTACGGTGGAACTCAGCCTGCCCGATGTGGGAGTGGGAAGTTACAATTTGGGTAACGGCCTTCTGGATTTCACCACTGGCAAACAGACCCTTGAGCAATTGACGCTCGCTCCTGCTGACGGGAACCCGGGGGAATACCTCATGTATCTCGACAATTTCGTTTCGGTTCCATCCAATGCCATGACCTTCGAGTTGGTTTCCGGCCCTGCGGGCGCATCGGTGGACAAATACACTGGGCGCGTGCAATGGACGCCCAATGCGCTGGCAGACGCCGGGTTTACAGTGAAAGTCACCGATGCTTGGGGACTACCAAACACCGCCTCGTTCACGGTGAAGGTCGTGGATGTTGCAGTTCCCGGAGATATCACTATCGCCGCGACGGGAAGCAACGTGACCTTAAACTGGACCAACTCATTCCAATTGCAGAGCAATTCCGTCAGCATTACGAACCCGACCAATTGGTTCGACGTTCCAGGCATTACAACCTCACCGTACCTTACTCCGGCAGGTTCGGCTGCCGTGTTCTACCGCCTTCGGAAATGATTGTCTGAATTAATAACGACGTTTCACGGTGGCCGGCCGCAAGGTCGGCCTTCGTTTTTCCCAGACACGCCACGCACAATAAAACTCTTGCGCTTTGCCACTGATTCTGTATTTTCTGTTCAGACAGAAACAAACGAACTGCGATGCCAAAACTGAGTCCAGTCCAACAGAAGTTCATCCTCCACTGGGGCGAGATGGGCACGCGCTGGGGCATCAACCGCACCGTGGCGCAGATTCACGCCCTGCTTTTCATCTCGCCCAAACCGCTCCCCGCCGAGACGATTGCGGACACGCTCGAGGTCGCGCGCTCCAACGTCAGCAACAGCCTCAAGGAACTTCAGGGCTGGGGCATCGTCAAACTCACGCACGTCCTCGGCGACAAACGCGATCACTTCGAGAGCATGAAGGAAGTCTGGGAGATGTTCCGCGTCGTGCTGGACGAACGGAAGAAGCGCGAGATTGATCCCACCATCGCGATGTTGCGCAGTTGCGTGGCCGAAGCGGAGAAGGACAAGGAAACCGACGAATACACCGAACAGAAACTCCGCGAACTCGGCGAATTTTTTGAAACCACCACCGCGTGGTATGGCCAGATCCGCCTGTGGCCGACGGAAGCGCTCACGAAATTTGTGAAAGCCGGTGACAAGATTCGCAAGCTGCTCGGCATCGGCGGCTAAAATTTTTTTGACAGGTAAATTCTGTGAATGCGGAAATGACAGTCACAAACGGAACACTACCCATCGGCTGGGTTTTTTATGATGCTGACTGCCCCTTCTGCGCCCGCGGCGCCGCGCGTTGGAGCGAGGGCTTCGCGCGCCGCGGATTCGTCTGGTTGCCGTTGCAAACTCCCGGCACCGCCGCACGTCTGCACGTCACCGAGGCCGATCTGCGCGCGGAAATGAGACTGCAACTGGCCGACGGCACCATCTACAGCGGAATCCACGCCTGGCTTGTTTTGCTTCGTTCCATTTGGTGGTTGCGGCCGTTGGCGGCCGTGATGGCGCTGCCGCCGTTAGGTGGACTCGCTGCGACCGGCTACCGTTGGATTGCTCGCCACCGGCACTGCCTCGGTGGCCGTTGTGCTGTGAACCGGCGCGAACCCTGCCGGCATTCCGCTTTCTTTGAAATGCCATGAAACCGCAACGCATCCTCCTCGCCGGCGGTTCGGGCTTTCTCGGCGGAGAACTGGCGAAATATTTCTCAGCGCTTGGCTGGGAGGTTGTCGTTCTGACTCGCTCACCCAAATCAAGGACCGATGTCGTCCGTGAAGTCGTTTGGGACGCGCGGACGGTCGGCGATTGGGCGCGCGAACTGGAAGGCGCGACGGCGGTGGTGAATCTCACCGGTCGCTCGGTGGACTGCCGTTACAACGCGAAGAACCGTCGGGAGATCATGGACTCGCGCGTGAACTCGACCCGTGTCGTGGGACAGGCCATCGCGAAGTGCAAAGCGCCGCCGCGCGTGTGGCTCAACTCCAGCACCGCGACGGTTTACAAACACACCTTCGGTTCGGCGCACGATGAGTCTAGTCGCGAAATGGATTCGGTGGCGGAGGCGAAGGATGCATTCTCGGTCGAGGTCGCGCAGGCGTGGGAGCGGGCGCTGTTTGAGGAGATGGATGGACGACTCCTCACGTCGTTGCCTAAAACACGGAGAGTTGCGCTGCGAACTGCGCTGGTGCTCGGCTTGGGGCGCAACAGTGTTTTCCCCGTGCTGCGACGGCTCACGAACCTGGGTCTTGGCGGGCGGCAGGGCAGCGGGAAACAATTCGTCTCCTGGATTCATGAGGCAGATTTTTGCCGCGCCGTCGAATGGATCATCGCCCAAGACGAACTGGCCGGGCCGGTGAATCTCTGCGCCCCCAACCCACTCACCAACGCGGAGATGATGGGCGGACTTTGCAAAGTCCGCCGAATGCCGTTCGGCCTGCCCGCCGCGGAGTGGATGCTGGAACTCGGCGCGTTCTTCCTGCGGACGGAAACGGAATTGATCTTGAAAAGCCGCCGCGTGGTTCCGGGAAGACTATTGGCGAGCGGATTTGAATTTCGGTTCCGCCAGTTTCGCGAAGCGGTGGCGGATTTGGAAAAACGAATGACCGCGCGAACATGATTGCCACAAACGAACGCGGAGAGCGCAAAGACTTGGCCCCGGTTCTTTGTGATCTTTGCGTTCCTTCACGGCAAAATATTTCCACCCTCAGCGCGGCGGCCCGGTTGCGAATGTTGTCCCGTCGCGGCGAGCCGCTTTTCCGCGCCGATTGGGAACGCGTCCTGATGCTGCACTTCGAGGTGGACGTGAAAATGTTGCAGCGCGACGTGCCGTATCAACTTGATCTTCACGACGGTCGCGCCTTTGTCAGTCTCGTCGCGTTCACCATGCGTGGGATGCGGCCACGTCTCGGCGGCAGACTGGCCGCGTGGTTGTTCCGGCCCATCGCGACGCATGAGTTTCTCAACGTTCGCACCTACGTCCGGAACGGCGGTGAAACGGGAATTCATTTTCTCGCCGAGTGGTTGTCGAACCGGCTGGCGGTGAAGCTCGGGCCGGCGGTGTTTGGACTCCCATATCGCCACGGGCACATTCGATACGAACACGATTGCGAAAGCGGCCAGTTGCGCGGGCGCGTGGCGGATGCGGGGACGGAAATGCCGTTTGAGTATCGAGCCGATCTGGTGGTCGGCGCTCCATTCGTACCGTGCGAACGCGGCTCGCTCGACGAGTGGTTGATGGAGCGTTACACGGCGTTCAACTGCGCACGCGGGCGGAAAAAGTTTTTCCGAATCTGGCATCCGCCGTGGCCGCAGGTCCGGGTGGACGTGGAATTGACTTCCACTTCACTGCTGACGCAAACCTGGCCGTGGTTTGCGGGGGCGGAGTTCTTGTTCGCCAATTTTTCGCCCGGTGTGCGCGATGTCTGGATGGGCCGGCCGCATCGGTGCTGACGTCCGAAACCTTTAGTCCGGCGCCGCTCCGCGCTAAGGCCCCGCTGGCGGTGGCCAGTTCAACTGCCGGTGAAGAAACTCAAACGTCCCGACCCCGTTGATCGTGTGCGGCCCGTTGAAGAATTCAATTTGCGTGCGGTCGGAAATCCCGAGTTGATCGTAGAGCCGGCGCACCTTTGCGTACTCGTAACCGACCCATTCATCCAGGCCGACGCTGTCATTGTGGCCGCGCTCGACCATGAACGGCCGGGGCGCGATGAGCGCGGCCATCTCCGCGTAGTCGAACGTGTGGCCCAGATTCCATTCCGAGATCTCATACTCGTGCACGAACATGTAACTGCCGGGATAATCCACGGAAATATTTTTGCGCACCCACTCGTTGAAATCTGCCGAGCAGATTGAAAGGGCGTAGCGATCCAGCACCGCCGGCACGCGCATCGCGGTTTTGCCGCCGTAGGACAAACCGTAAAAGCCGATGCGCTTGGAATCCACGAATGGCAAGTCCGAAAGCCAGTCCAGAATCCGGTCGTGCTGCGCGATGATGACTGAGAACAGTGATTGCCCGAGCGGATTCGCTTTGCGCTGCAAGACACGGAAGGCGTCGCCGCCGCGATAGGGATTGTGCGGCGCGAACACCACGAAGCCGCGTTCCGCCAACCGCGCGGCGAAGGCTTTGTAATAATGGAATCCTTGACTGGTGGCATCCTCCGTGACGACATCATTCGGCACACCTTCCAATCCATGCTGGCAGACGACGACGGGCCGGCGCTCGCCGGGCTTGAGATCATTTGGCAAAAGCAAATAGCCCCAGGCGAACACGTCGGGATAAACGTCCAGCGTGACTTCGTATCCCGTCCACTTGTCGCGGCTGAGAATTTTCCGGCTGCGGGGATTTGCCGGCAGCGAAGCGGCCGGCAACCGGCCGATGTTTTCCTCCCAAAACTTTTGTTTGAATGGCACCACCGCTTTCGCCCACTCCTCGGGCGTCGTTGGCTTGAGCTGCTTCCAAAAGAACTCCGTGCGCGTTCGCTCCGAAGCGCGTTGCAAAGCCTGCGTGAAGTTTTCCAGTTCCGAAACCTGGCGGTGCTGCCGTTCGTTCGCGCTGAAATTTGTCCGAGCGTCGGTTGGCGCCGGCGCCAGGGACGGGAGTTTATCCCCGGGCACGCCGAGCGCGTTCAGCAGCGCCGCCAGCGCCCGATCCGATCCCGGCCCCGTGGTCTTCACATCCGGGTCGCTGATAAGTTGCAGCTTGTCGAAGCCATTCGTCGCGCCCGTCGCGAGCAGTGCGCGGGCGCGATTGAACTCCGCTTGCACTGATGCAAATTCCGGCGTTGCCAATTTTCCCGGCGCGGCGCCGCGGCGTCCGTCGCGCGGTGTCGGTGGACCGTCAACCCTCGGCGCGCCGCTGTGCTCAACGATCAACGCGCGCGGCGCGATGAGCGTGGCGATCTCCGCGTCGCCGAACTCGCGCAGTAGGCCGAAGACGTTCCGGTAGATCGGCTCGGCCCACACCCGCTGCCGCGAGTCGAAGTAGCCGCTGACGAGCGCCGCCTCTACGCGCGGGTCCAGCGCGGCGGAATACAATGCGATCAACCCACCTTCGCCGTAACCCACGACTCCGATCTTCTGACTTTGGACCTTAGACTTTGGACTTTGGACTCGTTCTCGATCGAACCAATCCACCGCAGCCAAAACTTTTTGCACTTCGTACCCGATGACATGCCGGCCCATCTCGAACGACTGCCGGTAAATCCACTCGCGATGCGGCTGGTTGGTGAAGCGATTGATCTTCGCGTTGCCTGACCGCGTGTCGTCCCGATTGATCAGGACGGGCACGAGCACTTCGCAGCCGGCTTCGGCGAGGCGGCGGGCGAACTGTCGTTCCGGCGGCAATCCCGGCGACAAACCGACGAGCATTTCCGGCGTCTGGTCCGCATCGGGTAGCACGACGATTCGCGCCAGCGCTTCGCCTTTCGGCTCAAGCCACAAGCCCTCGCCATAAACTCCCTCGAACACGGGCCAGCGCACGGCGTGGACGGAATAAAGTTCGGTCTCGGCGACAGTGGCGGGATTCGTCGTATCGCCGACAAATTCCAGCGCCGTCACCGGCAACCGCGCGTCCACCGCGCCGATGATTTGGCGGAGGCGGTCGCGATTGGGTTGCACCGATTTCGCGTAGGCCGCGCGCGACGAAAAATCCCGCTGCCAGAATTTGTTTCGTCCGGCAACCGACCGCTCGATCTCCCGCGTGAGAAATTTGTCAATGCCCGCAACCATCTGCGCGGAAAGATCACCTTGGAGCGTCAACGGTTTTGTGTCGGGCAAAACGGTTTGCTCCTGTGCTGGAATGGCAGCCGCAAGTGCGAGCGCGAACAGCAACGCGACGGAAGTTTTCAATTGCATGGACGAGCCGGATAATTTGGCAAACGGCGCAACGTGTCGAGTGAAACTCCCGCTCGCCGCCGCCCGCGCTCACTTCTTCTGCGCGAGGAAGCTGATTAAATCTCGGATCTGCTGCTCCTTCAACCCGTCCAACAATCCCTCCGGCATGAGCGAGACGCGCGTGGCTTGCAGCGATGCGATCTGCTCGCGCGCGATGACCACCGCGTGACCGGTGGTGTCCAGCAGCTTGACGGACTGCGGCTGGTTCTCGGTGAGAAATCCCGTAAGCGACTCGTCGTCTTTCGTCGTGATGTTGAAGGCGGTGAACTCTTCGCGGATCGCAAGGCTGGGATCCACGATGGCCGGCAGCAAGAAATCCAGATTGTCGCGCTCGTAACCGGTCAAGTCCGGTCCGACCTTGCCGCCCTCGCCGAACAGCGTGTGGCAAGTGGCGCAGGTTTGCTTGAAGATCGCGTGGCCCGCCGCGATGTCGCCCGTGCCGGTGGCGAGGAGTTTGCGGACGTCCGCGAGCTTTTGATTCTTGTCCTCGGAACTTTGTTTGAGATTGCCCCAATGTTTCAAGATGAGTTCGTCGCAGCGCGCGTCGTGGTGATTTTGGATGGCGAGGAGGTTGACGACCGGCACTTGCTCGCGGGGTAGCGCGCCTTTGCTCACGGCTTCGAGCAGGCGACGCGACCAATTCACGCGGCTGCACAGGACGCTGCGCGCGAGGTCGCGCAACTCAACGCTCAGGCCGGGATAAAGTTCCAGGAGCGCAGCGGGAATCCGCTCGTCGCCGAACCGTGGCAAATGATTCAGCACTTCGAGTTGGAAACTCTCGCTCTTCTCCTTGCGCAACAACTCCAGGAAAACCGGGACCGCGGCGGCGACGCGGCGCTCCGCGAGCAGCGCCACGAGTTTTTTCCGGAACGGCTCGGGCGACTTCGCATCGGCCAGTTGTTCGAGCGCGGCGGCGGCGGCGTCCGGATTACCCAGGCGCGAGGCGAAGCTGATGAGCGTGGGCGTTTTCGGTCGGCTGGCCCAGATTGCGGCGACGCGCTCTTGCATTGCGGCGGGCACGGCTTTCACCGCGTCGCCTTGCAAGCCTTCTTCCATCCCGCGCACCAGCTCGTCCACTTCGCGGGCGGACGGGGCCAGCGTGAGCAACTGCGCGGCGGTAACGAGATTCGCCTCGCTCCGTTCCGCGGTGAAGCGTTGGCCGAGCCGCGACACGATGAACTTGCTGACGATCGGCGTCTGCCAGAGCGCCGGCTGCCGAAAGAGATTGAGCACCAGCTCGCGATTCGAGCCGCACTTGCTCTCAATGGCCCACCAGAGGAGCAGGGGAAGGTGCGTGTCGTTCACGTCTTCCGTTCGCAGCAACAGCTCGCGGAGGATGGGAAGGGCGTCCGCCGCCGGGAGCCGTCTGCAAGAACTGGCGAGTTGACTGCGCACCTGCGAGTCGGCTTCGGTGCGCGCAAGCGCGATGAGTTTTTCCTCAAGCGCAGGCGAAACTTTTTTCCCGTCGCCGATGAGCCGGACCGTCCAATAGCGCACGAAGGGATTCGGATGGTTCAACGTGCCGAGCGCAAATTCCTCGGTGAACCCGCCGCTGGCGTTCACCGCCCAGAATGCTTCGAGCGCAACCTGGCCGGTTTCCCTCGCCACAAGCGTGCGTAGCGTGGGAACGGCTTTCGCGTCATGACGGTCGTAAAAAATTCGCAGCGCGGTCTGCCGAAACCATTTGTTCGGATGCGAGAAATTTTTGATGAGTTCGCCCGTGCTGAGATTCGCGAGGTTGAACGACGGCGCTGGTTTCGCCCCAACCGCCGAGAGCCGGTAGATGCGGCCGCGTTCCTTGTCCCACGTGTCGTTCGGATCGAGATGACTGAGGCGGCTGTCATACCAGTCCGCCATGTAGATCGCGCCATCGGGACCGGTCTTGGTGTCCACCGGACGAAACCAACGATCGTCGGTGAGCACGATGGCTTCGGTGTCTTCGGTGCGCCACGTCGAGGTGTCGCGAATCAGCTTCGCCGCCTGCACGCGATTGACCAGCGACATGCCGGCGATGAGTTGTCCCTCGTAAGCGGGGATCGCGCCGCCTTCGTAAATGATCATCGTCTGCGGGAAGCGCGGCGGGAAGCCCTTGCTCGGCATGTGCTCGAACCAGCCGAACGAATAGGGATTTATCAACGGGCCGTGCTTGCCCCAGTTCTTGATGTACGCGCCGCCCTGCGCGTAATGCAGGCCGCGCGTCTCGCCGTAATTGCTGCCGGAGTACGCCAGCCCGTGCGCGTCGAACTCCAGGCTGTAGGTATTGCCGCCGCCTTCGGCGAACACTTCAAACTCCTTCGTGACCGGATGATAACGCCAGATCGCCTGGCCGAGAAACTTCACGCCCTTGATGTCCGCCGTGCAAGTGCTGCCGTGCGCGCCGTAAAGCCAGCCGTCCGGTCCCCACGCGAGACTGTTCGCGCCGCTGTGCGTGTCTTCGAGACCGAAACCGCTGAGCGCAACTTCCGGCGGACCGTCCGGAATGTCGTCGTGATTTTTGTCCGGATAAAAAAGCAGGTACGGCGGATTCAAAATCCACACGCCGCCGCGCCCGCAGACGACACTGCGCGCGATGTTGAGATCGGAAACAAAATCCTTCGCCCGGTCGAAGACGCCGTCGCCGCGCGTGCTTTCGAGGATCGTGATCCGGTCGGCGCCCTTCGTGTGATTCGGCGGCGGCGGCGGCACTTTGTCGAACACCGCGCGCAGATACTGGTCATACTTCACGACCTTCAGCCCGGCGGGAAACGGATACTGGAGATATTGCACGACCCACAGCCGGCCCCGCTCGTCGAAGTGCAGATTCAGCGGCTGGCGAATGGTTGGCTCGGCGCTGACCACTTCCATCTGGAGGCCGTCAGCGAGCTTGAAGTGTTTCAGCGTTTCCGTCGGCGTCAGCGCTCGGGAACTGTCCGTGAGCGCACCTCCGCTCTTGAACGTCTTGAGGTAACCCGCGACCTCGGGCGTGAACCGGTTCGACGACGAATCAGCGGCGGGCGCAAGCTGCCCGGTCAGCAGCGCGAACGCTGCGACGCGAATTGATGCGGCAAGGCGGCTCATGGCATCCACGTGATTTCGCGCGAGCATAATGCGCCCGTGGCCTCGGGCACAAGGCGGGGACGGAGGGTAACTACCCGCGCGGGCGGTCGCCGCCTCCTCACGAATTCTTCTTTCCGCGTTCGAACGGCAACTTGACGGTTTCCTTGAGCACGGTAAAAAACGTTTTCTTCTTCGGCTTCGGCCCGCCGATCAGTTCCACCGGATTGCTGCACAGGCGGACAAAACTCGAACACCTTCCCGCCGCGCCGCCGCAGGTGATGCACGCAGCCGTCGCACATCAACTCGCGGCAATGCGTGCATTGATGCGTGGCGCGCGCGTGCGGATGCCGCGGACAAATGATGGCGCCGTCCGCGAGCACCACCGGTGGCGAGGGCAGGGGACGGTCGTAGTGTGGAATCGCCACCGTCACCTCCGTCGTCTCGACGAACAATTCCACGTCGCCGAGCCGCACGGTCTGGCCGGTTTGCAATGGCGCTTCCACCACGCGCTCGCCGTTGACGAACGTGCCGTTGGTCGAGCCGCAGTCGCGCAGCAACACCGTGCCGTCACCCAGGACCAGGTGGCAGTGATGCGTCGAGACGGTGGGATGTTGAATTTGAAAATGGTTGTCCGCCGCGCGGCCCACGCGATTCACGCCCAGCCGCAGTTCCAGAACTTCAATTGCTACGCCGACAGTTTTGACGAGGAGTTTGGCCATGACCGCACCTGATATGGGAAGGGGATAGCCTTCCGGCGCGGGCGCGTCGAGCAGTTATTGCAGCGCGAGACATAGCGGCGCGAGAACTCTACGCGCACGGGGCGCGGCGTTCACGCCGCTTCACCTTTCCAACCGCAAGCGGACATTGAGTTCTCCTGCGCTTCCCCACTGCGACCGCTGAAGCGGCGTGAACGCCGCGCTCCGTCATTTAATCGCGATCCAGCAATGTCCCCAAAATTCCCATTGGCAGAACTGATTCGTTTGGAGAAAGTCAGCGCGATGAATCGTCCGCAAACTTTCCTCCGCTTGACTGCGCTGCTGCTCGGCGCATTCGCCTTGGTCAACCTACGCGCTGGAGCCGCCGAAACTCCCACCGCTCAAGCCGGCTGGGCCGAAGTGGACATCACCCCGCCGCTCGGCATCGGTCTCGGCGGACGCGGCGGGCCGGAGACGACGGCCAAAAAAATTCTCGATCCGCTCTTCGCGCAGGTTCTGTTTCTCAAGGACGCCAAAGGCGCGGGCTTCGTGCTCGTCTCGTTCGATGTCGTCGGCTTGCCGCCGTCGTTGAGCGACCGGTTGCGCACGCGCATCGTTCACGAACTCGGGTTGGACTACAATCTCGTCGTCCTCAACGCCTCGCACACGCACAGCGGGCCGTACATGATCCGCGAGATGATGGCGGGCGTCGGCCCCGCGCCGGAAATTGAAGTCGAATATTTCAAAACGCTGACGGACAAAATCATTTCCGCCACGCGCGCGGCGGGAAAAAATCTCAAGCCCGTCACCGTCGAAACTTTTCGCGGCACATCGCAGGTCGCCATCAATCGTCGCGGCAAAAACAAGGCGGGCAAAGTCGGCCTCCTTCCCAACCCGAACGGCCCGATCAACGAGGAGGTCTGGGTGCTGAAGGTTTCGCCAACGGATGGCTCCGCGCCGGCGCTCGTGTTCTCCTACGCGTGCCATCCGGTGATCGTCTATGGCTTCGCGGGCGCGGCCATCTCCGCGGATTTTCCCGGCGTGACGCGGAACATCCTTCGCGAAAAGCTCGGCGCGGCGCAGGTGCAATTCGTCCAGGGCACGGCGGGCAATGTGCGCCCGCGCGTCACTGCCAATTTGGAGAACAACACCTTTCGCAGCGGTGGCGCGACGAATCTGTTTCTCGCCGGAAAACAACTGGCGGACGACATTCTCGCAGCGATGAAACCCCTCTCCCAGCCTTCGGCCACCGTCTCCCCATCGGATGGGGAGAGGGGAGCTAAATCATCCGGCAAAAAATTGGTGCTGAACCTTGCTGCCGCCGCTGACCGGCCATTTTTCCTGCGCGGCAATCCGCCGCCGCGCGAGATTTACGAGACGATGGCGAAGGATGCGCAAAGCGAATTCCGCCGCGCCGTCGCCGCCTACTGGCTGGCACGTTACGACTCCGGCGAAGGGTTCGCCAAGGGCGACCCGTGGCCCGTCGGTCTCGTGCGGCTCGCGGACGATGAATGGATTTGCTGTTTTGCGGGCGAGCCGTGTGTGGAGTGGTCGCAGAAAGTGAAGCAGTGGCTCGGGGGCCGGAACGTTTTCGTCTGGGGTTACTCGCAGCAAGGGCTGACGTATCTGCCGACCGAGGCGCTGCTGCCCGAAGGCGGCTACGAAGTGGACGAGTGCAATTACGCCCGTGCCCAATCTCCCGCCCGCTTCGCGCCGGGCATCGAGGACGCCGTGCGGCGGAGTTTGAGGCGGCAACTTGCGTTCGTTGAGGCGCGTGACAAGTGAACGGATGACTGAATACTGAACACTGAATACTTTCCCGCCCGAAGTGTTCAGTTTTCAGTTTTCCAGGTCGCAAGCGGATTCCTCGCAAACGCAAATTTCGCCACGACTTTCCCACCGATGAGATGTTCCTGGATGATGCGTTCCAGCACCGCCGGCGTGCAGGAGTGATACCAGACGCCTTCGGGATACACGACCGCGATGGGACCGCTCACGCAAACGCGCAAGCAGTTGGCTTTCGTGCGGAAAACTTTTGGCTCAGGCCCAACGAGACCGAGTTCCTTCAGCCGGCGTTTTAGAAATTCCCACGACGCCACGCCCTGTTCGCGCGCGCAGCATTTCGCCTCCGTCTGCTCCGCGCACAGAAAAATGTGGCGCGAGAATTTTTCCAGCCCGAGCGAGTCGGCGGCGGATTGCAGTTCGTTCGCCATGCTCGTCGTGGTGGGTTTGGTCACGGAACACCAATGGTCAGACTTGGAAACACATTGCGGAAATCGCTCTTGTTGCGGGTCAGAATGCCGTCGAACCGCGACGCGAACGCCCCGATCAAAATATCCGCCAGCGGGCGTTTTGGAACTTTGTCGGTTCGACGGACGGCGACATACCGATGCCAGGCGCGGTGGGCTTCCTCAGAGTCCGCCTGACTCCAGGCTTCGGGCCAGGTGACACCGAGGTTGAACAGGAATTCATTCTGGGCGGTTTGATCGCCGCTGAATACGGGGGCGAGTTCAACGTAGGTTACCGGGCAAATCGTCAGACCGTCCGTGCGTTTGGTGTCGAGCAGTTTAGCGGAAGCCACCCCGAACGTCGGGTCGGCCTCGGCGACGTCAATCAACAGGCAGGTGTCCACTACCCAGGCCATCACTCACGCTCTCCCGCGCGGAGTTCATTCATCCAGTCGGTGGTGGAACGCGGGGCAGACCGGAAGCGCCGCGCGAAACCGAGCATGGCCATCGCGCCGGCCGGTTGGCGGGCTGTTGCCGCCGTTTGCTCCTGACCTTGCAGCAAGTTCAGCAACTGACGGGCGCGCGCCTCGTCCAATCGCTTCACTTTTTCGATGACCATTTCAATCGCGCTCATGTGGGCAATGTATCACCTCGAAGATCCGTGGCAAACATTCCGTTCTGGTGCTTATCGCCCGGCATCAAACAACACGATGTCCGCGATGCGATGCGGAAATTCATTCCACTCACCGCCGGCTCGATTCGACAGGATGATCACAGTGAAATGTTTTTCCGGAAAGCGCGCGATGCGATTGCGAAAACCGATCGTGCTGCCGTTGTGGGAGATTTCCTTCAGCCCGCGATATTCGCCGATGAACCAGCCGTATCCGTAGCTCAGTCCGGCCCGATCCGACTTCGAGTGCGGCGTGAAGGCGGCGCGCAGAACGCGCTCACTGACGAGTTTCGATTTGTAGAGCGATTGATCCCACTTGAACAAATCCGACAGCGAGGAATAGATGCCGCCGTCGCCGAGCACGGAACTCGTCAGGCTTTGGTCGGTGCGCACCCACACGTTGGACGCAAGTGAGTGGCCGAACGCGCGGTTCGGGACGACGCTCAACCCCTGCTCGTAGGCCTGTGTGTTCGTCATCTTGAGCGGCTCAAAAATGTTCTCTTTGAGAAAGCGCGCGAAGGTCTGGCCCGAGCGCACCTCGACAATCAGCGCGAGCAGCGCGTAACCCGAGTTGCTGTAGCGAAACTCTGAGCCGGGCGGGAAGTAAGTCGCCGGGCGATTCGTTTTCACGGACGCGGCGCGTTGTTGCAGTTCCACCTTCAACTTCGCGGCGTTCTCCGTTTCGTTCTCCGACCAGGCCACGGTGTGCAGGTCGGCTTTCGGCGCGTCGCCGGTGTGTTCGATCAGCAGTCGCAGCACATCCTGGTCGAGCACCGGAATCGTCGTTCCCGCCGGCATGATTTCATCGTATTCAATCAGGCCGGACGAGTGCGTGAGCAATTGCTGAACGGTGATTTGCTTTCCGTAACTCGGAAATTCTGGAAAGAAATCGGTGAGCTTCTCGTCGAGCTTCAGCTTGCCGCGATCCGCGAGCATCAACACCGCCATCGCGGTGAATTGTTTGGAGACCGACGCGAGGCGGAAGTTGGTGTTCGTGGTGCAGGGCGTTTTGGTGACGAGGTCGGCGAGGCCGTAGCCTTTGGCGAAAACGGATTTACCGTTGTGAATGACCATCACGCTCGCGCCGGGCGCGTTCGGGTGGTCGAAGTTTTTGAACAAGGCGTCCACGCGCGCGGCTTGCGCGGCGTCGAGGGCGAAGGTGGTCTTGGTGATGATGGCCATGGCGATAATGGTTGAAATGATTTTTACCGTTTTCATCTGGCGGTTCGTTCAGTGCGGTGCGGCGAGTTTGTATTTGGTCAACGTCAAACCCACCACACCCACGACGGCAAGCGCGCCGCCGGCGAGCGAGCGGGTGGTGATTTTTTCATGCTCGAACACGCGTGCAAATGGAATCACGGTCAGCGGGGTCAGCGCAACGATGGACATCACGATTCCCGTGGGCGTGGTTTCGAGCGCCCATTGCATGCAGCTCACGCCGAGCGTCTGGCCGGCGACGCTGTTCATCATGACCCACGGCCAGATGCGCCGCCACTTGTCGCGCGCGGAGGTCGTGTCGAACACGTCTTCCACGTCCTCGGGCAGGCGGACGAACTGTCGCTTCGCGACGAGCAACAAGACCGCCGCGATGAGCAGCCCGCCGAGAATGCGCTGGAACGCCGCCGTGCCACCGTCAATGGTTTGCCCGCTCGCGTGCGCAACGGCGTAGGCCTTGCGGCTGATCACGGCGCCCGAACCGTTTCCCACCGCGCCGATCAGCGCGAACAAAATTCCAACCGTGAGCACGCGGCGCGGGAGGTGCAGGTGTTCACCGGGCATCAAGGCGATGCCGACACCGGCGAGAATCAGAATCATGCAAAAAATCTGCGGCGCGCCGAGCGTGGTGCCGAGCCAGAGCCATTCCACCAGCGCGGCGATGGGTGCGGTCACGCATTGGATGATGAGTAGCGAGAGACGCGAGCCGAGCCGCGGCAAGGCCTGAAACAAACCGGCGTCACCCACGCCGATGCCGACGAGACCGCTGATGAGAAAGATCGGAAACGCATCGCCGCCCAGACCGCTGTCGCCGAGGTAGGCCCAGAGGCCGAGAAACAAAGTCGCCAGCGCGAGCCGCCAGAAGTTTGCTTCGACGCCGCCGATGAGTTTCGCCGTGCGATGGCCGCACGTCACGGAGATCGTGAACAGAATGGTGGCGAGGAACGCGGCGAACACGGCGCGGAAGATATTTTGTCCGTGCGCGCGAGTCGAGTTTTGAAGGAGCGCCGATCTCCGAATCGGACCGTTTCTGGGGAATCATTCAACGAGCCGGGTCGGAGACCGGCGCTCCGATTCCGGCGGAGAATCACGCTTGAATTCTTTCGCCCGCCAGCCATGCTCGCGTTCCGAATGAAAACCAGTCCTCATCGTGACGTCACTTCCGATCGGCGCATTTCACTTCCATTCACCCGGCGCAGCTTTCTCCGGGCGACGGCGCTCGCCGGTCTGGCCGCGCCGTTCATTTTGCCATCCCGGTTGCGCGCGGCGGTTTCCCCGAATTCAAAACTGAATCACGCGTCCATCGGTGTGGGCGGCATGGGCTGGAATGATCTCAACACGCTCGCGAAACATCCGAAGGTTCACATCGCGGCCCTCTGCGACGTGGACGCGAACCATCTCGACAAGGCGGCAAAAGCATTTCCCGACGCGCGGCTTTATTCAGATTGGCGTGAGTTGCTCGAGAAGGAAGGCGACAAAATTGATTCGATCAACGCCGCGGTGCCGGACCACATGCATTTTCCCATCGCGTACTCGGCGATCCGGAAAGGCAAACACGTTTACTGTCAGAAGCCGATGTGCCACGACGTCGCCGAGGTGCGCGCGCTCACAGAAGCCGCCGTGAAACGCGGCGTCGTCACACAACTCGGCACGCAGCTCGCCGCCGGTATCGGCGACCGCACGACCGCGCACCTGCTCAAGACCGGCGCGATCGGAAAGATCAAGCACGCGTATCTTTGTTCAAATCGCGCCGATGCGGTGGCGAATTACCGGCTGGTGGGCCCGCGACCGGCGACCGGTCAGCAACCGCCCGCGCAGTTGAAATGGGATTTGTGGCTCGGCACCGCGCCCGTGCGCGACTACGCGCCGGCGATTTATCATCCGGCGAAATGGCGCGCATGGCTGGACTTCGGCACGGGCTGGTCGGGTGACATCGGTTGTCACATTTTCGATTCGACGTGGAAAGGGCTGGGATTGAAACCCGCGCTCACCGTGCAGGCGGAAGTGCAGGGGTCGTGGAAGAATTCCCCCGCCCGCCGCGCCGACAACTGGCCGCAGGGCGATCACATCACGTGGACTTTTCCCGGCAACGATTTGATCGAGGGCAAAGAACTCACGCTCGAATGGTTCGACGGCGAATATTTCCCGCCGAAGGACATCCGGGCGTTGTATTCGCTGGAAGATTATCCGCAGGAGTCCGCGATGCTTATCGGCACGGAAGGCGCATTGTTGCATCACCATGGACGCGGGCCGACGTTGCTGCCGGAAAAGAAATTTGAAAACTTCGAGCGCCCGAAGTTCGAGCCGCGCGATCACTACCATCATTTCGTGGACGCGTGCCTCGGGCTGACGAAGACGGAATCGCACTTCGCGCAGACCGGCCCGATGACCGAGGCCATCCTGCTCGGCACGGTCGCGATTCGAAATCCGGGCGAGAAACTCGAATGGAATCATCGCCGGATGAAGTTCACGAATCACGCCGCCGCGAACCGGCTGGTGAAGCGCAGCTACCGCGCCGGTTGGCACGTCGGCGGGTTCTAAATCTGTCGTCAAAAGTTTTTCTCGAATTCCCAACCCAATCCTGTCGTCAATAACGAACATGAAAACCAACCTGCCCGAAACCAAATTCTCCCGCCGCCGTTTTCTCGCCGTCACCGGACTGGCCGTTGCGGCGCCGACGATCATTCCCGCCAGCGCGCTCGGCCGCCAACCCGGCAAACCCGCGGCGTCCGAGCGCATCACCGTCGGCGCGATTGGCTGCGGCTGGCAGGGCGGCAGCAATCTCGGCGGTTTTCTCGGGAACAAATCCTGCCAGGTTGTCGCGGTGTGTGACGTGGACAAGAACCATTTGCAAAGCACGGTGGACACGGTCAACAAACACAACGGCAACCAGGATTGCAAAGGCTACGCGGATTACCGCGAGCTGTGCGCGCGGAAGGACATTGACGCCGTGATGCTGGCGTTGCCGGACCATTGGCACGCGCTCGTCGCGGTCGAGGCGGCGAACCACGGCAAGGATATTTACGGCGAGAAGCCGCTCGCGCGCACCATCGCCGAGCAGCAAGCCATCGTGAAAGCCGTGCAGAAGAACAAACGCATCTGGCAGACCGGCTCGTGGCAGCGCTCGGAACGGCATTTCCATTACGCGAGTGAAATCGTCCGCAACGGCCTCATCGGAAAACTCAAACGCGTCGAAGTCGGCCTGCCCGCCGGCCACAGCGATTTTGCGAAGACGAAAGACAAGATGGGCGTCACCGCGCCGCCGCCGGAATTGGATTACGAGACGTGGATCGGTCCGTCGAAGATGATGCCGTACATCGAGGCGCGCCTGCACAAAAACTGGCGCTGGAATTACAACACCGGCGGCGGGCAGTTGCTCGATTGGATCGGGCATCATTGCGACATCGCGCACTGGGGCATGGATTGCGACCGCTCGGGGCCGTCTGAGGTCGAGGGCGTCGGCGAATTCCCGGCGGCGGACGAGGTCTGGAACACCTGCACGAAATATCGCATCACCGCGAAGTATCCGAACGACATCGAGATGGTCATCGCCGGCGGGCACGGCGACATCAAGGGCGGCGCGAAATGGATCGGCACCGACGGCTGGGTTTGGGTCAACCGCGGCAACGCGGTCGAGACTTCCAATCCCAAATGGAACGACGCGCGGAAACTGCCGGACGAATTGCGCAAGGTGAAGCTCTACGAATCCAGCAATCACATCGGCAACTTCCTCGACTGCGTGAAATCGCGGCAGCCCACCATCACGCCGGTCGAAACCGCGCACCACTCGGCCATCCCTGGCCATCTCGGCCTCATCGCGATGCTCGTCGGCCACAAGATCAAGTGGGACGCGAAGAAGGAAGTCATCGTCGGCGATTCCGAAGCGAGCAAGCTGTTGACGCGCGCTTTTCGGAAGCCGTGGCATCTCGCGCGGGTTTAGGCTCAAGCAAGATTTGTCCAGCCGCGCCGGCAACGGCGCGGCTTTTTTGTTCGGGGTGTGATTAAAAGCGGGTGAGGGGAATGGCGCTTAGTTAAGGGCATGTGTCGTTGATTTTTTCTGGGTGGCTTCGGCAATGATTTCCTGCCGGGGGCGCATCAACAAGGGAAAGTTTTTCGGCCTCCGTTTCCTCATGCGCGGTT
>SIBJ01000146.1 GCA_009695195.1 Pedosphaera sp.
GTGGCCATTCACACCGACACTGGCCATGTCGGCTACGGATTCTCCGGCACGCACGCCCATCTGCCCACCGACCGGCTGATCACCGACTGCATCGTGCATGCGTTCGGACCATTGCTCGTCGGGGAGGATCCTCGCGAAGTGCGCGCACTTTGGGAGAAGCTCTACCGCAAGTCCGAGATTTATTGGGTCGGGCGCGCGGGCATCACACATTTGGCGCTGGGCGCCGTTGACATCGCGCTGTGGGATCTCAAGGCCAAGGAAGCCGGCCAGCCGCTATGGAAGCTCCTCGGTGGATCGGCCGCGAAAAAAGTCGAGGCCTATAACACCGATGGCGGCTGGCTGAATTGGACCAAGGAAACACTCGTCACCGATTGCCGCCGGTTGGTTGAGGAGGAGGGTTACCGTGCGGTCAAGCTGAAGGTGGGCGGGCCTGATCCAGTGGAGGATCTGTGCCGCGTGGAGGCGGTCCGTTCCGCGCTGGGGCCGAAGGTGCGGATCATGACCGACGCCAACGGCCGGTGGAGTCTGCCGCAAGCGGTGCAGACCGCGTCGCGTCTGGCCGAATTTGACATCACGTGGATCGAGGAACCGCTGGCCTTCGACGACGTGGCCGGTCACCGCCGGCTGGCCGAGACCATCACCACTCCGATCGCCCTGGGCGAGCAGTTGTATCTGGCGGCGCAGTTTCGCGATTTCATCGCGGCCGGGGCCGTGCATTACGTGCAGCCCGACGTGGTGCGGTTGGCGGGGATAACGGAGTTCTGGCAGGTGGCGGACATGGCGCATTGCAACAGCCTGCCGGTTTGCCCGCATGTGGGCGACATGGTCCAGGTGCATCAGCACCTGTGCTTCGCGCATCCGGCGTGCAGCCTGCTGGAATACATTCCCTGGTTGCGAGACTGGATGAAACATCCGGCCCGGGTCGAGGCTGGCTACTACATGGCCCCGGAGGTGCCCGGTGCCGGGATGGAGCCAAACGAGGCTGCGCTCAAGCAAATCAACCGCATCTGATACCCCTGTATTGCGATACAAACTCAAACACGGATATGGATTTGTCACTCAAAGACAAAGTGGTGGTCGTCACCGGCGGCGCGTCCGGGATTGGTGAAGCCATTGTGCGGAGCTTCGCGGCGGAGGGAGCAAGCGTTGTAATTGTCGCGCGCCGGGCGGAACAGGCGGTGGCGCTGGTCGGCGAACTGACCGCGCACGGCCAGCGCGTTGAATGTGTGGCTGTGGAACTCACCGACACGCCCGCTTGCCGGGCGGCCATTGAAACCGTCGTCAGCCGCCATGGACGGCTGGACGTGTTGGTCAACAACGCCGCCGCCAACGATGCGGTGAACCTGGCGGGCAGCGTGGATGAGTTCCGCGCGTCGCTGGAAAAAAATCTCGTGCAGGTGTTCGCCATGACTCATTTCGCCGCGCCGCACCTGGTGAAATCCAAGGGCGCCATCGTCAACATCGGATCGAAAGTGGCTGACACCGGTCAGGGCGGCACGAGCGGTTACGCGGCGAGTAAGGGTGCGCTCAATGCGCTTACCCGCGAATGGGCGATCAATCTCATCGAACCGGGCGTGCGCGTGAACACGGTCGTGCCCGCCGAGGTGATGACGCCGCTGTATCAGCGTTGGTTTGAAAACACGGCCGACCCGGACGCCTCGCGCCGCGCCGTCGAACAAATCATCCCGTTGGAGCGGCGCATGACGACGGGCGCGGAGGTGGCGGACATGGTGGTGTTTCTCGCCAGTCCGAGGTCGAGTCACACGACGGGCCAGATCATTTATGTGGACGGCGGTTACGTGCATCTGGACCGCGCCTGCACGGTGGATTCGCTCAAGGCCGTGCTGCGGCCCAAGACGCAACCCAAAAAGAGCAACCAATGAAAAAGCAGTCAACGAAGCCGGATCAACTCCGCGATTTCAGCCGGCGACTGGAGAAAGCCTACGCCGGCGCGGTGTACGACGTGTTGCGTGCGCTGGGCCTTCCGAATCAGACTCTCCCGCATGACATTCTGCCGCTGCACAAGGATCAAGTCCTCGCGGGGCCGGTTTTCACGGTGGAAGGTCGTCCCGTCGCCGGACTCGATCCGCACGAAAGTTTGCTGCTATGGACGGCCATGCTTTCGAAGGCCACGCCCGGTCACGTCGTGGTTTGTCAGCCGCACGACAGCACGATGGCGCACATGGGCGAACTCTCCTCCGAGACGTTTCACCTGCGCGGCATTCGCGGTTACATCGTGGACGGTGGCTGTCGCGACACCGACTTCATCGAGAAGCTGGGGTTCAAGGTGTTCTTCCGCTACACGACGCCGGTGGACGTCGTTGGCCGCTGGCGCGCGGAAAAATTCAACAAGCCGATCGTTATCGGCGGCGTCAAGATTCACGCCGGAGACTTCGTGTTCGGGGACCGCGACGGGGTGTTGATCATTCCGAAAGCAAAGGTGGGCGACGTGGTGACGAACGTGGAGAAAGTCATCAACACCGAAAGCAAGGTGCGCCGGGCCATCGTGAAGGAAGGCATGGACCCGCAGGAGGCGTATCTGAAATACGGAAAGTTTTGATCCGCCATGACCAAACCGCTCGATGTGCTGCGAATTCACCCGGACGACAACGTCTGCGTGGCGACGCGGGCACTGGCGGCGGGCACACAGATCGTTTGTGGCGGCGTCAGTTTCAAACTCGCGCACGACGTGGCGTTGGGCGCGAAACTCGCACTCGCCGCGCTGCCGTCGGGGACGAAGGTCTTGAAATTCGGCGAACCCATCGGCACGCTCACCGCGCCCGTCCCGTTGGGCGGCTACGTGCATACGCAGAATCTGGAGAGCGATTATTTGCAAACGCACGCGCGCGGCGCGTTTGTTGAGAAGACTGGCGCGGCATCCCGGAAATAAACCATGCAACTCACCGGCTACCTTCGCAGCGACGGACGGAAAGGCATCCGCAACGTGGTGGCGGTGGCGTACCTCGTCGAGTGCGCGCATCACGTCGCGCGCGAAATCACCTGGCCGTTGCGCGAGCGCGACGTTCACCTGATTGGTTTTCCCGGTTGTTATCCGAACGCCTACGCGCATCGGGTCCTGGAGGCGATTTGCACGCATCCGAACGTGGGCGCGGTGCTGTTGGTTTCGCTCGGCTGCGAAAGTTTCGCGCGGCAGAAACTCGTTCAAACCATCGCGGCGGCGGGCCGGCCCGTGGAGTTGCTCGTGATTCAACAATCGGGCGGCACACGCCGGACGATTGCCGAGGGCCGCGCGTGGGTGGAGCGGGCCCGCGCGGAACTGGATCGCCAGCCGCGCGTGCCGATGCGGATCACCGAACTCGTTGTGGGCACGGTTTGCGGCGGATCGGACGCGACGAGCGGCATCACGGCCAATCCCGCCATCGGCCTCGCGTTCGACCGGCTGGTGCCGCAGGGCGCGGCGTGCATCTTCGAGGAAACCGGCGAGTTGATCGGTTGCGAGCCGGCCATGGAACGCCGCGCGGTCACGCCGCAACTGGCGCAGCTCATCCGCGCTTCGGTGGACAAGGCGCGGCATTATTACGATGTGCTGGGTCACGGATCGTTCGCCAGCGGCAATGCGGAGGGCGAACTCACGACGCAGGAGGAAAAATCCATGGGCGCGTATGCCAAGAGCGGTTCGGGGCCGTTGCATGGACTCCTCAAACCGGGCGACGTGCCGCCGCGTGGTGGACTTTACCTGATGGACATGGTGCCGGATGGCGAAGTGCGCTTCGGGTTTCCAAACATCAACGACAACGCCGAGATCGGCGAACTCATCGCTTGCGGCAGTCATTTGATTCTCTTCGCCACCGGGCGCGGATCGGTCGTCGGCTCGGCGGTGTCGCCGGTGGTCAAGCTTTGCGGCAACCCGCAAACCTACGAGTGCATGGCCGACGACATGGACATCAACGCGGGCGCGGTGCTGACCGGCGAGCGGACGTTGCCGGAAGTCGGCGCGGATACCTACGACCTGACGTTGCGCGTAGCGGCGGGTGAGAAAACAAAGAGCGAGGCCCTCGGTCATCAGGAATTCATCCTGGTCTATAAAAGTTTTGAACCCATCGGCCCCGGCTGCCTGCCGGCGGTCGCGAGCGCATGAGCGACAATTCCTTCATCGCCACAGCAATTCCCACGGGCATCGTGGACGCGCACGTGCATCTCTGGGATCCGGCGCGGTTGAATTATCCGTGGCTGACGAGCGTGCCGGCGTTAAACCGGTCGTTCGTGCCCGCGGACTTCGCGGCGGCCAGCGCGGGTGTGGGCGTCGCGAAGCTGGTGTTCGTCGAGTGCGGACGCGATGCCGCGCAATCCATCGCCGAAGCGGACTGGGTGAGCGAACTGGCGAAGAGCGAGCCGCGGCTCAAGGCAATTCTGGCGCATGCTTCGCTGGAGAAGGGCCGCGCCGCGCGGGAGGAACTGGCGGCGCTGGCGAAGCGACCACTCGTGAAGGGCGTGCGGCGTTTGTTGCAAGGCGAGGCGGACACGGACTTTTGCTTGCGACCGGAATTCGTCGCGGGCGTGGAACTGCTGGCGGAGTTTGGGTTCACGTTCGACCTGTGCATCCGGCACGAACAACTGCGCGCGGTGACGGAACTCGTCCAACGGGTGCCGCGCGTGAACTTCATGCTGGATCATTTTGGCAAACCGCCGATCCGCACGGGCGTGAGCGAGCCGTGGGCGACGGAACTGCGCGCGCTGGCCGCGTTGCCGAACGCGAGTTGCAAGTTGTCCGGCCTGACCACCGAGGCGGATTTGCAGAACTGGAAGCTGGCGGATTTGCGGCCGTATTGCGACGTCGTGCTGGACGCGTTCGGTTTTGACCGCGTGGTCTTCGGCGGCGACTGGCCGGTGGCAACGCTGGCGACGGATTATCGCCGCTGGGCCGGGACGGTTTCGGAACTTCTCGCTTCAGCCACGGCCGCGCAGCGGAAAAAAGTCTTTCAAACCAACGCGGAAAAGTTTTATCGAACCTAACGAGGATGGAACCAAACGAAGCTGCGCTCAAACGGATCAACCGCGTCGGAGGAACACAAGCTCCTTCGTTTGACGTGTCAGCAACGGTCACTTTTCGTTCGATGCCGAAACAACCACCTGATCCAGAAGATAGCCGTCGGAGAAAAGTTTGAGGACGACCTTTTCAGCATCCGGCCACTTCACTTGGGCCTTTCCTTTGGACAGAGCGACTCTTGAAGTGTTCTTGGCCTCGTCCCGGCCGGACACCAGATCGAGGCGGTGATTTCCGCCGACCTGCCGGACTTCTACCCGGAGCACGCTCTCATCGCGCCGCACGTTCAACCGCTTGGGCAATTCCGCGACGCAGACCACTTCGTTCGGGGCCACATTACCCGAAATCACCGTCCGTCCGCCCTTGACGGAAGCTGCCAGCGGAACATCGTGCAGAAGCTCCACGTAATGGACACCTTTCCCGGCAGCGATCGAAAACAGTTCTCCTTCGATGGGCTTGTCGGTGCGGTTCCACAGAGTCCAAATTCGTTTGCGCTCACCGGGAAAGGCGTTGGCGAAGAGGCCTTCTCGGAGGGTTGGTACGAGCGGTTGCGGTTGCCCGCCCCACACCGCGTCCCCATTTTCGGCAAGGACCGCCTGCGTCCGTCTCAAAGATTCCAGCGCCTCGTCTTTCGCGCTGCCCCGATCCTGGCCCACCGCATTGAAGAGGCTGCGCCTTCCTCCGTCATTCGGATCCAACTCGAAGATGTCAACTTTCACCTCGGGCAGCAAGAATCTGAGGAACACCAGTTCGTGCCCCGACATGGCGCGGAGCGGGGCGTTGAACGGCTCGTTGAAGCGGAATTGCTGCGTGAGGTATCCATCGTAGAACTGCGCGGCATGCTCCGTGCCGCAATGCTCGGTCATGACCGCGGCCTCAGGGTTGGCCTCGCGAGCGCGCCTCGAGCAAAGGCCGAGAAATTCCGCCATGTCCGGAGGCGAAACCGAGGATAGCACAGAGCCGTCGTAGTGCGGGTGGTCCGGGTTGAAGCATTGGTAAAACGCCGCCGCAACGTCGAGCCGACAACTGTCCGCCCCGGTTTCGCGCAAGACCTCGGCCAGGCGGGTGCTGAAATGCTCCCGCCACCCCTTGACGTAGAGGCACGCGTTGTATCCCTTCCCGGGCTCGACCCAGTCCGTGCTATACTGGCCGTTTTTCATTTTCCGTCCCCACTCGGCCCCATGTTTCTTGCCGATTTCGGATGCGTCGCTCAGACCGATGGCGAGTGCGTAGAGTTGGAGGCGGGCACCTTTGTCGTGGAGCCGCTTGATTTCTTCGCGGAATGCGGGCAAGCCGCCCCGTCGCACGTTGTAAAACAAGTCCCCCTCCCGATACTCGGTGGTTTGATAGTCTCCGCCGCCGGGACTCACGTATTCGCGGGGATACTCCCACCAAGCGAACCATTCCGTCATGGTGCCGATTTCCGCCGGTCCCATGCGTTCCGAGAAAACATATCGGCTTTCGGAAGCATCCACGAAACCATAACGGCTTTCGGATGAATCCGTGAAGCCATCGGGAGGCGGCTGGTTGCCAGCAGGCGGAGGCTGGGGAATGTACTTGTTGTAGTTGGCCACGAAGGCGTCGCGGAACCAACGCGGGGTATCGAACTTCTTGTGAAACCACGACCTGACCCACTGGCGGTAATCCTCAAATCCGTCGCGCCAATCCCCTCCGCCCACGCCCATGCACCATTCCGGAAAACCGCCTGACTTCCCCGGCTTGAGTTCCCGTCGGAGGTGACGCACCGCCAACGCGGTGCCCGGCTGTTCCCCGAAGATTTCACCCGGATTTTCCTCCGCGAAGCCCGAGGTGGTATGAACCACGGGGTCCTCGTCCGACTTGTGCCGCTTGTTCGCGACAAGGACTTTCGGCGTTCCGCTGGCGTCCCGAGGATAAACAAAGACGCCGCCACCCTTGACGGGATCGAAGACCGACAGCAACTGCA
>SIBJ01000147.1 GCA_009695195.1 Pedosphaera sp.
GCGAAAAGTGGGGCCAAACCTTGACTCCTGTCGGACACCCCTTTATCACTCCTCCAGAGCGTCGCTTCGCTCCGACCACTGTCCGACAGCCCCGGAACACTGTCCGACATGAATCGGAACAGGTGTCCGACAGCATTGGGATCCGCACCTGCGCTACCCCGTCGAATCCATGCTGGAATATCTCGCGGCGGGAGACTCCTTTGAAGATTTGCTCGCGGAGTTTCCGGACCTGGAACGCGAAGACTTGCAGGCCTGCATGGAATTTGCCAACCAGTCGCTCAAACTGAAAAGCCGGCATCTCGTGCTCCCATGAAATTCCTAGTGGACGCCCACCTTCCGCCCGGACTGTGCGCCCTGCTCCAATTGTTCGCAAATAAGTCCATTTACGATGTTGGGCAAAACATTTGGCGCGAGCTAGAAAAATGGGCGCGGCTGAAGCTGTCCGTCGAAAAATTTATCGGCGTCGCGAATGGCCCGCTTGCATCGCCAATGTGAATCTTGTCCACACGATTTTTTCAGTTCATCAGCAACCAACCTTGCGTCCTTCTCTCCGATCCGGAAAGCTGCCTGAAGTAAAAGCGTGAGCGCCTCGGCACGTGAAGAGAAAGGTGTGACATTCTTCGATCGACTTACGGCCTCCCGCAAACTTTTCTTCGCTTCACTGAGATGCTTACGTTCAGCCAGCGCGGCTATCTCCCAAGCGCGAACAGCAGTTCTCTTGTATTCGTCATCACATTCATCGGCGGCCTTAGCGGCTTGCTTCGCAATCTTGACGGGGTCGTCTTCAATGTACCGTGCAACCGATGCGAGCGCTTGCGCTCTAAACCACGGATCAGGAATGCTTCGAGCTTTTTCGAACGCCTTTCGAGCGTCACGCCTCGCAAGGATGCATGCCTGATCACGCTGTAGGGTTGCGCTCATTTCCCGATGCAAAACTGCTTGAAGATGATGTCGAGCAAATCTTCGGTCGCGGTCTTGCCGACGACTTCGCCAATCGCATTGACGGCGATGTGAAGTTCCAGCGCCACGAATTCCAACGGCTCTTGCGCGCGAAAAGCATTCAGCGCGCGCGTCGTGGCCTCGTGCCCGCGGCGCAGCGCGTCCTGATGCCGCGAGTTGATCATCACTTGCAGCATCTCGGATTTTATCTCGCCGGACCAGACGAGTGATTTGATGGCGTCCTTCAACGCTTCAATCCCCTGCCCCGTCGTGCAGGAAACGTCAACGACCGGAGCGCCGAGCACCGTCTCGGCTCGTTGACAAACCTCGCCAGGTTCGAGCCGAGGCGGTGCTCGGCGCTCCAAATCCGTTGCGCTCCATTTCGCCGGCAGGTCAATTTTGTTACGCACCAGAATCCGTTTCTTGTCCGCGAACTCAGCGAGATAATTTTCATCGTGCGCCGTCAACGGCTCAGAAGCATCGAGCACTTGCAAAATGAAATCCGCGCGCGCCAATGATTCGCGGCTGCGGCGGATGCCTTCCAGTTCGAGTTCGTCGTGCGCCTCGCGCAGGCCCGCGGTGTCAATGAACACCACCGGCAACCCGCGGATGTTGGCCGTCTCTTCAATCGTGTCGCGCGTCGTGCCGGGAATCGCCGAAACGATGGCGCGATCGTGGCCGAGCAGTTGGTTCAGCAAACTGGATTTACCCGCGTTGGGCCGGCCCACGATGGCGGCACGCACCCCGCGCCGGAGAATCTGTCCTTCGTTCGCCGTGCTCAACAGTTCGTCCATGAACACGATGCCGTTGGCGAGCCGCGCGTCGAATGCCTTGCCCGTGTCCGGCTCGATGTCTTCCTCGGGGAAGTCAATGTAAGCCTCGATGTGCGCGAGCGTTTCCATCAAGCCATCGCGCAGTTGATTGATGCGCTGGCCGAGTTTGCCGGCGAGTTGTTCGTTGGCGGCGGCGAGCGCGAGTTCCGTGCGCGAATGGATCATGTCCAGCACCGCCTCGGCCTGCGTGAGGTCGAGCCGGCCATTGAGGAAAGCGCGCTGCGTGAACTCGCCCGGTTCGGCGAGCCGCGCGCCGCTTTCGAGCACGGTATCGAGCACGGTCTTCGACGAAAGGATTCCGCCGTGGCAACTGATCTCCACCACGTCCTCGCGCGTGTAGGTGCGTGGCGCGCGCATCACGGCGCACAACACCTCGTCCACCTGCTGCCCGGCGCGCAGAATTTTTCCGTAATGGATCGTGTGCGACGTCGCTTCACTCGGCTTGCGGGAATTTTTCCCAACGGGTTGAAAACATTTGTCGGCAACCGCCAGTGCTGTTGCGCCCGAGATGCGGATCACCGCCAACCCGCCTTCTCCGAGCGGCGTGGCGATGGCGGCGATGGTGTCGTCGAACATGGGAAAACGTGTCAGGCGCGAGGTGTCAGGTGTCAGGTCAACGGCCGCACGAGCCGCGGGCGGCAGCCTGGCCTTCGAGTTTCGCGCGGGCTTTTTCGTAGCTCTTGCGCGCGAGGAAGTGAACGAGTTCGGGGTCGGTCGCGCGCGGCAATTGCGCCGCCAACTGGTCCAGGCGCGTGAACAGCGGCAGCAGGTTCGGCTTGGGATTCGCCGTCGGCATCGCTTTCACGGCGGCGTCCAGTTCGATCAGCGCCTTCAGGATTTCGTTCTCGGTTTCGGTCATGAACGGCGGGATTCTAAGCGCGACCGGGCGCAACAACCAAGCCGTTTCGCGCACGCCACGCTTGACGCTCCGGCCCGCGCCACTCATTTTGCCGCGAACGTGAACACCACCTGGCGCCGGCAGGCGACGAAGAAAACTTTTCTCGGCATGGATGGCGGCGGCACGCGCTCCGTGGCTTTGCTCGTGGGCGAGGACGGACGGGTGCTCCGTCGCATCGAAGCCGGCCCGGCGAATGTGAAGCTGCTCACGGACGCGCAACTGGTTTCGCTGTTCCGCTCCATCGCCGGCGCGCTCCCCAAACCCAGCGCGCTCGGCATCGGCCTGGCCGGCGCGTGGGCGGCGGCTGACTCCCGCCGCATCCGCCTCGCCGCCGCCAAGGTGTGGCCGCGCGTGCCCTGCCACGCCACGAACGATCTTGAAACCGCCCTGCTCGCCGCGACCGAAAGCGCGCCGCCGGCGCGCCGGAAGAATTCCCGACCGCCCGCGGCGCAAGTCCTCGTCGTCAGCGGCACGGGTTCGTGCGCGTTCGGAAAAAGCCGGCGCGGCGACGTTTTGAAAATCGGCGGCTGGGGGCACGTGCTCGGCGACAACGGCAGCGCCTATCAGATCGGGATGCGCGCCCTGCGCACCGTGGTTGAATCTTACGACGCCAACGACCGCTGGCCGAAGCTCGGAGCCCAGTTGCTGCGCGCGCTGCTCTTGAACGAACCCGGCGAACTGATCGGCTGGGCGCAATCCGCGACGAAAACGGACGTCGCCAGCCTCGCCGTGGAAGTGTTCACGGCAGCGGAGAAAGGCGACGCCCTCGCGAAAGGGATTTTGGACACCACCCTGTCCGCGTTGACCGGGAAAGCGTTGACCTGTGCGAACCGGCTGGCGCGGCGCGGCGAACCGGTCCAGTTTTTCCTCGCGGGCAGCGTGCTGTTGAAGCAGCCGCGTTTCGCCCACCAACTGGCGGCGCGCATCCGCCAAGGCCGCCCAGATTCCCGCGTCCATACCCTCGGCTGTGAAAGCGTCTGGGGCGCCGTCGAACTGGCGCGGCGGCTGGCTGCCCGATCCGGCGCCACGGTGGCATTCGTCCAGACCACCGGCGCGCCCGCGGCGCCGCTCGTTTACTCCACGCAAATGTCCCCAACCGAGCAACGCAATCCGCGCTCGATGCAGCTTGACCGGCTCACACCCGCCACCGCGATCAAGCTGATGCTCGACGAGGACGCGCGCATCCGTCCGGCACTGCTGGCGGAACGCCGGAACATCGAGCGCGCGTTGCGACTGGTCGTGAAATCATTTCAGCGCGGCGGCAGATTGTTTTACGCCGGCGCGGGAACGAGCGGGCGGCTCGGCGTACTCGACGCCGCGGAATGTCCCGTCACCTTCCGCACGCCGCCGGAAATGGTCCAGGCCATCATCGCCGGCGGCCAGACGGCGCTGTGGAAACCCGTCGAGGGCGCGGAGGACGACTTGCAGGCCGGCGCGAACGCCGTTTACTTTCGCGGCCTCGGCGCGCGGGATATTTTGATCGGCATCGCAGCGAGCGGCACGACGCCATTTGTCTGGGGCGCATTGCGGGCGGCGCAAGCCCGCGGTGCACGGACGGTCCTCCTCGCGTTCAATCCGTTCCTGAAAATTCCCCGCGCCGCGCGCCCGGATGTTTGCATCACGCCCAATCTCGGCGCGGAAATCCTGACCGGCTCCACCCGCCTCAAAGCCGGCACCGCCACCAAGCTCGTGTTGAACACGCTCACGACGCTCGCAATGGTGCGCCTCGGAAAAATCTCCAGCAACCTGATGGTGGACGTGATCCCGACGAACGTGAAGTTGCGCGACCGCGCCACGCGCATCGTGTGCGAACTAACGGGTGTGGATTACGCGGCGGCCCGCGCCGCGCTGGAAACGCACGGCTGGGTGATCAAAAAGGCAGCCGCTTCGCTAGCTCGGAAATCATGTGCTCGACGGGTTTGAAGTGGCCGGAGAGATACCACGCCGTGACGAAGCGCGCGAGGCCGGTGATCAGCACCACCAGCACCGAGTTCATCAGAAACAACCCGAACGCGTGCGGCGCATCCGGCATCATGATGCGCGGCACGCCTTGATAAAAGACCGCCACGCTCAGACAGATTCCAATCGTCCACGTCGTCCACGGACTGATGGACGGGAACACGTCCAGCATCCGCAGCAGGAACATCGGACTCAGGCCGTAGGCGATGGTGGTGAAACCCTGCGTGAAGGTATGCCGGCCATGAAACGTTTCGCCGAGCGACCGGAGAATCCTGGCGGCGATGAAAACGACGCCCAGCGAGAGCAGCGCCTGCGCGACTTCATAGACCACCGCCTGCCCGCGCGTGAAGGGCCGCAGATGATCGAGGTCCTCCTGCCACCGCCCCCACGTGACCAGGCCATAGCCCTCGGCCAGCGAGGAGAGGATCACCATGGGCAAAAGATACAGAAACAAAATGAAGCCAACCGAGCGTTGGGCGCGAAAAACCCGCTCCCATGCCTGCATCGGTTCAAAGATTAACAAGAACGCCTTGATCATTCGGGGCAAAACCAATACCGGTTCACGTTGCCTATGACAATCAAATTGCGCGTTCCGTTCATCCAAGGCACTGCGGCTGACACTTCCCCGGAGCGCGGCTGTCCCAGCCGCAGCACGCCCGTTGGCATCCAACGCTGGAAGTTAACCCGCACCATTCTTTCGCCGGCGTACACGCCGCGGCTGGGACAGCCGCGCTCCAGTTGCGCCCGCCGTCAACGTGAGTAAACTATTTCCATGAAACTGATCCGCTCGTTGAATGCCCGCTGGCTCGCCGCGGCTTTGACCCTGTTGCTCGCCGGTTGCGCCACCCGCAAGATTGATTGGGCCGCCCGCGTCGGCCAATACACCTTCGATCAAGCCATCGTGGACTTCGGCCCGCCCGACAAACAGGCCAAACTGACCGATGGCACGCTCGTTGCCGACTGGCTCACGCGCCGCGGTTACCATGAGATTTACCAGCCCGCGCCACTCTACCCATACCACCGGCATTACTACGGCCCCTATTCCAGCTTTGGCGGCGGCTACGTGGACTCCTACTCGCCCGATTTCTTTCTACGCCTCACCTTCGACCCGGAAGGCAGGCTCAAAACCTGGAAAAACTTCGCCCGGTGATTTCCCGACTCTTTCGTAGGCGACGACGTGAGGAGTCGGGGTGAAGCACTCCTGACGTCGCGCCCTACAAACAATTTTAGACCTTGCCCCTAATTTTCCGCTTCCGTTTTTGCGCGCGGCCTGCTTGACTGCGCGCGTGAACGTTGACCCCAGCCTTTGGAACAAGCTGACGAAGCTCGTCATCGGCCTCGTCCTCACCGCGTTGGTGCTGGGCGTCGCCCTCTGGTATCTGCCGCTCATCAAACAGAACGAACGGATGCGCAAGGAAGTGCTCCGCCTCAAAACGCTGGAAGAAAAAGAACTCGAGACGCAGAAACAATTGAAGACCTCGCTCGATTCTTTGCGCAACGACCCAAAGGCCGTCGAACGCCTTACCCGCCAAAGCCTCAGTTACGCCAAGCCCGGCGAAACCGTAATCCGCTTCGAGGACGCCGCGACGAACGGGGTCACCACGCGATAGGCAGCGGGCGACAAGGTTCTTGATCTCAATCGGGTCCATTCCTTTGAACAGAAGGGAACGGAGGAAACAGAGTTGCCAGCCCAGCGGAATCGGAGGCCTTGGCGACCGCACGACCACCCACCGGCTGGTGGAACTTCCATCGCGGGTCGCATGGGAAATTCCCCCCCGAAGACTTTGTTGCCTCCGTTTGCTTCTGTTTCTACGGCATCTTTCCGTCCAAATCTCCCTTCAAGTTTGGCTTGATTCCACCGTCCGTGGCCTTGAACGTCCTGGCAATCTGGTCGTCCAGCTCCACGCGGTTGGTCACGACCACGAACGTCCAGTTGCCCGCCACCTTGCGCAGCACCTTCTGCGCGAAGAACACCATCTGGGGAAGTGCGAAGTGCGAAGTCCGAGTGTCGAAGTTCAGTCAGTTCGCCAATCGAAATTCGTCATTCGTCATTCCAAGGGCGCGTTGAACCAGAAGAGTGTGCCCCTCTCCGCATCGGATGGGGAGAGGGATTAAGGGTGAGGTGTCGATTCGTTCTGTGCAGTGCGTCAGGTTCTCGTCGAACGCCGCGCGCGCGGGCACGCCGGGCTTCTTCAACTCGATGACC
>SIBJ01000036.1 GCA_009695195.1 Pedosphaera sp.
TGTGAAAATCCAGCGAGGAATGGAGTCGTTTGTTTCATGCGCCACTTTGAAACAACTCGCTCCAAGGATCCAGTTATATTCGCGTACAATTGCTGACGCGTTTTTCCTTATCTAAGCGCCATTCACCTCACCCGTTTTTAATCACACCCGAGACCAATGTTACCGAATGATTTCGGTTGTCTTGCCGAAATGGATTTACGAACCTGCGCGAGCCATGAACGCCACGCGACTCGACGTCAAAAAAACCTACAAGCTCTACATCGGCGGCAAATTTCCGCGCAGCGAAAGCGGGCGTTATCTGCCGGCGAAATCCGCGAGCGGCGAACTCCTCGATAATTTTTCGCACGCCTCGCGCAAGGATTTTCGCGATGCCGTGGTCGCGGCGCGCGCGGCGGTGGACGGTTGGAGCAAGGCGTCGGCTTACAATCGCGGACAGATTCTTTATCGCGCCGCCGAGATGTTGCAGAACCGCGCGGGCGAACTGGTGAACGAGATCGCGCGCGCAACCGGCGTCAGTGCGGCGAAGGCAAAGCGCGAGGTCACGCTGGCGATTGACCGGCTCGTGCATTACGCGGGCTGGACGGACAAGTTCGCGCAAGTCTTCGGCAGCGTGAACCCGGTGGCGTCGTCGCATTTCAATTTCACCACGCCCGAGCCGATGGGCGTGGTCGTGGTGATCGCGCCGGATGAGCCGTCGCTGCTCGCGCTCGTTTCGCTGACCGCGCCGGTGATCGCCAGCGGCAACGCGGCCATCGTCATCGCGTCGGAAAAATTTCCTCTGCCCGCCGTGACGTTCACGGAGATTCTCGCCACGAGTGATCTGCCGGGCGGCGTGATCAATCTGCTCACCGGCAGGCGCGCCGAACTTGCGCCGCACATCGCGTCGCACATGGACGTGAACGCCGTCGTGGATGGCAGCGGAGATGCCGGACTCGCCGCGCAGTTGCAGGCCGGTGTCGCGGTGAACCTCAAGCGTTACGCCAATCACTCGCTCGCGCCCGACGCGTGGTTCACGAGCGCGCCGGAAAGTCCGTATTGGATTCAAGACACGGTCGAGTTCAAGACGGCGTGGCATCCCATCGGATTGTGAAGCGCTAACGCTGCGCTTGCACCGAGCGGCGCGGCGGTTACACTGGCGCTCCATTTTATGAGCGCAAATCCAATTCGTGTGGCAGTCACCGGTGCCGCCGGTCAAATCGGGTATTCACTTCTCTTCCGAATCGCGTCCGGTGATCTCTTCGGGCCGAACCAGCCGGTCATCCTCCATCTCATCGAAGTGGACGTGCCGGAAATTCTCGAGAAGCTCAAGGGCACGGTGATGGAGATCGAGGATTGCGCGTTCCCGCTGCTCAAGGGCATCGTCGCCACCGGCAATCTTGACGAAGGATTCAAGGACGTGAACTGGGCGCTCTTCGTCGGCGCGGCTCCGCGCAAAGCCGGGATGGAACGCAAGGACCTCCTCGGCGCGAACGGCAAGATTTTCGTCGGTCAGGGCAAGGCGCTCGAAAAGAACGCCGCTCCCGACATCCGCGCCCTGGTCGTCGGCAACCCGTGCAACACGAACGCGTTGATCCTCATGAACAACGCCCGCAACATCCCGCGCGACCGGTTCTTCGCCATGACGCGCCTCGACGAGAACCGCGCCAAGGCGCAACTCGCGAAGAAAGCCAGCGTGGACACGACCGCCGTGACCAACCTCGCCATCTGGGGCAATCACAGCTCGACGATGTATCCCGATTTCTTCAACGCGCGCATCGGCACGCGGCCCGTGCCCGATGTCATCAAGCACACGGAATGGCTGGAGAAGGATTTTATTTCCATCGTGCAACAGCGCGGCGCGGCGATCATCAAGGCGCGCGGCGCTTCGAGCGCGGCCAGCGCGGCGAACGCGGCGATTGACACCGTGCGCTCGCTCGTGAATCCGACGCCCAGCGGCGATTGGACGAGCGTGGCGATCTGCACCGACGGCAGCTACGGCATCGAGAAGGGTTTGATGTTCAGCTATCCGATCCGCAGCACGGGCAAGTCGTGGGAAATCGTGCAGGGCGTGACGTTGAATGAATTTTCGCGCGGCAAGATTGCGCTCACGGAGACGGAGTTGAAGGAAGAGAAGGCGCTGGTGAGCGAGTTGATTCCGAAGTGAGGTCTTGGACTGCGGTGGCAAGCGGAGCGCTACACCGCTTTCAAATCAACTGTGGCATTCAGATGCTTTGCCGCGTCCGAAAGCGCCGTCGCCGCTGCGCTCTGCCGGCGCAGTCCAAAATCACTTCGTCTCCTTGATCGCCGCAATCTTCGCCGACGCCGACTTCGACTCCACAACCGGCGCGTGGAATTTCCACTCCCCACCCGGCTCGAGGACGCCGGTGTAATCCGAAGCGTTGGCGATCCATTTGCCCGCGTCGTCGAACAGATCCAGTTCCACCTTCACGCCGAACCGCTGTTGCTTCGCCGTGTTGACGATCGAACCCTGCGCGTAAACCAGTTTGCTGCCGGGCGTTTTTTCCAGCGTGACCGCGCCGGTGCGAAAATTCTGGGCGGCGAACGGGTCGGCTGGTTTAGGCGAACTCGGTGTCGTCGCTTTGGTTTGCGCCGGACCAACGATCCGCTGCGCGCGTTTGAGCGCGATGATCGCGCCGATCAAACCGCCGACGAGGATCACCACCGCCACGACGGTGTAGATGATCGCCTTGGTTTGCGCTGGGGATTTTTCCTCCGGCGGCGTGGCCAAAAGCAGTTCAGTTTGCTGTCCGCAATGAGGGCAGTCCGCCAGAAGCCCGGCGGCTTCAGCGGCAAAGTCGAATTGCCCGCCGCATTGCTGGCACTCGCCCCGGACATCTTTGGTCGTTGGCATTTATTGGCATGGCGGGTGCAATTAATCGAAACCTCTGACTCGGCACCGCCGTCGTTAAGAGTATTGTTAAGCCTATGAACGCCGACGACAAGTACAAGCAGGAGCACTCCGCCCGGCTCGAGGATTACTTTCTCACGCGCCGCCAGTTCCTCAACCGCGCCAGCATGGGCTTCGGCGCGCTCAGTCTCGCCGCGCTGTTCGGCGAGGGGATGTTCTTCAACGACGCGCAAGCCGCCGACGCTGCGATCGCTTCCCTGACTCCGCGCGCGCCGCATTTTCCGGTGAAAGCCAAACACGTCGTCCACATCTTCGCGCAGGGCGCGCCCTCGCACGTGGACACCTGGGATCCGAAACCCGCGCTGACGAAGTACAACGGCAAAACCATTCCCGGCAGCGAGGGCGTGGCGATGGCGTCACCGTTCAAGTTCGAGAAGAAGGGGAAATCCGGCATCGAAGTCAGCGAAGTTTTTCCAAAGCTCGGCGAAATGGTGGACGACCTCTGCGTGGTGCGCTCGTGCTACACGGACATTCCCGCGCACGAGGTCGCGACGGTGTTCATGAACACCGGCTCGGCGCGGCTCGCGCGGCCGAGCATCGGTTCGTGGGTGCTCTATGGACTCGGCACGGAAAATCAAAATATGCCGGGCTTCATCTCGCTGCGACCCGGCGGCGGCCCGCCCGGCGGCAGCGCGAACTGGCAGTCGTCATTTCTCCCCGGCGTTTATCAGGGCGTGAGCATCAACACCAAGGTCACGGCGGTGGACCAGTTGATCGAGAACATCCACAACCCCTACACGCCGCTCAAGGAACAGCGCCGCCAGCTCGATCTCGTTCATCAACTCAACGAACTTCACGCGCAGAATCTCCAGAAGGACGCGCACCTCGAAGCGCGGCTGCAAGCCTACGAGATGGCGTTCAAGATGCAGACCGAAGCGACGGATGCCTTTGACATTCAGAAAGAGCCAGCGGTCGTGCGCGAGGCGTACGGCCGGAGCAGCCAGGGAAATCAGTTGCTCATCGCGCGCCGGCTCATCGAACGCGGCGTGCGCTTCGTGCAGGTCTGGGCCGGCGGCTGGGATCATCATCAAGACATCGAAGACCGGTTGCCGGAGCGCGCGAAAGAAATTGATCAGCCGCTCGCGGCGTTCATTCAGGATTTGAAACAGCGAAATCTTTTCGACTCCACGCTCGTCGTCTGGGGCGGTGAGTTCGGACGCAAACCCGTCCGCGATCGCAACGGCAACGACAATCCGGGCCGCGATCACAACGCGAAGGCGTTCACGACGGTCTTCGCCGGTGGCGGCGTGAAGGGCGGATCGGTTTACGGCGCGACGGATGAATTCGGCGCCGCGGCGACGACCAACCGGGTCCACATCCACGATCTGCACGCGACGATGCTGGCGCTGCTCGGCTTCGATCACACGAAGTTGACGTATCGTTACAACGGGCGGGATTTCCGGTTGACGAACGTCGAGGGCAATGTGGTGAAAGGAATTATCGCGTGAAAAGAGAAGGCAGAATGAAGAATGCAGAATGTAGAATCGTGCGAGGCGGTCTGGTCTTACTTCTTCATTCTTCATTCTTAATTCTTCATTCCCCCGCTCTCGCCGCCGACCTCACGCCCGCGCAATCGCAATTCTTTGAAAGCAAAATCCGCCCGCTGCTCGCGGACAAATGTTACAAGTGCCACAGCGCGTCGGCGGAGAAGGTGAAGGCCGGCCTGCTGCTCGATTCACGCGACGGCGTGTTGAAGGGCGGCGAGACCGGCCCGGCCATCGTGCCCGGCGACCCGGAAAAAAGTCTGCTCATCAAGGCCGTGCGTTACACCGATCCCGATCTCCAGATGCCGCCGAAGGGGAAAAAGCTATCGGACGACGAGATCGCGAACCTCGTCGCATGGGTGAAGATGGGCGCGCCCGATCCGCGCAACGTGTCCACGGCGCAAAAAGATTGGAAGGATTCCGCCAAGAGCCACTGGGCCTGGCAGCCGTTGAAGAAACCGGCCGTGCCGGAAGTGAAGGACCCCGCGTGGTGCAAAACGCCGGTGGACAATTTCATTCTCGCGAAACTCGACGATAAAAATCTGAAACCGAATCCGCCCGCGGACAAACGCACGCTCATCCGCCGCGCGACGTTCGATCTCATCGGCCTGCCGCCGACCGGCGAGGAAGTAAATAATTTCCTGGCGGATAATTCGCCGGACGCTTTCGCGAAGGTCGTGGATCGCCTGCTCACGTCGCCGCACTACGGCGAGCGCTGGGGCCGGCACTGGCTGGACGTGGCGCGTTACAGCGACACGAAGGGGATGGTCAAGCGCCAGCGCGAAGACCCGCACAGTCCCTACGCGTGGACGTATCGCGACTACGTCATCCGCAGCTTCAACGACGACAAGCCCTACAACATTTTCATCATCGAACAACTCGCCGCCGACAAGCTGCCCGCCACGGCGAAGAACCTGACGAATCTTTGCGCGCTCGGATTTCTCACCGTCGGCGAGCGTTTCATGGGCATGCAACAGGACGTGATCAACGACCGCATTGATGTGGTGACGAAAGGATTCCTCGGCCTGACCGTCACATGTGCGCGTTGTCACGATCACAAGTTCGATCCGATCCCGACGAAAGATTACTATTCGCTGCACGGAATTTTTGCGAGCTGCGTCGAGCCGTCCGTCGAGCGCGTGGTGCAGAAGATCGTCGAGACGCCGGACTACAAGGATTACTACCGGCAGCGCACGCAACTCGAAGCGGACAAGGACAGCGCCGAGGCAAAGTTCCGCGCCGCCCGCCAGAAGCGCGACCAGCAAACCGTCAAAACGTTGCAACGCGAAATCCGTCAGAACGCGGGCGAGGTCGCGCGGCTGGAGATGACCCATCCCGGCGCGCCGATGCGCGCGATGGTAGTGGAAGACGCGGGCAAGCCGCGCGACTCGGTGGTCTTCATCCGCGGTGAGGCGGAGAATCGTGGGCCGGTGGTGCCTCGGCGTTTCGTGGAAATTCTCTCCGGCCCGATCCGCCCGGCGTTCACCAACGGCAGCGGGCGGCTCGAACTCGCGCACGCCATCGTCAACAAAAACAATCCCACCACGCCGCGCGTGATGATCAACCGCATCTGGCAGCATCATTTCGGCGAAGGTTTCGTCCCCACGCCCGACGACCTCGGCACGATGTCCGAAGCGCCGAGCCATCCCGAGTTGATTGATTATCTCGCGTCGCGTTTCCAAGACGACGGCTGGAGCATCAAGAAAATGCACCGGCTGATCATGCTCTCGTCGGTCTATCAGCAAAGCACCGACGACAACCCGCGCTACGCGCAGGTGGACCCGAACAACCGGCTGCTCTGGCGCGCGAACATCCGCCGGCTGGAATTCGAAGCGTTGCGCGATTCACTGCTCGCCATCGGCGGCTCGCTGGACGAGACGATGTTCGGGCGGCCGGTGGACCTGGAACGCAATCCCGAATCCCGCCGCCGCACGATCTACGGGGTGGTGGACCGCTCGGACTTGATGGACACGATGGTCAATTTTGATTTCGCAAATCCCGACCAGCCCAGCGGCAAACGTTACGAGACCACCGTGCCGCAACAGGCGTTGTTCCTGATGAACAGCCCGGTCGTCGTCGAGCAGGCGAAAAAACTCGTCTCGCTGAAATCATTCGATGACTGCGCGAACGGCACTGCGCGCGTCCAGTTTCTCTACGAGCGGATTTACCAGCGGCCCGCGCGGCCCGAGGAGATCCAGCTCGGACTCGAATTCATTTCGCAGTCGCTGCCGGTTGAAAAACTCACCGCGGTGGAACCGTCCGTGCAAACTGCCGCGAACAACCCGCGCCGGCTCGGTCCCAAACAGGCGGCCAAGCAGCAGCGCTTCGAGAAGGGTCGGCCCGCCGACAATCGCAAGCGCTCCCCGTTGACCGCCTGGCAGGAATACGCCCACGCGCTGCTGCAGGCGAACGAAGCGTCGTTCGTCAATTGATCCGCGGAAAAAGAAAACCCGCAGCCGTTGCCGGCCGCGGGGTTTGTGGGTAGCAGAAAAATTACTTGTCCGCTTTCTTCTTGCCCTTCTTGGCCATGCCGGCTTTCTCGAGTTCCTCGGCGCTGATCTTGGCGCGTTCGTCCTTGTCGAACTTGCCGTCCTTGTTGGCGTCATACTTCTCGAGCAGCGCCTTGCGGGCGGCCTGTTGTTCGGGAGTGGCGGCTTTCTTCTTGCCCTTGCCTTCGTCGGCCTTCTTCGCGTCTTCGGCGTGAGCCACCAGCGCCAGCGCGCAGGTGATGCAAAGGGCCATCAATAGTTTCTTCATAGTTCGATCTTTGTTTGGTTTGGTGCCGCAGCCATTTGGCTGCGAGTGTGACAGACGCCGGCGGCAGGTGACAGGTTACAGCCCTGTCCAATTCAGCGGCCCGCGCGCTAAGCGGCGTCGTGGGGATATTGACGGGAAAACCGGGGGCTTGTTCAATCAATTTCGCTTCCGACCGATGGTGCTCCGGTAGGTAAGGGCTTCGCGCCGCCCAGTCGGGGCGCTTGCCTCTCCACGGTGGCTCGCCATACTCGTCACACCATGCGACCACCGGATGTCATCAACGTCGCCATCATTGGCTGCGGCGGCATCGCGCTGCAAAATCATCTGCCCGGACTCGCCTTGTGCCCGGACGTGAAGGTCACCGCGCTTTGCGACTCGGACGCCGCTACGCTCGAACGCGCGCGGCAGCAGACCGGTGTCGCGGTCATTTCCACGCGACACGAGGACCTTGTGAAGCGCGAGGACGTCCACGCCGTCATCATCGCCACGCCGAACTTCACTCACGCGCCCATCGCGCTGGACGCCATTGCGCACGGCAAACACGTTTTGTGCGAGAAGCCGCTCGCGTTGAATCATGCCGAAGCGCAGGCGATGGCCGAGGCTGCGGAGCGCGCCGGCGTGCGGCACATGACGGCCTTCACCTATCGGTTCGTGCCCGCGATGCGTTACCTGGCGCATCTCGTGCAGCGCGGTGATCTGGGCGAGCCGTATCACTTCCGCTCGTGCCGGTTGCAGGACTGGGGCACGCGCAGCGTCGGCTGGCGGCAGGTGAAAAAACTCGCGGGCACGGGCGAACTCGGCGACATGCTCAGCCATCGCATTGACTTCGCGCATCTGCTCGTCGGCCCGATGAAACGGCTCGTGGCGAACTTGAAGCAGTGGCATCCCGTGCGCGGCGGCCAGCCGAACGAGCTTGATGATTGGGTCGCCATCCTCTCGGAATTTCAAAACGGCGCGACGGGCGTGCTGGAAAGCAGCAAGCTCGCGAGCGGTCGCAATGAAAGCTGGCGCAGTCTGGACTACGTGGAGATCAACGGCAGCGAGCGCTCATTCGTTTTCATCACCGGTGAGTGGAACAAACTCCAGACCGGCAAAGTCGGCGGCCCGGGACTGGAAACCATCGAGATCCCGCGCGAGTTTTGGAAATCGCCCGGCTCGCCGCGTGACGTCAGCCAAGGCGATCCGCTTGTGACGTTCCGCTACGATCAGGCGTGGGAGTTCGTGGACGCGATTCGCAACCAGCGTCCGTGCGCGCCAAGTTTTCACGACGGTGCGCGGGCGCTGGCCGTGATGGACGCGGCGGTGAAGTCGGCGGACACGCGGCGGTGGGTGGAATTGGGAAACGGCACGGATTAAACGCAGAGGACGCAAAGGTTTTCGCAGAGGTCGCGAAGGTTATGCACGAGAACGAAATTTCAAAGATCATCATCGGGTGCGCCATGAAGGTGCATACCAAACTTGGCCCGGGGCTGTTGGAATCGGCTTACGAAGCCTGTCTCGCCTACGAATTGAGCAAGGCCGGACTTCGTTTCGAGCGGCAGAAACCGATGCCTCTGATTTACGAAGACGTGAAGCTGGATGTCGGCTATCGCCTCGATTTAATTGTGGAAGGCAAGGTTGTCGTTGATCCAAAGGCGGTGGAAGGTTTGGTCCCGGTCTTTACGGCGCAGATGATCACCTACCTGAAATTGAGTGGGTGCAAACTTGGCCTCATCATTAACTTCAACGTCGAACATTTGCGCGATGGAATAAAACGGGTTGTCAGAGAGCTTTGACTCTGCGTTCCTCTGCGAAACCCTTTGCGTCCTCTGCGTTAAAAATGAGTTGTGCTGAGTGATTGGGGGCCGGCTTTAACGCAGAGGACGCAAAGGTTTGCGCAAAGGTCGCAGAGGAAAAAATATTTATGAACAAAACGGCAGTCATCACCGGTGCCGGCAGCGGCGTGGGCCGGGCCATCGCGTTGAAACTCGCGACTGAAGACTGGCGCGTGGCCATCATCGGTCGTCGGGTTGAAGCCCTCCACGAAACCATCCGCCTCGCCGGCTCCCACGCACCACGCATAACGCATCACGCTTGCGATGTAGCCGATGCTGCCGCAGTGGCCGCGACAGCCAAACGCATCCTTGCCGAGTTCGGTGAAGTCGAAGTTCTCGTGAACGCCGCCGGCACGAACGTCACGCGCCGCTTGCTCGATGTTCTGTCACATGAAGATTACCTCTCGATGATCAATACCAACCTCAACGGCGCTTACTACTGCGTGCAAGCGTTCCTGCCTCAGATGCGCGCGCGCAACAGCGGCACCATCGTCAACATCATCTCTGACGCGGGCAAACAAGCATCCGCCAAATCCGGGCCGGGCTACGTGATGAGCAAATTCGGGTTGGCCGGCTTGAATCAAAGCATCAACGCCGAGGAGCGCGCCAACGGCATCCGCGCGTGCGGCATTTTCCCGGGCGATATTGACACACCGCTGCTGAACAAACGCCCGCAACCGCCCGACGCCGCCGCGCGCGCAAAAATGATGCGCGCTGAAGACGTGGCGGACTGCGCGTTGTTTTGCATCAACCTCCCGCCAAACGTCATCGTCGAGGAAATGCTCGTGCGTCCCCGCTAAGATTTGTAGCCGCCGACGTGAGGAGGCGGATTTAACATGGGAAGGTTTCCAGAATTCCGCCTCCTCACTTCGGCGGCTACGAGTCGGAACTTCACTTAAACGGCAGCACCCTCGCCAGCAGCAGCGTTTCAAGCAGTCCCGCGAACGACATCGCGAAGGCCAGCACCGTCCAAGTCCGCAGCGTTTCGCGCTCGGTGAAACCGCTGAGCCGGCTGATCACCCAGAAGCCGCTGTCGTTCATCCACGAAATTCCCAACGCGCCAAATCCGATCGCGAGAAACAAATACATCGGATGATACGGCAGCTCCGCGCCCTGCGTGATGCCCACCATCATCGCCGCCGTGGTCAACACCGACACCGTGCCCGAACCCTGCGCGAACTTCAGCACCACGGCCACCGTCCAGGCCAGCAGGATCAAATTGACATCGTGACCGCTGGCCGCCTGCCGGATCGCCTCGCCCACACCGGCGTAGCGCAACATGCCGCCGAACGCGCCGCCCGCACATGTGATGAGGATGATGACCCCGGCGGTTTCCAACGCCGGACCGAGCAGCGCCGCCAGGCCTTCAAGATTCAAACGCCGCTGCCGCGTGACGAGCACCATGGCCAGCAACGCGCCGATCAGCAGCGCCAGGTTTCGATTGCCGATGAATTCAATCGCCGGCCACGCCGGCCCCAACAATTTGGCCCCGCCAAACGCCGCCAGAAAGGAAGCGGTTGAGATCAGAATAATCGGCAGCAGCACCGGCAACAGTGAAGCCGTGAACGATGGCAGTTCGCTTTCGGGTTTGCTGGTGATGCTTTGAAGTTCGGCCAGCGGCAGGCCCGGCGTCTCGCGCAGCGGCACATCGCAACGGCGGTTCAATCGTTTGGCGACCTGCCAGCCGATCGCCACCGGCAGCACACACGCCAGCGTGCCGACGATGACCGACCAGCCGAGGTCCACCTTCAACGTCTCGGCCATCGCGAGCGGCCCCGGATGCGGTGCCACGATGGAATGCGTCACCGCGCCGGCGCAACAGATCGCCAGCACGAAGAGCGTGTAATCCTTGCCCGTGCGCAGGCGCAACGCGCGTGCCAGCGGAATGAGCAACATGAAAAACGTGTCGAAGAAGATCGGCAGCCCGAGCAGAAAACCACCCGTCACCAGCGCCAGCCCCGCGCGGCGTTCGCCAAATACCGCGATGCAGCGGCGCACCACCTTGTCCGCCGCGCCGCTCTCCATCACGCACACGCCGATGATCGAGGCGAGCGCGATGACGATGCCGATTTTTCCGCACACCACGCCGAGTTCGGATGCCGTCACTTCCACGGCTTGAACCCAGTGACTTTTCGCCGGCTCGCCCGGCAGACTGCCGCGCGGCGCAAGCAGTCCGGCCAGAATCGCCACGCCGATCAGCGCCAGAAACGCATGAACGCGCAGTTTGGTGATGAGCACGATGATGCCCGCGACACAAATGCCGAGAATTGCAAACGGCCAAAGATTGACAGCGTCAACGGGCGCGAACATGCGGTGTGTTTAGGATTGCGCGCGAGCTTACCGAAGGAGCGCGCGACGGCAAATTGAAAAAGCCAGCGCGCGGCAGAAGCCGACCGCCGATCCCGCTCGCCGCCGCGTCGAGAATCAGACCTTCAACATCTCCCGGGCCTCGGCCATGCCGGGCGCGGGGCGGCCGTATTCGCTGGCGGTGACGCGGGCGATGGCGACCAGTTGACGCCAGCGGAAGGCGGGACGCGTGGCGGCGAATTCTTCGGTCACGGTGCGATAAAATTTCTCGGCGTGGAGCGCGCCGTCTTCGCTCACGGCGTAGCGCAGCAGGAGGTCGAACACGGGCCGCGGCGCGTGGCCGAGTTCACCGTAACGACCCACGATGCCCGCGACGTGGCCCTGGAGGTTTTGGCGGATGGCTTCATCGGCTTCGCGCAACAGGGCGTCGGCGTCGGTGGACTTGACCAGGCCAACGTGGCGTTGCAGCGGGAGCGGTTCCCATTTCAAGAAATCGCCGCCGCGCGCGGTACGGTCGAGCGCGACCTGATACGCGCCGAGAATGAGGCAGGCGAAAGTGTTTCGGGCGTTGCTCACCCGCGCGAGGTTGCGCCAGGCGCACGCGGAATCGCTGGCGTGAACACCGATGCTGTCGCCGTGGACGCTGCCGGGCGGTTTGCCGGCCACTTCGTCCCGCGGCGTCCGGCCCATGTCGCGGAGAATAAGTTGATTGGCCGCGAGGGAAATGGCTTCACCGATCGCGGCGGGCGCAAACCCATCAGCCAGCGCGGCGGCGGCGGCTTCGGCGGCTTTTTCGGGCGTGGCTTTGAAAATGTTTTGGCTCAGTTCATCAACCCACTTGTCGTCCGCGGCGCGCGTGCCGGGGACGCGGTCGAGGAGTTTGTGTTGTTCGAGCAGCTTCGGCAGCAAGGTGCGCGGCTCATCCCAAGTGGCCGTGCGCTGCCATGACTCGGCTTTGACGCAGTAGCGAACTGATTGGCGGAGGAGCGTGTGCGCCTGCTCCTTGCCGATGAGGTCGAGCAAATCCCACGCGCGATACGGCAGCACGACCCGATGAACTTCGGTGTGCTCCTGCACGCTGTGCAAAAGCTGGTTGAGTGCATCTTCGGGACTGAACTGCGCAAGGCTCACGAGCGTTTGCTCGGCTGCGCCGACATCTTTGCGATGCACCGCTTCGCGCAACAATTCCCCGCCGTCAGAACCTGCCGGAAGCTTGCCGGGCTTGACGGCGTGCAGAACTTCCTCTTTGCGTCCGCCCCGTTCCTGGATGCGATTGGTGTTTCGGTAAAGGACTTTGAAAACGGGCAGCGGCTGGAGCGCTTCGGGCAGTTCGCGCGCCATGTGAAGTGCCGGCGCGAGCGCCATCATCGTGTGGAAGCCCACGTAATCCTCGCCGCCGAAAGTGCGGGCGTTGGCGAGCGCGGCGGCCGCGACGAGGCGATCCAGTTTCGTGCCGGACGTGAGTTTGTCCGCGAGCGCGGGCAAAAGTTTGTTCGCCGGCGTCTCTTGCATGAGGCGGACGAGCGATTCGAGCGGGCCGAAGTCCAGCGTGTCGCTCGCATCGGCGGCGAAGGCGGGGGCGAGTCCGAGTTCGGTCGCCAGGCCGCAACCGACGCTGGCGACCAGCATCCCGCGACCGACATCGGCGAGGAATTCACGACGAGGGTGAGGGGAGTTCATACGTTTGTCCTTCGTAGTTGGTGAGACTGCGGGCCATGGTGCGGTGATAGGCCCGTTGGCTGGCGGCGTCAAGGTTGAACATAACGCAATTGACCATGGCCGGGGAAACCAGTTTCATGCGCTGGCAGATTTATGGACCAGCAAAAACCCACGCTCGATGACTTGCGCATCCAGCGACCCGACAAACCACGATCGAATTCACGCTTCGTGCCGGCCGCTTTCGCGGCGGTGGTTCTGGTTTTATTGGCCGTGCTGGTTTGGTGGTTCCTGCGGCCCAAAGCCATCGAGGTGCGGACGGCGGTCGCCCGTGAAATCGCCAGCGGCGGGGGCGAGCGGACGGTGTTGAATGCGTCGGGCTATGTCACGGCGCGCCGGGCGGCGACGGTTTCTTCCAAGGTCACCGGCAAAGTCATCGAGGTGTTGGTGGAGGAAGGGATGCGGGTCAAAGAGGGACAGGTGCTCGCGCGGCTCGACGACACCAACGTCAAGGCGAGCTTGCGCCTGGCCGAAGCACAACAGGACGCGGCCAAGAGTGCGCTGGAGGAAACGCGCGCCCGCTTGCACCAGGCGGAACTGGAGTTGAAACGGTTCGTCGAACTCACGAAGAACAACATCGCCTCGAAGGCCGATCTCGACCGCGCCGAAGCCGAGGCCAAGGCGCTCGGCGCGCGGTTGGCGCAGCAGAAGACGGAAGTGACCGTGGCCGAGCGGCAGGTCGCGGCCTGGCAGCAGCAACTCGAGGACAACGTGATCCGCGCGCCGTTCGCTGGTATCGTCACGGTGAAGAACGCCCAGCCGGGTGAGATGATTTCGCCGATGTCCGCCGGCGGATTCACGCGCACCGGGATTTGCACCATCGTGGACATGGACTCGCTCGAAATTGAAATTGACGTGAGCGAGAGCTACATCAATCGCGTCGAGGCTGGCCAGCCGGTGCTCGCGACGCTCGACGCGTATCCCGATTGGAAAATCCCCTGCAAGGTGATCGCAATCATCCCGACGGCAGATCGGCAAAAATCCACCGTGAAAGTCCGCGTCGGTTTCGACAAACTCGATCCGCGCATCCTGCCGGAGATGAGCGCGAAGGTGGCGTTTCGTGAAGCGAGCGGCGCGGCACCGGCGACGGCGGCCCGCGCGGCGTTGATTGTGCCGAAAGCCGCGCTCCGACAACAGAACGGGCGCGACGTGGTGTGGGTGGTGCAAAACGGCAAAGCCGAACGCCGCACCGTCACAATCGGCGACAGCGGCCCGGAGGAAACCACGCTCCGCGCCGGTGTGACCGCCGGCGAGCGGGTGGTGGTGGATGCGCCGCCGGAATTGGCCGACGGCGCGACGGTGAAAGAATTGAAGCCATGAACGAACAACCCCAGAAGAATGGCGTGTTGGTGGACGTGGACGGCGTAGAGAAAGTTTTCCATCGCGGCTCCGAAGACATCCACGTTTTGTCGGACCTGCATTTGAAAGTGCCGCAGGGAGAATTCCTGGCCTTGATGGGGCCGTCCGGCTCGGGCAAGAGCACGCTGCTGAATTTGATCGGCGGGCTGGACCGGCCCACGCGCGGCTCGGTCAGCATCGCCGGCGAGCACGTGAACGAACTGTCCGATCGCCAGCTTGCGGCTTGGCGAGCGCGGCACATCGGCTTCGTCTTCCAGCTTTACAACCTGCTGCCCGTGCTGACGGCGGAGCGCAACGTCGAGTTGCCGCTCCTGCTGACGCACCTCTCCAAGGCCGAGCGCAAGCAGCACGTGGCGACCGCCCTCGGAGTCGTCGGCCTGTCGCATCGCACCAAACATCATCCGCGCCAGCTTTCCGGCGGCGAGCAGCAGCGCGTGGGCATCGCCCGCGCGATTGTCACCGACCCGACGCTGCTGCTGTGCGATGAGCCGACCGGCGATTTGGATCGCAAGGCCGGCGACGAGATTCTCGATCTGTTGCAGGCGCTGAATCGTCAGCACGGCAAGACGATCATCATGGTCACGCACGATCCGCACGCGTCGGCCCGCGCCGGGCGGACGGTGTATCTCAACAAGGGTCAACTCAGCGACGAACCGGTGAAATGAAAACACCCGTCGTAGCCGCCGAGGTGACGAGGCGGACCATTCTTGAATCCCGCGAATCCGCCTCCTCACGTCGGCGGCTACAACTTTTGCGGAGCGCGCTATGAAATTCTTCCACCTCATCTGGTGCAACCTCAAGCGCCGCAAGCTGCGCACGCTGCTGACACTGGCCTCGGTCTTTGTCGCGTTCTTGCTTTACGGATTGCTCTGCACGGTGAAGGAGGCCTTCACGGCCGGCGTTTCCATGGCCGGCGCCGACCGGCTCGTGGTACGGCACAAGGTTTCCCTCATCATGACGTTGCCGGTGGCGTACAAGGCGCGCATGGAACAAATCCCCGGCGTGGCCGCCGCATCGCATTTCACCTGGTTCAACGGCATCTACAAAAACGAGCCGAAGAATTTTTTCGGCTCGTTCCCGGTCGAGCCGGAACACTTTCTGGCGATGTTTCCGGAATACTCGCTGCCGGAAGCGCAGAAGCAGGCGTGGCTGAAAACCCGGATCGGCGCCGTCATCGGTCGGTCGCTCTCCGAGCGCAAGGAGTTCAAATGGAAAATCGGCGACCGGGTTCAACTGAGATCGCCGATCTGGCCGCGCAAAGGCGACCAACCGTGGGAGTTTGAGATCGTCGGCATCCTCGACGCCGGGAAGAAAAACGTGGACACGTCGGGATTCTATTTCCGTTACGATTACTTCGACGAAGGCCGTGCTTACGGCGAGGGCTTGGTCGGGTGGTACGCCGTCCGCGTCAAGGACCCGGACCATGCGCCGGAGGTGGCCAAGGCGATTGACGCCGAATTCGCCAACTCGCCTTCTGAAACGAAAGCCGAAACCGAAGGCGCGTTCATGCAAGGCTTCGCGCAACAGATCGGCGACATCGGCACCATCTTGGTCGCGATTCTCAGCGCGGTGTTCTTCACGATCCTGTTGGTGGCCGGCAATACGATGGCGCAATCAGTGCGCGAGCGGACGGAAGAGTTCGGCGTGCTCAAGGCGATTGGGTTCACGAACGAACGCGCCCTGGCGATGGTGCTGGCGGAGTCTTGTTTGCTCGCGAGCCTGGGCGGCCTGGCGGGACTGGGTCTGGCCTGGCTGATCGCGGCGGGCGGCAGTCCGGTGCCCTCGATGCTTCCCGTGTTTTATTTCCCGACGAAGGCGTTGGTGATCGGCGTGGCGCTGGTGTTCGCGCTTGGCATCGTCGCGGGCATTTTGCCGGCGCTGACGGCCATGCGACTGCGGATCGCGGACGCATTGAGGAGGCAAGCGGCCTGAATTTCTGACCTATGCTCAACTGGCTCAACCAGGTTTTCTGCGTCACCCTGTTCAACCTGCGGACGATTCCCGAACGCAAAGGCGCCGTCACCGCCGCGGCGGTCGGCATCGCGGGCGTGGTCGCGGTCTTCGTGGGCGTGCTTTCCATCGCCGCTGGATTTCGCGCCGCCATGTCGGTGAAGGGGGCGCGCGACGTGGCGATCGTGTTGCGCAGCGGCGCGGATACCGAAATGACCAGCGGCTTGTCGCGCGAGGAAACCCGGCTCGTTGCCGATACGCCGGGCGTGGCGCGCAACGCCGACGGCCCGCTCCTGTCCGCGGAATTGTTCGTCATCATCAACCTTCCGAAACGCGCAACCGGCACGGATGCCAACGTCCCGTTTCGTGGCGTGGAGAAAGCCGGCCTCGCCGTGCGCGGAGACATCAAGATCGTCAAAGGCCGCCGGTTCGAGCCGGGCAAAAATGAGGTGATCGTCGGCACCGGCGCGGCGCGGGCCTTTGCGGGCGTGGATGTGGGTGAAACGATCCGGCTCGGCCAGAACGTGTGGCAGGTGGTGGGCCAGTTCGCGGGCGGCGGCGGCTCGGCGGAATCAGAGTTGTGGACGGATGCGGTCGTGCTCCAAGGCGCGTATGGCCGCGGCGACTCCTTTCAATCGGTCTATGCGCGGCTCACTTCGGCGCGAGCTTTCGACGAATTCAAACGCGCGCTCACCAGCAACCCGCGGCTCAAAGTGAAAGTCGAGCGACAGGGCGATTTTCTCGCCGAGCAATCTTCGATGCTGACGACGTTCATCGAAAATTTCGGTGTGTTCATCGCGGCGATGATGGCGCTGGGCGCGTTGTTCGGCGCGTTGAACACGATGTATAGCGGCATCGCCGCGCGCACGCGCGAGATCGCCACGCTGCGGGCGCTGGGCTTCGGCGCCGGGCCGGTGGTGATCTCAGTGATGCTGGAATCACTGGCGCTGGCGCTGGTCGGGGGGACGGTGGGCGCGCTCGCCGCCTACCTCGCGTTCGACGGCTACAAGGCGGCGACGATCAACTGGCAGACGTTCAGCCAGATCGCCTTTGCGTTTGCGGTCACGCCGGAGCTGTTGGTCAGCGCAATCCTCTGGGCCGTGACGATTGGCTTGATCGGCGGATTGTTCCCCGCGATCCGCGCGGCGCGGATGCCGATTGCAGCAGCTTTGCGGGAACTGTGAAACGGATCTGGCGAGACAAAAAGGCGAATTCAGATTTATCGAGATTCGCCTTTCGCGTTTCGTAGCTGCGTCTCGGAAGAGCGCAGTAAACTTTTTTTGCGGCGGTCTGCCGACCCGCCGCTACGTCTGCTCAATACCGACAGTGCTCCGGCTTGTACTGGCCTTCGGGCGGCACGCCGAGGTAGTCAGCTTGTTTCTTCGTGAGCTTGGTCAGCTTCACGCCGATGCGGTCTAGGTGCAAGCGGGCGACTTCTTCGTCCAGTTTCTTGGGCAGACGATAGACGCCGACTTTGTTCGTGGCGCGGTTGGCCCAGAGGTCCAGTTGCGCGAGGCATTGGTTGGTGAAGCTGTTGCTCATCACGAAGCTCGGATGGCCGGTGCCAGCACCGCGTGGCCGATGGCCGCTTGACACTCCGAAGCCAATCCCCTACAAACCCTTTCAAAGAAATCTCACAAACATGCCCGATGCAATTCATTTGCGCTTCACGTTTTCTTCATTCGTCGGACTGAATGGTGAGGCGGGTGGAGCGCCGCCACATATTATTCGCCTCGCACATTTGGACCGGTCAACTTATCATCCTGAAATAACCTGATGAACCGGAATCGCGCTTAGCCGAATCTTATGCCGACCAACCCGACATCACCGGATTTGCCACCGCAACCCAAGGTTCGTTCTCGACATCTGCGGCTACCCCGTTTCTTCCAAAGCAACCGCTATGATTATCAAGGGGCAGGCAAAGACTACATCATCTGGTTGACTGTGTGCTACCTCTCGGCAGTCGGCATCTATGTTGCGGCCCATTGGGTCTTCCGAACGGATCAATCAACATATGCAGCCTTGCAATTTGTTGACCTCAATCACGCGGGGCAGGCAACGATCAAGAGCGCGACTGACATTGAGTGGTTTGTGGGTCTCGAACAGGCCAAGCCGCTGCTTGAAGCAATGAAAGTTCGCAACGAGCGGATTGAAGACCTTCGAGCAAAAGTCCGAACTGACATCGCGCAGTTAACCACCCGGGCCGGCCCGGAATTCGCGTCAGCAATCAACGAGGTGGTGGAAGCATTTGAAAGAGGCGCCACCATCCGTCTGCCTTCTCCAGTTGCGAGCAACACGAACTGCCTTTCCGACCGAATTCGACGCTGGCTCCTCTGCGAACATATACCCGAACCGGCGCCACCCGCGAGCGCCACCACCCAGGCGCTCGAGAAGATCGGACAACACCTCGAATCCCTGGACAAAACGCTCAGGCAATTCAGCGGAGCAAATGATAATTGGCGGGCTTGGGAGAGCGTCACTCAACCCGACTTGGCGGACGGTCTCAAGAATCTCGCGGACGAACTGGTCAAGCTTCGTGCGCGGTTGGACAACCTGCCAAAAAAATCTCCGGCGCTCGCCTAGGAGTCGCTCACAAACCTCGACCGGACGATTGCCCGCTTGCGCGACGGCATTCGTCGGCCCGACAAACTACCGGATCCCACACGGGACGGCCAGGTCACCACTGACATCCTCCGACTCCAAGCCGAGCTTAAGACGTATTTCCGCCAGCAGTTCGCTCCCGATTCTTCCGCTTCGTTCCGTTTTGCCATACTGGTTGCCGCTCGTGGCCCAGAGCTTGCCGCTGTGGGCAACGCGGGGCTGCTCACTGATCTCGCCAGCAACTTCCGCCAGCTTGACAGCCTGCGCGCTGAACAGATCCAAACCGTCTTGGCTTTGCGACAACCTGGCAAATATCAAATCTTCTGGGCCACTCCTATTGGAATGCTCTACGAAATCCTTTTTTGGTCATTTTTCGGCATCGTCACAAACCTGCTTTTCAATGCCAGCGAGCATCTGCGCAAGCCCGGCCCGCGCACCTTCTTCCCGGTGGAACGCTGGGTTGGCCTGACCAAACTCATCTACGGTCCCGGCATTGCCTTGGGACTCTGCCTGGCCATTACCGTCGGTCTGGCCAATGTCGTTGGCGAATCGGTGCGCGTTTGGGTCATGCCAATCATCGCCTTTTTCTTTGGATTCAATGTGCGCAAGACCGCCGGAGTCGTGGACCGCGCGAGCGAGCAGCTTCTGGGTAAGGTTCAAAGATCCCTCGACATGACGTCCGAAGAACGTAACGCCGCCCAACGACAGGCCGAGCAGCAGATTCAGGCCGCCTTGCCTCCGCTGAAATCGTTTGCCGCGTTGGGTACGCACGCCGGGACGGAGGCGCAGCGGATCGCCCGTGAAATCATCGCCCGCTATGAAAACCGTCTCTAAAGCCTCCTCACCTTCAAGCCGCATGAAAAACAGACTCCTCAACGCCCTCTGCCTTTTGGCAGTACTTGCAATCGCTGGATGCCGAACGCCCGAGCCGCTGAAGAAACTCTCCAAAGACTTCATTGAAACTCAAGCAACCGCAGGCAAGGCCGCCGAGCGCGACCTGGAACAGAGCCGGGAGTTCGTGCTGAAAGCCGAAGAGGTTCTCCGAGGCCAGCAGGCGCTCACCGACGCTGTATCTAGGCTTGCAACTCAAAACCATCGTGAGCAGGCGCTGCGCCTGAAGAAGTCGGCCCTCTCCCGATTCGACAAAATGGCCTTTGGCCTGATCACCAAAGATTTCGATGAGCGCTGGGAGAAAATCGCCGGTCCTCCCATCAACCGGTTCCATCAAATCGCAGAGGCCGAATTCAAGGCGGCGGAAACTGCGGCACTTCAAGATCGTTCCAATGCCACCCTCCAGGAGCGTTATGCCCGCAGTATGTTTCAACTGGCAAGGTTTGAAGCTGACGCTGAACGACTACGCTTGGAATCCCACCATGCGCTCATTCTCCAAATCGAGCCCAAGCGCGCAACATTCGAAGCGGAGTTAACTCTGGCCACCGAATCCATCATCGGAAGCGGGAACGAGCGTTCGGAATCGCCGGGCCAGATCATTCAGGACGCCCAAGTGGCCCTCAACCAAGAGAAAGCCCCGCTTCTGACCAACACCTTGGCTGCCTTGAAAGCCAAGCTTGATTCCACGCGCGAGTTTAACGAAGCAATGCGCGATACCGCCAAAGAGATTGACCGCTATCTGCAAAACGACGGTGACTGGTTCATGCCTTGGAAGGCGTTCTTCACCGGATTCTTCACATCCTTCAAGGAGAAGATTCCCCTCCTCAAAGAAAAGATTTCCAAGGAGATTCCGTGGGCGAGCGAACTAGCCACTCCCCTGCTTGATACGGTGGACTCCAGCCTTGCCAGCCTGCCCGACAAAATCGAAGGCCTCGTCACCAAAAACAAAGGCGAATTGGAAACCAAACTGAACGAATCTATCGCCTCGAAACTTGAACAGTTCCTTAAGCCCAAGGCTTCCACCAACAAACCCTGATTCATTCCGACTATGAAACCACAATTTGAACCCATCACTTTCTACGGCCAAGGTCTAAGCCCCGAGGGCAAGCAAGTCCTCGACGAGGTCAGCCAAGCGATGCAACCATGGATCGAGTCCAGCGTGAACAAGCTCTACGAAACCGCAGCCGCCGACGCCAGCAGGGATTTGGAGGGTCTGAAAAAATCAATTGAAGAAACCGAGAAACTTCTGTCCGAAATGCAGATTAAATTCGACACACTGAACGTTGCCTTGGATGGCATCGTGACTGCCACTGACACCGCTGAAAGGACGGAAAAAATCGTGGTTCTTAAAAACTCCCTCAAGGCCACTCAGGATGATTTTCTGCAGCGACAGGAGAAATGGAAATCGGTGGGAAAGGCGTTCGGCGACAAACTCATCAAAGCGGGCATGACCGCAGTCGGAGTCCCTCCATTGGTATAGTGCGTTCACTTTCAAAACATGGAAGGCGGACGGTTTCCCGTTCGCCTTTCGCGTTTTCGTAGCTGCGCTCGTGAGAGCGCGGCATACTTTTTCAATACCGATAGTGTTCCGGCTTGTATGGGCCTTCGGGCGGCACGCCGAGGTAATCAGCTTGTTTCTTCGTGAGTTTGGTCAGCTTCACGCCGATGCGGTCGAGGTGCATGCGGGCGACTTCTTCGTCCAGTTTCTTGGGCAGACGATAGACGCCGACTTTGTTCGTCGTGCGGTTGGCCCAGAGGTCCAGTTGCGCGAGGCATTGGTTGGTGAAGCTGTTACTCATCACGAAACTCGGATGGCCGGTGGCGCAACCGAGGTTCACGAGGCGGCCTTCGGCGAGCAGATAAATCGTGCGGCCGTTCGGCAACACGTATTTGTCATACTGCGGCTTCACATCGAGTTTCCGGACGCCGTTAGACCCGGAGATTTCACAAACGTTGTAGCCGCCGACATAAGGAGGCGGGTCGAACGCGTGTCGCCGGGCATCCGCCTCCTCACGTCAGCGGCTACAGTCTGTCGGCGTTTCGCGCGCGGTGTGAAATATCCCGGTTAGTCGAGGTTAAGTGGTCAAGCATCGGTCCAATGACGTCGTCACGACGGCTTTGGCACCGGCGCGTCTGCCGGCGTGGGTTGGCGCGCAGCATGGAGCAGCGAGGCCGCCACCGCCACGCCCAACAGACCCACGATGACCAGCAGCGAAGCCAGCGTCGGAATCTTGTAGAAGCCGGCCAGCAGCATTTTACCGCCCACGAATACGAGCACCGCCGCCAGCCCGTAGTGCAGATAGACGAACATTTTCATCACGCCCGCCAGCGCGAAGAACATCGAGCGCAGCCCCAGGATGGCGAACACGTTCGAGGTATAGACGATGAACGGATCGGTGGTGATGGCCAGCACGGCGGGCACGGAATCCACGGCGAACACCAGGTCGGTCGTCTCCAGCATCAACAGCACGATGAACAGCGGCGTGGCCAGCCAGCGCTTGTCCGGCTTCACAAAGAACCTGCCGGCGTGATACTCCGTCGTCACGGGCATGAGGCGGCGGAAGAGTCTGAGCACGGGATTTTTTTCAGGATGCACTTCGTTGTCCTGCTGGAACGCCATCTTGAGGCCGCTCACCACCAGCACCGCGCCGAAGACGTAGATGATCCAGTGGAACTTTTGAATCAGCGCAATGCCGGCGCCGATGAACACCGCCCGCATGAGCAGCGCGCCGAGGATGCCCCAGAAAAGAACTTTGTGCTGATACTGCGCCGGCACTTTGAAGTAGGCGAAAATGAGCAGGAAGACGAACAGGTTGTCCACGCTCAAGGACATTTCCACCAGGTAACCCGTGAGGAACTCCAGTCCCTTGTCGCCGCCGCGCCAGTGCCAGACGCCCGCGTTGAACAGCAAGGCCAGCGCAATCCACACGCCGCTCCACGTCAGCGCCTCTTTCATGCCGACGGTGTGCGACTGGCGGTGGAACACGCCCAAGTCCAACGCGAGCATCGCCAGCACGAACGCGCCGAAGCCAATCCACATCCAGAGTTGCGGGGTCATGAAATCGGATGCGTGTTCAGCTCGGCTGTTTCACGCGCGGGAGCGATGCAGCGCCCGTAGCGCAGGTTTCCAATCTGCTGTATCGCCGGCTTCCAGTCGGCAGACGGTGGACAAGCTGGCGTCGTCGGAAGTTCGCAAGCCTTGCGGATTGGAAATCCGCGACACAGCCGACTGGAAGTCTGCGCTAACTGCGATCGGCGTTCTCAATCTCCGAAGTATCCGGATCATTTCACCACCTCCAGCATTCCGGCTGGGGACTGATGAATTGCCTTCACTTCACCATCGGTCAGCGGGCGGTTGAAGATGGCCAGGTCATCAAGCAGCCCGACGTAGTTCAAGCCGAGGGTGACGGCGCTTTGCGTCACGTCCCAGTTGAACGTGCCCAGCCAGCCGGTGAATTCGCCCTGCCGTTCGCCGTTGAGATACAGTTTGCCCCAGCCGTCCTTCGCGCCGGTGTTGAGGTTGCCGAAGCAGAAGACGACGTGCGTCCAGCGCTCGCGGGAAAACGGCGGGCGATGCACCGGCACCATCGGGCGCTCCGTCTCCGGGATTTCCTCCCAGCCGCGATTCTGCGCGTTCCACAGCTTCTTCACCGGCAGGATGGCGTAACGGAAATGGCGCGGCGTGTGGTCCTTGCTGAACTCGATGAACATGTTGCCCTCGTCCCAACCTTGCGCGACGAATTGCAACGGGTCGCAATAACCAGGTTCAAGGTCCCGGTCCGGGTCGAGCTTGAGCCAGAGGGAAACCGCGCCGCTCCAGCCGTTGGTGGTGTGGCCGAGGTTTTTCTCGCCGCGAAAGAACACCACCGGTTTCATCTTCTTCGTGAAACGCAGCGCGTCGCCGTGGCGGCCCTCGCCGCGCGCGAGCACGACCAGGTCACCGTCGGGCAAACCGGGCCGGGCTTGTTGGCGATTGCCCGTCGGCGCGGTGTAAAGCGTCGCGTCGCCGGCGGCGAAGTCGGCGTCCGCCCGGCCGTCAAACGAGGCGTGAAGCAGCAGCGCGTCGCGCAAGGCGGGCTTCGAGACTCGGGCCGGGCCGGGCTGCGTAGCGCAGCCAACGAGACCGGCCAAACACGCGGACAGGGCGAGCGCGCGGAGCGCCGGCGGAACCAGAGACCGGCACGCGGAGACACATTGAGGTGGGATGAGTTCAGTTTTCATGACGGTCAATTGATGGCTGAAAATCCCGCGCCATCCAGCGCCGGGCACGGCCGAGAGAACCATTGATTGGAAAATCCCCTTCATGTGCTCAACAGGCCGAGGCGCGCGGGGCGCAAATTCCGCCAGGCCCATGCGCCCAGTGCGCCGGCCAAAGCGAGCATCCCGGTCAGGCTGGTCACCACGCGGCCCATCCAGACGCCGGCGGGTTCCTCGCGGAATTCAAAGCGCGGCAGCTTGTCGAAGTCGGCCATCGTGATGGATTCACGCTTGTGAATGCGCGGCGTGAAAAAGTCGGACACGGCCTGCCGCAGCCCGCCCACCTGTTCACGGAAGGCGCGGTGTCGCCAGTAGCCGGTGCCGGCCAAGTCGGTCAACGCTTCGTGCGCGGCGATGGCGGGCGAGAGGAAACGCCAGCGGCCGACCGCGGTTTGCTGGCGGGCGAGTTGCGCGTCGAACTTCTGCCGCACCGGCTCGATGGCGCGGCCCACTTCGCTTTGCACGGTGAGATGTTGCGCGGCGAAATCGGCCTGCTGGCCGGGCGGAGCCAATTCCGGGTGGTCGCGGTAGAACGTGTTGAGCAATTCACCGCCGCGCTTCTCTGCTTCGCCCGAGGCTTTGCGCCCGGCGGCCACAAGTTCGGGCCGCGACGGCGTGGGGTAAAGCGTCTCGACGGTCACGTTCAACAACGTCGGTGCCACGAGCACGAGCAAGACCCACGCGGCACCGAGAGCCGTGGCCGCACTGGCGGCGCTGCGCGCGACGGCGTTGACCGCCAGGGCCAGCGACACCCAGAACAATCCGTAGGCGAGCACCACCGCGAGCGCGAGCGCGAGGCGCGTGCCGGTGCCGTCAGAGCCGCCGAAGAAACCCGCCGCCAGGGTGGCGAACGCGGCGAGCGTCAGCATCGGCAAGGCGCGGGCCAGGGCGCGGCGGGCCATCCACCGCCAAGGCGCGATGCCTTGGGCCAGGGCCAGCCGTAGCGTGCCGGCTTCGCGGTCACCGGCCATGAGGTCATAAACCAGCGCGAGGAGAAACAGCGGGTAAAGCCACACGAGAACGAACGCGAGGTCGAAGCGCCCGGCCAGCAGATGCGACGGGTTCTCCAACTCGGAGCGGGTGTCGGCGGGCGCGGCGAGTTTCCAGAGGACAACAGTTTCGTGGCCGGGAGACAGATCGGACTGGCCTGCGGCCAGCAACGGCAGCGGCGCGGGCGGCAGCACGGCGGCCGTTCCGCGACCGGCGATGGCTTTCGGATCCACCGATTGTTGGGCGAGATGGTTGCGGAGCTGCGTCTGGAACTGCTCGGAGTCTTGGGCGATCGCGGTGGCGACTTCGCTTTGCCGCTGGGCGAGGCGCGAGCCATTCGAGATGCCGTAGGCGAGCGCGAGCGCGAAGAGGCCAAGCAGAACCCACGCAGCGCGTTCGCGCGCGAGCAGCCGGAGTTCGAGGCGGAAGAGGTGCGAGGTCATGCGTCAATTCGGTTTCAATCGCGGCGCGACGAGCAGCAGCGCGGTCCAGGCTCCGGCGGCCCAGAGGAAGAGCACCATCAGTCCCGGCGCGGCGGCGCGCAGCGCGTGTGCGGGCGGCGGCGGGTCGTAGCGGAAGGCGGGCAGCTTTTCCCAGAGAGAGCGCCCGGCCACGCCGCCGTGGTGGCCGCCTGCGGTGTTGTTCATCATCTCTTCGTTGAGCACCCGCACAAAGTCGCGGCGATGTTGTTCAGCGGCGACGGAGAAATGCCGGTGCTGCGTGAAGTCCGTCCCGGCCAGCGCCATCGAGGCGGCGCGCAATCCGAGCAGAGGCGCGACGAGGCCGGTCCAAGTCACGATGCGGTCCTGCGCTTCGAGGCGGTCCCAGAGTTTGGCGAAGTGATGATCGAAGACTTCGCCCGCGAGGCGTTCGCTTTCCAGCATGACGAGGCCGTTGAAGTTGAACGGCAGTTCCTCGATCCGCGTCTTGCCGTGTTTCTTCAGGGTCTGTTGAGCGAATTCCTGAAGCTGTTGCTGACGCGGACTGTGGCCGTCCAGTCCCTCTTGCACGGCCTTGTGCATCGCGGTTTCAAACTCGGCGAGCTTGGGCGTGGGCAGAACACGTTGCGCGAAGTCCGACGCGAGGCGCGGGGCGAGCACGGCGTTGGCCGCCCAGCACACCAGCAGCGTGGCCAGCGCAGTCCGCGCGGTGGACGCGACCGCCGATACCGCGAGGCACACGGCGAGAATGGCCGCGAGATAAAGCGCGTAGGCCCCGCCCAGCCACGCGAAGCGAAGCCAACTGCCGCCCGCGTCGCCCTCCGGCAGGTTCGCCAGCGCCACGGCGCCGAACAACGCGACGGGCACCAGTAACACCGCGAGCGCGACGCCGAGACCGATGGCTTTGCCGAGCACGAGGTCGCGCGGACGGACGCCGAGGCTCAATACCTGCCGCAGTGTGCCCCGCTCGCGCTCGCCCGCCAGCGCGCCGAAGGTGAGCAGGACGACGAGCAACGGCGCAAGCAGTTGCAGTCCGGTGGCGGCGGTCAACTCACCAAAGCGTCGCATCGCGGTGGCGTCCTGCGCGGGCAGGAACGCGGCCTGGTTCTGACGGTGCGCTTCGAGGAACACGGTCGAGCCAACGAAGGGTTCGAGTCCGCGGTCGAACACGGCCAGCGGCGCGAGCGGCTTGAAGACATAGACACCGTAATGGCCGGCGGAGTGGGAATTTTTCTCGCCCTGGTTGAGCCAGTTCTCGCGTTCGAGGGCGGCGGCGGCGGCGCGCTCGGCGCGGGCGCGTTGCACCTGTTGCCACGCGAGCAGCAGCGCCACTCCGAGCAACACGACGACCACGGCGGCGGCGATGCGAAAGCGTCCATCGCGCCAGACATCGAGGAATTCTTTGCGAGCGATGGCGGAAATCATGCGCGGCAAGTGGCGCAGGTTTCCAACCTGCTGTGTCGCCGATTTCCAATCGGCAGGGCGTGGGCATGTCCAAGCGCGTTCGACATTTCGACGCATCGCAGGCTGGAAGCACTGCGATACAGCAGATTGGAAATCTGCGCTACGTCAGCGACCGTCTCCGACCGGTGTGCTTCACAGGAATTTTCGCGGGAAAGAATCATGCGCGGAGATGTTTCAGGTAGAGCTTTTCCAAATCCATGTGCTTGATGTCGTTGGTGGCATATTCGCCGGCCAGTTTTCCATCAACCAGGATGCCAATGCGGGTGGCGTCTTCACGCGCGCGGAACAGGTCGTGCGTGGCCATGAGAATGGCGACGCCTTGCCCGGCGAGTTTGCGCAGGAGCAGAGAGAACTCGTGCGACGCGGCGGGGTCGAGGCCGGAGGTGGGTTCATCGAGCAGCAGGGCCTTGGCTTCCGTTGCGAGCGCAAGGGCGATGCCGACTTTCTGGCGCATGCCTTTCGAGTAAGTGCCGACACGGCGGTCGGCGGCTTCGGCGGGCAGACCGGCGCGTTTGAGCAACGTAACCAACTCCTCGCGCGTGTGCCGGCGTCCGCCGAGGGTGCTAAAGTAGTCGAGGTTTTCTACGCCGCTGAAGCGCGGGTAGAGCATGACCTGCTCGGGAATGTAGGCGATGTGCCGCCGCGCCGCGATGGGATCCGCGGCGACGCTCGCGCCGTTGACGCGCGCCTCGCCCGCGTCGGGCGCCAGGAAACCGAGGAGGAGATTGATGGTCGTCGTCTTGCCCGCGCCGTTTGGGCCGAGCAAGGCGAAGAGTTCGCCGGGTTTGACGAGCAGGTTCAATTCATTGACGGCGACCTGGCCGTTGAAACGTTTGGTGAGTTTGACCGTTTCGAGCATGGTTTGTGGGGGTGAGGAATTGGGCGTAGTCGCGGCTTGTGCGGCTAAACAGTCGCCTGCTGGTCGCGGGGAATTCTCGCTTGGTGTGTGGTGGTTGCAGTCTGCGAAGGGAAGAAGTCAGTCACGCCGCCTCCCGCTGGTGAGCAGAGGGAGCAGATACCACAGGAAATAAATCAGCGACGAAATGAACGCGGCCACGTAAGTCCAAGCCGCTGCGTTCAACACCTGGTTCACGGCGGCGGACTCCGACCCGCCCTGGATGAAGCCCATCTTACCCAGCACGAGTTTGGCGCGGCGCGAGGCGTCGAACTCCACCGGCAGGGTGATGAGGTTGAACGCCATCAGAATACCCCAGCCAACGGCCAGGATGAGCAGACCGACTTTGGGCGCGATCAGTTTTGTGGCCATGCCCAGGAGTGGAATCCACATCACCATTTGGCTGGCGATGCTGGTAATGCCCACGGCGGCCATGCGCATTTCCAGCGGCGCGTAAGCTTGTTTGTGTTGCAGGGCGTGGCCACATTCGTGCGCCGCCACACCCAGCGCCGCGGCGGACGTGCCGTGGTAATTGGCCGCCGAAAGCACCAGCCGCTTGCGCTTTGGGTCGTAATGATCGCCCAGCAATTCCTCGTGCTCAATGATTTCAACATTGGTGATCCCGGCCTGGCGCAGAATGGCGTGCGCGGCTTCCGCACCTGTGTAGCCGGACTGGACGGGTGTGCGGCTGTGCCGGGCATAAGCGCTTTTGACATGCCATTGGGCCAGGAGGCCAATGGCGAGAGTGACGAGGAACAGGATGAGGATCATGCGGTCTTTCTTTTCAGCAGCAGAGTCCGGCGCATCTGCCGAAGCAGGAAGCCCACACTCCGCCAGATTGATTTCAGGGTGAACTTTTTCCGCGGTGCGGAATCGTCTTTGGAACGCCGCGGCAGAACCGCCCGCGCGGAACGCAGCCAGCGTCTGGCCCAGGCAAATTCAATGGCCAGAATCGCCAGCCCGGCGGGCATCACCAGGAACGCCGGGCCGGGCAGAACAATCAAGGCGATGCCCAAGGCCAGCACCGTCCCGCCCACCACGCCAATCACGACGCGCTTGAAGTGGTTCCGCGCGCCGGAGCGAGAAGCGATAAGGTCGTAGCGCGGACTTCCAGTCTGCTGTATCGCCGATTTCCAATCGGCCTCGCGTGCCAAGCCAGAGCGCGCGTTATTATTCGCGGCGTCCGCAGGCTGGAAGCACTGCGATACAGCAGGTTCGGAAACCTGCGCTACGCCTTCGGCTGCTCGTTCGTCGCTGGCCTGGCCGGTCACGCCGCGCTTGATGTGGTTCATCGTGGTCATGCGGACGTTCGGAGTTGGTGACGGTTCTTGGGGGACGACTTCGGGGAGACTGGCGCGGCGACTCTCAAGACCGCATTCAGTCCGCCGAACGGATTGGGGACCGTTTCGCTGGCCTGCGGATCAGGGACCCATTTGGAGCCGTCCAGGACCAGGCAGTATTCATAGTCACCAGGCGGCAGGGCGAGGTCCTTGACCCAGCGACTGGCGCCGAGGTGGATCATCGGAGTCACCTCCGGCCGCCAGTCGTTGAAGGTGCCCGCGATGCAGACCGACTCGGCCACCGGGTCAACGAATTCTACGTGGACATGACGTGTGCTTACTTGGCAGGGCGGGTTTGATTGTCTGGTTCTTGTGGTCACGTTGCTCCTAATTATTCGTCGGATTGAGGAGTCGCAGCGGGCCGCTTCTTCAAAGCGCGCAACAGCGATGGCAGCATGGCGGCCGAAGCCGCCAGCATCGCCGTAATCAAAGCCGCGGCAAAAAGTTTTTCGGACTGGCCGTCCAGGACCGCCAGCCAGCCCACGCTCGCCCGCCAGGCGCACGCCGCGATCAACAAGGCCGTGGTCACCAGCGCGACCGGCGCAATCCACCGGACCTCCCGCGCGCCGAGCACGCCCCAGAGAATCGAGAGCGCGCCGAAGGTGCCGCCAACGATCAGCGCCGTCTTCGCCTTCTCCGGATTCGACAAGTAGCCGACCAACCCCAGGACAATGAGGCCAGCGCCATAAAGAATCAGATAACCCGCCGTTTTCAGGTCCATGGAGCGCAACATTGGTTTCCTTTCATTCGCGCAGCACGGTCGCAGTCATTTCGCAATCACCTTGTCACTGGCCGGCGGTTTGTCGCCACCCGGTCGCGGCCCGCCCAGATAATGAAACAGCGGCGAGTCCGCCGAGAGCAGCAGCGTGCTGCGTTTGCCGAGGAACAACTCATAGCTCTGGAGGCTGCGCACGAAGCGGTAGAACTCCGGGTCCTTGCCGTAAGCCTCCGCGTAGATGCGGGTGGCGGTGGCGTCGCCTTCGCCGCGCAGTTTCTGGGCGTCTTGTTCGGCCGTGGCCAGGACGATGGTGCGTTCCTTGTCGGTCTGGCTGCGAAGTTTGTTGGCTTCCTCCTCGCCCTCGCTGCGATAGCGCTTGGCCTCGCGTTCGCGCTCGGCCTGCATGCGGGCAAACACGCTCTGCTGAACTTCCTTGGGCAGGTCGGCGCGCTTGATGCGCACGTCCACCACCTCGATGCCGAATTCGCTGGCTTTCGCGCGCACGCTCTTGGCCACGGCGTCCATGATGGCTTCGCGCTTGGCCCCAATCACCGTGGCGAAGGTGTGGCTGGCCACTTCGCTGCGCAGTTCGGAAAACACCAGGTCGTCCAGCCGGGCGCGGGCGCCGGATTCATCGCGCACGGTCTTGAAGAATTTGAGCGGGTCGGAGATGCGCCAGCGGGTGATGGGGTCGGCCACGAGGCGTTTCTTGTCCTGGCTCAGGTACTCGGCCTCCGGGGCGTCGCTGACCAGGATGCGCCGATCAAAGCGAATGGCGCTATGGAGAAACGGGGTCTTGAAGGCCAAGCCGGGCTTTTGAATCGTGCGAATGTATTCGCCGAATTGGGTGACGATGACTTGCTCGCGTTCGTCCACGATGATGCAGACTTGCTTCAACGACAACGACCCGACGAGGAGGAGGACCAGACCACCGAGTAGATAAATTTTGGCGCGCATAAATTATTTCGCTTTCACAGGTTCAGTGGCGGGACGGAGCGTGGTTGGCAGCAGCGGCGAAGTGCCGAGCGGCAACAACGGCAACAGGCGCTGGCCGACGTCGCCGTCCAGAATCACCTTGTCGGTCTCCGGCAGAATTTTTTCCATCGTTTCCAGGTAAAGCCGGTCGCGGGTCACGGCCCGGGACTTCTCGTATTCGGCCAGCACGCTGAGGAAGCGGGAGGCCTCGCCTTGCGCGAGCAGGACGCGCTTTTCCTTGTAGCCTTCGGCTTCGCGCAGAATTTTTTGCGCCTCGCCGCGGGCCTTGGGCAGGATGTCCGCCTGATAGCCCTTGGCCTGGTTGATAAGCTTTTCCTTGTCCTCGCGGGCGCGCACCACGTCGTGGAACGCATCGCGGACGGCATCGGGCGGGTCGGCGGCCTGCAACTTGACCTCCGTGATGACCATGCCGGAGTCGTAAGCGTCCATGAGCCGCTGGATAAAAACGCGGGCATCGTCCTGCACCTTGGCGCGTTCCTCAATCATGACCTGGTCAATGGTCATGCTGCCGACGGTACTGCGCAGCGCCACCTCGGTCGCCGCGCCTAACGCGACTTCCGGTTCGCGCAGACGAAAGAGGAATTTGGAAGGGTCGGCCACGCGATACTGCACCACGATCTGCGCCTCGACGATGTTTTCATCGCCGGTGAGCATCAAGGCTTCCTCCTGGACGCGTTGCGTGCCCCGGAAGCCGACTTCGATGCGGCGGATTTGCTCCACGCTCACCACGTCGGCCTGCTGAAACGGCCAGGGGAAACGGAAGTTGAGGCCCGGCTGGGTGCGGGCGGTCTCCTTGCCGAAGGTGCGCACCACGCCGACATGCCCGGGATTGACGGAGTAAACGCCAGAGGAGAGCCACAATACCGAGAGGCCGACCACCGCGATGGGCACGAGTTTGGGCAGGACTCGCTTGAGCCACTGGGTGGCGCGCTCGAATTGCTCAGTCAACTGTTCATTGAATTGATCGGGTTGCATATCAGGTCTTTCTTGCGGGAGCAGCTTCGCCCCGGCTTATTCGTTCAGCCCGCCGTGCTGATAAGGAAACACCACGTGGAACGGCGTGGTGTAGCGGCGCTGCATCATTTCGCGAATGTCCTGGTGGGTCTGGAGGCTCTCGGGCAGCGGCGGCTGCGACAATGCCGAGAGGGCCGGCGCAGTTGTGTGGGTAACACGAGCCGCGTCTGACGCCGAGTCACCGGGCTCTTTCACTTGGATTAGAGTTTTCACGACACGAGAATAGCGGCGGCGCCACACTTAGCCCATTACGACTTTTGGAATGGACTCTTCGGTTAAAACGAATACCCTGACCGCGTGGAATTCTTGAACTACCACCATCTGCGTTATTTCTGGGTGGTCGCCAAAGAAGGCGGCTTGCGCAAGGCGGCGGACAAACTGCACGTCTCCCAACCCACCATCAGCGCGCAGATTGCCGCGCTGGAAGGCGTGCTGGGAGAAAAGCTCTTCCGCCGCGGCGGTCGCGCTTTGGCACTGACGGAGGCGGGCCATCGCGTGTTGAGCTACGCGGAGGAAATCTTTTCGCTCGGGCAAGAACTCCTCGACGCCGCCCGGCAACAGCCGACGGCGCGTCCGTTGCGCGTCCACATCGGCATCACCGACTCGCTCCCCAAGCTGGTGAGCTACGAGATCATCAAACCCATCTTCAAACTGGAGCAGCCCATCCAGGCCGTCTGCCGCGAGGGCAAGGTGGCCGACCTGCTCGGCCAACTGGCCGCCTACCGGCTGGACATTGTGCTGGCCGACGAACCCGCGCCCAGTTCGCTCCCGATTAAAGTCTTCAACCACTTCCTCGGCGAATGTGGCGTGACCTTCTGCGCCGAGCGCAAACTCGCCGCGACCCTCAAGCGCCGGTTTCCCAAATCCCTGAACGACGCGCCGGTGCTGCTGCCGGCGGGCAACACCGCCCTGCGCCGCTCGCTGGAGAAATGGTTTCAAGCCGGGGAAATCCGCCCGCGCCTGGTGGCGGAGTTCGACGACGCGGCCCTGATGAAAGTGGCGGCGGTGGACGGCCTGGGGTTTTTCGCCCTGCCGACCCTTGTGATGCAGGAGGCCGTGGCCAACTACGATTTTCAATTCATCGGTCGCACGGAAGATTGCCGCCAGCAATTCTACGCCATCAGCGCCGAACGCAAGCTGACCCACCCGGCGGTGCTCGCCATCACGTCGCAAGCCCGGGCGGCGTTTTCAGACTGAACTGCTTTCGCGTTCCGCCTCAAGCCCGGGCGTAAATCTCGTTTCCTTTCTCGCAAACTCGCGGGACTTTTCTTCCATCCCCTTCTCAACGCGGCTTCGTCAGAGATTCAATACCGGTAGTGCTCAGGCTTGTAGGGGCCTTCGGGCGGCACGCCGAGGTAGTCGGCTTGTTTCTTCGTGAGCTTGGTCAGCTTCACGCCGATGCGATCCAAGTGCAGGCGGGCAACTTCTTCATCCAGTTTCTTGGGCAGACGATAGACGCCGATCTTGTTCGTGGCGCGGTTGGCCCAGAGGTCCAATTGCGCGAGGCATTGGTTGGTGAAGCTGTTGCTCATCACGAAGCTCGGATGGCCGGTGGCGCAACCGAGGTTCACGAGCCGGCCTTCGGCGAGCAGATAAATCGTGCGGCCGTTCGGCAACACGTATTTGTCATATTGCGGCTTCACGTTGATTTTCTTCACGCCTTTCAACGTGTTGAGCTTGTCCACCTTCACCCCGTGAGATGGCGGCTTTATCTCACGGGGTAAATCTCGTTGTCGAAGTGGCCGCTGTTACACACGACGGCCTAGTCCTTCATCTTGAGGATGTGGTCAAGCGTGATCACGTCGCAATTGCCGGTGGTCGTCACGTAACTTCCCTCGCTCGCGGGAGCGGGAGAGGGTGGCGCAGCCGGGTGAGGGTCGTGGGGAGAAAACAAACTTCGTCGCCCGTGCCGAGCGTGTCTTCGAGCGTGGTGACTTGATAATTTCAATGATGCCAATTTTAGAAAAAACTTTCCGCTCGTTCGGCAAAAGGAATTCAATCCCGACCGCCGGTTCGTTCAAATAAAACTTACGCCAACGCAATCAACGTGTCGTGCGGTCCGGTTTCAACGTGTGCAAGCCGTCTTGGTGAATCGGGTGCGATTGGAAGTGGCGGGCAGTCCCAGCTGCGGAGCAGCGGCAGGAAGTAGCCCACAGCGCAAGCCGTGGGTTCCGGGGGCCGGCGGGAGAAGCCCCGGAGGGGCGACAGCAGCCAGCCCACACGCGCGGAAATCTATCGCCCCTCCGGGGCTAGCAAACCTGGCGCGCGGTCCCACGGCTCACGCCGTGGGCTACTTTCTGCCGCACCTCCGGTGCTGACCTGGGCGCGGTGACCGCCACTTTCAAACACACCCTGGTGAATCGGTCAAATCAACCGGGTTAAACTGCTGATTCAAACTCGGAAAAGGCATTGTGCATATGTCTTACAAATAACACTTGCCTTACGTTACTAAATGCGACAGACTGTTCTACGAACGAAAGAAAACGATATGAATTCAGCCTACGTCACATCCAAAGGTCAGTTGGTCGTTCCTTCGCGCATCCGCCGCTTGTTCGGCATCAAGCCCGGCACGCGCATCAACTTTGTGGAGGAAGGCGACCGCATCATCTTCCAGCCCGTCACGCGCGAATACATAGATTCCTTCTGCGGCGTCTTCAAACAGAAGCCCGGCGAAAAATCCGTCGTGCAGGAGCATCTGGAGGAACGCCGCGCCGAACGCGACAAGGAGAATCGCGAATGAAGCCGGTCGTTCTGGACGCCTCGGCGCTGCTGGCCATGTTCTTTGGCGAACCGGGCATGGAAAAAATGCGCGACCTCTTCCACAAAGCTTCCGAGGCCGACCACCCCGTCTTCATCAGCGCCGTCAATTGGGCCGAAGTCCTTTACCGGATGGAACGCAAACAGGGCAAGGCCGGCTATGAAACTGCGCGCCAGTTTGAACGCACGACACCATTGGAAACCGTGCCGATTGACCGCGAACTGGCCGAGTCCGCCGCGCATTTGAAAAACGAACACAACCTCGGCCTGGCCGACGCCTTCGCCGCGGCACTCGCCAAAAGCAAAAAAGCCGAACTCGTCACCGCCGACACCGATTTCAAACCGCTGGAAAAGGAAATCAAAATCAACTGGCTGAAATAGTCCTTCGCTCGCGGGAGCGGGAGAGGGTGGCGCAGCCGGGTGAAGGTCGTGGGGAGAAAACAAGCTTCGTCGCCGATGCCGAGCGTGTCTTCGAGCGTGGTTTATCGCGCCGTAGCCTCGCGCAGGCGGATGACTTGATGATTTCAATTCCTGGAACTCCCTCTCCGCGCTGGGGAGAGGGCCGGGGTGCGGTGCTTTCGGCTTTGGGGAAAACTTTCCGCTCGTTTGCGTATTCCGGGGGCTGTCGGACAGTGATTCCGATTTCTGTCGGACAGCGTTCCAATTTCTGCCGGACACCGTTCCGATTCATATCGGACAGTGTTCCGGGCTGAGGTCGGACAGTTTTTGGGGCACATTGGAATGCTGTCCGAC
>SIBJ01000148.1 GCA_009695195.1 Pedosphaera sp.
ACGGCGATAACGCCACCGTAGAAATCGCCGGCCTCGACATCTACGACCCCATCAAAGACGAAGTGAAATCCCGCGACGTTCACGACATCGCCTACTGGATGGTGGACGACGATTATGACGGCTCGAACTTCGTCGTGCGCCAGGTCTTCTTCTGCGGCGGCGACAAAGACGACTTCGACGAATGGAAACGCGGCCTGAGCGACATCGCCAAAGCCGCCACAAAAAAGAAAGCCGAGCAAACCTTGAAACTGCAAATTGACGATGAAGCATTCGCGCGTATCTACGGCCACACCAGCCATCCGTTCCCGGTGAAGAAAAGTCAGAAGATCGCCGTGCGCGTGATCAGCCAATTCGGCGAAGAAACGACGAAGGTGTTGGAAGTAAAATAACCGCGCCTCCGCGGTAAAAAGAGCACTCAGTTCAACTCTGGTAATTCTCCATCCCTACGCACGAACAAACGGGGTTGCGATCACCAAAGACGTTGTCCACACGCCCGACGTGCGGCCAGAATTTGAATTCGTGCAGCCACTTGGCGGGAAATGCGGCCTGCTCGCGCGTGTAAGGTTTGTTCCAGTTGTCCGAGGCAATCATGTCGGCGGTATGCGGCGCGTTTTTCAGCAAGTTATTCCTGGCATCGGTTGAACCGTTTTCGATGGCGGTCATTTCCGCGTGAATCGAAATCATCGCATCGCAAAAACGATCCAACTCAAACTTTGATTCACTTTCAGTCGGTTCAACCATCAACGTTCCCGCAACCGGCCATGAAAGTGTTGGCGCATGAAAGCCGTAATCCATTAACCGTTTGGCAACGTCTTCCGCAGTGACGCTCTTAAATGCCCGCAAATCCAAAATACATTCGTGGGCAACAAGGTTGTTGCTGCGATAAAGTGTTGGAAAATATTTTTCCAATCTCTTGGCGACATAGTTTGCATTCAGAATTGCAACTTTGGTCGCTTCGGTGAGTCCGTCCGCCCCCATCATCGCGATATACATCCATGAGATGGTGAGAATGCTCGCGCTGCCCCACGGCGCGGCCGAAACCGCCCCGATGGGGCTTTCGCCGCCGAGATTGATGACGTTGTGGCCGGGCAGAAATTCCACGAGATGTTCCGCCACGCCAATCGGCCCGACGCCCGGTCCACCGCCGCCGTGCGGAATGCAAAAGGTTTTGTGCAGATTCAAATGGCAGACGTCCGCGCCGATGAAGCCGGGGCTGGTGAGGCCGACTTGGGCGTTCATGTTCGCGCCGTCCATGTAAACCTGGCCGCCGTTCGCATGGATGATCTCGCAAATCTCGCGAATGGTTTCCTCGAACACGCCGTGCGTGGACGGATAGGTGATCATGAGGCACGAGAGATCGGCCTTGTGCGCCTCGGCCTTCGCGCGCAGGTCGGCGACGTCAATGTTGCCGTTGGTGTCGCACGCGACGGCGACGACTTTCATGCCGGCCATGACGGCGCTGGCGGGGTTCGTGCCGTGCGCGGAGGTGGGAATGAGGCAGACGTTGCGATGCGCGTCGCCACGTGATTCGTGATAGGCGCGGATGACGAGCAACCCGGCGTATTCGCCCTGCGAACCGGCGTTGGGCTGGAGCGAAATGCCGGCGAACCCGGTGATTTCCGCGAGCCAAGTTTCGAGTTGTTCAAACAGTTTCTGATAACCGCGCGTCTGCTTGATGGGCGCGAACGGATGAATCTTCGCGAACTCGGGCCACGACACGGGAAACATTTCCGCCGCCGCATTGAGCTTCATCGTGCATGAGCCGAGTGGAATCATCGAAGCCGTGAGCGACAGATCGCGCGATTCGAGCCGCTTGATGTAGCGGAGCATCTCGGTCTCGGAGTGGTAGCGGTTGAAGACGGGGTGTTGGAGGAATTTGGAGTAACGTTTGAAGTCGCTGCCAATCCCAATCGTGGTCAACTTTCCAAAAGAAATGTCTGCAACGGAGAATTTCGGTGCATTGCCTTCATTAAACACAGCCCAGATATCGACGAGCTCTTTCTCCGATGCCGCTTCATCGAGAGAGATGCCAACTGAATTCGCGTCGAAAACACGGAAATTCATCCGGCTTTCTTCGGCGAGCGTTGCGACGTCAGCGCTCTTTTTTGAACCCAAGTTTACTTTAATCGTGTCGAAAAAACCTCCGGGTTCGATTTCATAACCAAGTTTCCGAAGGCCCGTCGCCAGATCGATCGTCATTCTATGGACGTATTGTGCAATCTTCTTCAATCCTTCCGACCCGTGATAGCAGGCATAGAGCGAGGCCATGTTGGCGAGTAATGCCTGCGCGGTGCAAATGTTGCTGGTGGCTTTCTCACGGCGGATGTGCTGCTCGCGCGTGCCGAGCGCGAGACGGAGCGCGGGCTTGCCGCGTGAATCTTTGGACACACCCACGATGCGTCCGGGCATCTGGCGCTTGAACTCATCGCGCGTGGCAAAGAACGCCGCGTGCGGTCCGCCGTAACCGAGCGGCACGCCGAAACGTTGCGCGCTGCCGACGGCAATGTCCGCGCCGAATTCGCCGGGCGGCTTGATGAGCGTGAGCGCGAGCAAGTCGGTTGCGACTGTGACCATCGCGCCCGTGGCGTGAGCTTTCTCGGTGAAGGCGGAGTAATCGTGAATTGCGCCGAAGGTGTCGGGATACTGCACCAGCGCGCCGAAAACTTTTTCGGTGAATGGAAAACTTTCGTGGCTGCCGACAACGACTTCGATTCCCAAAGCGTGTGCACGGCTGCGCACGACTTCGATGGTCTGCGGATGGCAAGTTTCCGCGATGAAGAAAATGTTGCGGCCATCCTTGAGCCGGTGGGACATCGTCATGGCTTCGGCGGCGGCGGTCGCTTCATCGAGCATCGAGGCGTTGGCGATGTCGAGGGCGGTGAGTTCGGCGGCCATCGTCTGGAAATTCAACAACGCTTCGAGGCGGCCTTGGGAAATCTCGGCTTGGTAGGGCGTGTATTGCGTGTACCAGCCGGGATTTTCGAAGACATTGCGCTGGATCACCGGCGGCGTGATGCAGTCGTAATAGCCCATACCGATGAATGAGCGGAAGACCTGATTTTGGGTCGCGACAGCCCTGAGATGGCGCAAGGCGTCGGATTCACTTTGCGCCGCGGGCAGGTTCAGCGATTTGCCCAGGCGAATTTGCTTCGGCACCGCCGCGTCGGTGAGCGCGTCGAGCGAGTCGAAGTCCAGCAGCTTGAGCATTTCCCGCGTCTCGGCGGCGTTCGGGCCGATATGGCGGCGGACGAATTGATCCGGGTGCGCCAGCGGATCGGCGTTTGATTTCTGCGTTTCCGAAAAAGACATGGGCGGGAGAGTAACGGGCGGCGCGGGCGCGGGCAAAAAGAATCAAACTGCGAAGCGCAGCGAATGAATTGAAGTAGCCGGCTGGAGGCGGTTTGGTTCTCTGCCGCGAGATTGAAATTGCTCACGTCGTCGCCTGCGGGGAATTGCTTTTTCATGGCGCGGTCGTTTGCCCGCGCTAAACTCGTCGCATGTTGAACCAGCGGCATCGCGTCATCGTTTGGGCGGCGCTTGCGCTCGTGGGGATCTGGGTGGTCGCGCTCGCCGGCTGGTGGATTTTCAGCAGTCTCAAGGTCACGCCGGAAAAGGTGGAGGCGTACGTGAACTCGGTGGACTTGAGCAAACTGACGGCCGCCGGGCGCGCGCAGGCGATTCAGGCGCTGGCGGACAAACTGAACAAGCTCTCGCTGGAAGAACGCCAGCGATTGCGCGGTGACGGCACGGCGTATCGGTGGTTCGAGCAGATGTCGGAGGCGGAGAAGGGGCAATTCATCGAGGCGACGATGCCGACGGGTTTCAAGCAGATGATTGCGGCGTTCGAGGAGTTGCCCGAGGACAAGCGGAAGCGGACGATCGAGGATGCGTTGCGACGTTTGCGCTCGACGACGGACCGCATTCAGGCGGGGCAAGTGATGGGCGGGCAGGGGACGTATCGTCCGCCGCAAATCAGCGCGGAGTTGCAGGCGAAGGTGCGGACGATCGGGCTGAAAACTTTTTACAGTCAAAGCTCGGCGCAGACGAAGGCGGAACTCGCGCCGGTGCTTGAAGAATTACAGCGGGCGATGGAGTCCGGGCGGATGATGCGTGGCCGATGAACTGCGAGTCTAAAGTCCAAAGTCCAAGGTCTAAAGTTGGCTGGGCTTTCACGCTCATCGAATTGCTGGTGGTCATTGCCATCCTCGGAATCCTGGCGGCGCTGTTGATGCCGGCGCTGGGCAAGGCGAAGGAGGCGGGCAAATCCACGGCGTGTATCAGCAACCTGCGCCAGATCGGCATTGCGTTGCAGGTTTATGTGGACGGGAATAATAATCGCCTGCCGGAAATGCGCGACATGCCGGCGGCGACGGGAACAAATCAGCCGCCGACGAATTCATTGCCGAGTCCGGACAAAGTTTTAGCCAGTGAATTGGGAAACACGAACGTGCTGCGTTGTCCGTCGGATCGCGCGGATGTTTTCCTGCTGACGGGTTCGAGTTATCACTGGAACAATTTGTTGAATGGCCAGCGTGCCGACGATCTCCATGTGTTCGGAATGCATTTCGACCCGCACGCCATTCCGGTGTTCTGTGACAAGCAGGGTTTCCACGAAGCGCGCGGGCCCAGCAAGGCGGTGAATTATCTTTACGCGGACGGGCACATCAAAAACCTGCTGGCCATCGAGGGGACGTTGCAGAAATGATCGCGCTCGCCAACGTCACCAAGAACTTCGGCTCGCGCCGGGCGGTGGATGACCTCACGCTCACCGTGCCGCGTGGCGAAATCTTCGGGCTGCTCGGACACAACGGCGCGGGGAAGAGCACGGCCATCGGCATGATGCTCGGGCAGGTGTGGCCAACGAGCGGCGCGGTGAAGGTTTGCGGGCACGACGTGACGACGCAGCGGACGCGGGCTTTGGAAAAAGTCGGCGCGATCTTCGAGGCGCCGGCGTTTTACGATTATCTCAGCGGATGGCGCAATCTTGAGATTCTCAGCCATTACACCGCGCCGACCCCGAAGGAACGGATCCGCGAAGTGGTGGATTGGGTCGGGTTGACTGGGCGAGAGAAGTCGAAGGTGAAAACGTATTCGCACGGGATGCGGGCGCGGCTGGCGCTGGCGCAGGCGCTGTTGCCGCGGCCGGATTTGTTGATTCTCGACGAGCCGGGTAGCGGGTTGGATCCGGAGGGCATCGCGGAGATGCGCCAGACCATCGTGCGGCTGCATCGCGAGCTGGGGCTGACGATTTTGCTTTCGTCACATCTGCTGGGCGAAGTGGAGCAGCTTTGCTCGCGCATCGCGGTGCTGAATCAGGGACGGAAAGTATTTGAGGGTTCGCTCGAAGAAACGAAGCGACGCAATCAGTGGGTGCGTTTGCGCGTGAATGATTTTCCCCTCGCCGCAAAGGTGCTGACTGAGGCCAGGCTTATCTCGAACCAGCGTGATGGCCACCACGTTGCGCTGGTCGAGGGCGTGGATACCGATGCGGTCGTGCGCAAATTGGTGGAGCAGGGGGTGGGCGTCTTCGAGGTCGTGCGCGAGGCGGAGACGCTGGAAAGCTTTTACCTGTCGCTGATGAATCAGAATCGCGCTGAAAAAAAATGAACATCCAACAACCAACATCCAACATCGAACATCCAATGGCACGAACGAGCCCGGTCATCCCGTTGGGTGTTGGATGTTCGATGTTCGATGTTTCCCCCACTGACATGTTCCGCCTCCACCTCCGCAACGAACTCTGGAAGCTCTTCGGGAAGAAGCGCACCTACATCGGCTTTGGCGCGTTCCTGGCCGCGCAGACGTTGATGCTGTTGGCTTTCAAGTTCACGCGTTGGCAGAGCGATTTCGAGCGGATGCTCTCGGGCAACGGCTACCTCGCGTCGGAATTCATCTCGGCGCTGACGGTTTCGGTGGTGATGCTCATCCCGCAGATTCTTTTGCTGATGCCGCTCTACGCGTCTTTGGTGGGCGGGGATTTGGTGGCGAAGGAATACGAGGACGGGACGTTGCGGATGATTCTGTCGCGGCCGATCTCGCGCGTGCGGCTGCTGTTCGTGAAATGGATCGCCGGCATCATCTTCGCCGCCGCGCTGGTGATTGTGCTGGGAGTGACGGCGCTGGGCTTCGCGAGTCTATTGTTTCCGTGGAAAGGGATGTTTGTCTTCGTCCCCGGCCAGGCGTTCAGTGTTTTGTCGGCGGGCGATGGCTTCGCGCGATTTGTCCTCGCGCATGTGTTTCTGGCCGTGAACGCGAGCACCATCCTCTCCATCGCCTTCATGTTTTCCTGCTTCAACATGAAACCCGCCGCGGCGACCATCGTGGCGCTGTCGTATTTGTTCGTGAACATTGTCATGGAAGCGATTCCGTTCTTTGATCGCTTCGACAACTGGTTCATCACACATCATTTTCGGTGCTGGCTGCTGGTGTTTCAAAACCCGGTGCCGTGGGCGCGGATTCTTCAGTCGGAAGTCATTCTCGTCGCGATTTGCGCCACGGCGTTTGTGATCGGAAGCACGTCGTTTCAGGTGCGAGACATCAAGTCGTAAGCGGGCTGCATTGGCAGCGGTTTGGCGGTGAAACAACTGGCTTGGGCCGGCTTCGTTGACCCAAACATATCCGGTTCTGGCAAGGAAAAACCCACAAGGAATGGTGTTTTATGTGTCGTGCGGATCCCAATGCTGTCGGACACCTGTTCCGATTCATGTCGGACAGTGTTCCGGGGCTGTCGGACAGTGGTCGGAGCGAAGCGACGCTCTGGAGGAGTGATAAAGGGGTGTCCGACAGGAGTCAAGGTTTGGCCCCACTTTTCG
>SIBJ01000149.1 GCA_009695195.1 Pedosphaera sp.
TCCGATACGGTGGCGGTGAAGCGGTGTTCAATATTGAAAACGAAGTTGAGTTGCGCGAATCCCAGGGGCTTAAAGTCCGTGAATTGACGAAAGCACAAATGCTTGCGGAAGAAAACAAAGCGATGATAATTCAGAAGTGGCATGAACACTTTGACTGACAAGGCACGTTCCGCAAAACATCTGGACGGCTTCATCGTCATCCGCATGGAAAGCGGCGCGGAGATTCGTTTTCCAGTCGCGGAAAATCACCGGCTGGCGCGCGGCACGGCGCAACAGTTGAACAATATCGAGATTTCACCCTTCGGCCTTCACTGGCCCGAGCTTGATGAGGATTTGTCTTTTCGCGGATTGCTGGAGGGCGACCACGGACAGTTTCAAAAGAAAGCTTGAGTGGCGATGGGCAAAACGCTGGCGCGCTATATTTATAACAAGGACGTGAATCGGGGTCCGATGTGAAGTGGCATCCAACTGGGTGGATTAGCACGGCTTGGTGGCCCGTTTTGATCATGGCGTTGTGTGGTGAGGCGGGCGCATTCGGCCAAGTTTGAAACCGGACCAGCGGACTGGCTTCGGTCTTGAGTATTTGCGCGCGCTCGCGACAATCGTCGCGTGGATGATATGAATCGCTCTGTGGGTCCTCAATTGAACGAGAATTGTCAGACCATCGAAGTTCCCTACGGCTGTCCGCTGCCAGCAATTTGCCCCGTGTGTAATGCGCCATCATCGGAGGTGTACGTCACCGAAGTGACTGATCCTGGTGGACTGTTGGTCGTGGTGCGCGTTCTAGTCCCGGTGGGTTACTGCGCCAGCCATCGCGTAGCTTTGCGGAAGAACGTTTGGATGCATAACTCATGTGTCGCCGGCGCGCTGTTCTTTGGTGTTTTCGGATTCATTGGTTTGGCGTTTCCGGTAATGTCGTACCCTTGCTTCGCAGCTTCAGCGGTGATGACGTATTATTCGTTCAAATCAAGAAAGAGGATGAATGCAGCGAGAGGCCTAAAGATTTCGACGTTGGGAAGCCATCCGGCATTTTGCATTCGAACATCTAACAGGGTCTGGGCCGACGCACTTCGCTTAGTTATCGCTTCGTCACGCCGCTGATACCGTGGGCAGAAGGCGCACCCTTACATGTTGGAACGTTTCTCGTCTTGGAATTTGTCGCGGCTCCGCTTAGCTTCCGCGCATGTCGAAACTGCCGTTTGAACTGCTGCTGGCCCTGCGCTACCTGCGGCCCAAACGGACTTTCGTTTCCATCATCACCCTCATCTCGGTCGTCGGGGTCATGCTTGGCGTGGCGGTGCTCATCATCGTCATCAGCGTGATGAGCGGGTTCGACAAGGATTTGCGCGACCGGGTTTTTGGTTTCAACGCGCACCTGAAAGTTTTTTCGCGCGGCCGGACGATGGCGAACTACGCCGACGTCGCGAGTCTCGTGGCTTCGAACCGGAACGTGAAAGGCGTGACGCCGTTCGTGCTCGAACAGGTGATGCTTAAAACTCAGCCCGTGTCCGGCCAGCCGATGGTGGCCGCGCCGTGGGTGCGCGGCGTGGACCCCAACACCGAGGGCCGCGTCAGCGATCTGCCGTCGAGTGTGAAGGAAGGCGCGTTCGACGTTCACGACCGCGGGTTGATCGTCGGTACTGTGATGGCTGAGAGGATGGAATTGCAGATCGGCGACCGGTTGCTCGTTTATTCGCCGACCGAGATCGAGAAGGTGGTGGCGAGCCTGAACAAATCGAATCAAGTGACCTATCTCGCGCCGGAGTTCACGGTGCGCGGCGTTTTCGACGCGGGCTATCAGGAATTCAACGCATCCATGGTCATCGCCTCGCTCGCGGACGCGCAGGAACTTTACAAGCTCGACGAAAACGACAGCGTCCACGGCTTGATGGTCGCCATCGCCGATCCGGAGCGCGCGCGGGAAGTGGCCATTGAGTTGGAGCGCGAACTGGGGCCGGCGTTTCAAGTCACGACGTGGATGGAAGACAGCCCGATCATGATGGCGGTGATGGTCGAGAAGAACGTGATGCTCTACATTTTGTTTTTCATCGTGCTCGTCGCGGCGTTCGGCATCACCTGCACATTGATCACGTTCATCGTGATGAAGACGCGCGAGATCGGTTTGATGAAGGCGCTGGGCGCGACGAACCGGCAGGTGATGTGGGTGTTTCTGGCGCAAAGCTTGATCGTGAGCGTGCTGGGCGTGCTTGCGGGCACGGTCGCCGGCTTGCTCGCCATCCATTATCGGAACGGATTCTTGCACGTAATGCGCCGGGCGACGGGCTGGCAACTTTTTCCGGCGGACATTTACGGCTTCAGCGAACTGCCCGCGCTCGTGATGCCGGGCGACGTGGCGATCATCTGCGGCGGGTCACTGGTCATCTGTCTGCTGGCGGCGGCGTTCCCGGCGCGGCACGCGAGCAAACTCAATCCCGTGGAGGCGCTGCGCCATGAGTGAAGTGGAAAACATCCAACATCCAACATCCAACATCCAACGCCCAAGGGGGCGTGGTTTGTCAGTTCATTGGATGTTGGACGTTGGATGTTGGATGTTGGATGTTCCCCATTCTGCCGGAGGTTCACGATGAGCGCCCCGCTCCTCTCCGCCAAGGCCGTCACGAAATCCTACCCGATGGGCAAGCGCACGCTCGAAGTGTTGCGCGGCGTTTCGCTCGACGTGACGCGCGGGGAATTTCTCGCGCTGCGCGGCGCGTCGGGCGCGGGCAAGAGCACGCTGCTCCATCTTTTCGGCGGACTCGACTCGCCGAACGCGGGCGAAATCTGGTTCGGCGGTCAAAACATCGCCCACCTGGACGAGCGCGCGCTGACGGTGCTGCGCAACCGGCACGTCGGTTTCATTTTTCAAGCCTATCATCTGTTGCCAGAACTCGACGCGCTCGAAAACGTCTGCCTGCCCGCCCGCATGGCGCGCACGCCGGCTGCCGACGCGGAGAAGCGCGGGCGCGAACTGCTCGTGCGCGTCGGCCTGGCCGAGCGCATGGACCACAAGCCGTACGAACTTTCCGGCGGCGAACAGCAGCGTGTCGCCATCGCGCGGGCGCTGATCAACCAGCCGGAACTTATTCTCGCCGACGAACCGACCGGGAATCTCGATTCGCACAGCGGCGGCGAGATCATTGATCTGCTCGTCGGCCTGCGCAATGAGCGGAACACGACGCTCATCATCGCGACGCATGACGCGGACGTGGCGGCGCGGGCGCCGAAGGTGGTGGAACTGGTGGATGGACAGATAAAACGGAGTGATGGAGTTTTGGAGTGATGGAGTGATGAGATTCCAATTCTCCAATACTCCAGCACTGCATTCATGTATGAGCAAAGAATTCTGGGAACAGCGCTACCAAACGCGCGACATGCCGTGGGAAAAAGGCGAGCCATCGCCGGGCCTCGTGGATTTTCTCGCGGCGCACCGCGGACTGCCGGGCGAGACCGCCTGCGTTCCCGGCGGCGGCACGGGGCACGATGCGCTCGAATGGGCGAAGGCCGGCTTTCGCGTTTACGGCTACGACATCGCGCCGAGCGCCGTCCAGTTGAGCGCGGGACGGGCGCGCGCCGCCGGGTTGCGCGCAGAATTCCGGCTGGCGGATTTTTTGCGCGACGAACCGCCGTTCGCCTTCGATTGGATTTTCGAGCACACGCTTTTCTGCGCGATCCAGCCGGACGAACGCGAACTTTACGTCCGCGCTGTGCGCCGCTGGCTCAAACCCGGCGGCCATTATCTTGCGGTGAATTATCTCATCCCGGACACCGACGGCCCGCCGTTCGGTACGACGCGCGAGGAAATCGTCCAGCGTTTCTCGCCGTTTCTCGAATTGAAATCCGACTGGGTGCCGCGTTCGTATCCCAATCGCGCCGGGTTGGAACGGATGTTTTGGTGGCGGCGCTGACCAGCGGGGAAAGTATTCAGTGTTCAGTTGCGGCCCGCCGTGAGACTGAACACTGAACACTGAATACTTTTGTTTGATTGACCGCGAATTTCCGGCCGCTACTTTGCGTCTGAACGCTCAATCAAAGATTATATGGAAACGAAACCAAGCAAAACTTCCAACGTTCCGGCCACGCGCCGGGAATTTCTCAAGAAAACCGCCGTCGCCACCGCCGCCGTGGCCGCGTCGCCGCTGCTGCGCCCGACCCTTTACGGCCAAGCGCCCAGCGCGAACGTGACTGGCGCCAACAACCGCATCGTGCTCGGTTACATCGGCGTGGGCAATCAGGGCCTGAACATCCACGTCAACCTGCTGAAAAAAAGCGCGACGGCGAACAACCTCGCGCAGGCCGCCGTCTGTGACGTGTGGACGAAGCGTGTTGGCGCGGCGAAGGCGCTCATCGAGAAGGACAACGCCGACGCTAAGGTGGACACCTACGGCGATTATCAAAAACTCCTCGAACGAAAAGACCTCGACGCCGTGGTGATCGCCACGCACGACCCCATCCATGCGCCCGCGATCATCGCCGCGCTGGAGTCCGGCAAGCACGTATATTGCGAGAAGCCGGTGTCGCGTTATCTCGATGAGGCGTTCGCGGTTCACGAAGCGGTCAAGCGGACTGGAAAGATTTTGCAAATCGGGTCGCAAGGCTGTTCCGCGGCGGCGTGGCACAAGGCGGCGGAGATGATTCAAGCCGGGAAAATCGGCCAGCTCGTCTGGGCGCAAGGTTTTTACTGCCGCAACAGCAAGGAAGGCGAATGGAACAAGGCGGCGGTCAGCGAGGACATGACGCCGGACTCCATTGACTGGGCGAAATGGCTGGGCCGCGTGTCGAAGCGCCCGTTCAAGGCCGAGCAATACGCCCGCTGGCGAAAGTTTTATCCGTTCTGCGCGGGACTGTTGGGCGATCTCGTGCCGCATCGGTTGCTGCCGTTGATGCTGGCTACTGGCAAGCCAGAATTTCCCACCCGCGTCGTTTGCGTCGGCACCAAGAGCATTCATTCGGACAAGGGCACGCAGGGCGCAGCCGAGCGCGATTCGTCGGAACACCTCCAGGTCGTCGCCGAATTTCCCAGCGGCCTGATCATGACCATCACCGCCGGCGGGGTCGCCGCCCGCACGCCGGGGTTCGCGATTTACGGCCACCAGGCTTCGTTGGACATCGGCACGTCCGGCGAGCGCATCAAGCTTTTGCCGGAAAAGGAATTTGCCGACGAGATCGAAGACGAATCGCTCGACGGCCTCAAGCCCATCGAAGACTTCGACGTGCATCACAAGAACTGGCTCGACAGCATTCGCGCGAACAAGCAGCCGAACTGTAACGTGGATCTGGCCGTCCGCGCGCAAACGGTCATCTCGCTCGCCGAAATGTCCGAGCGGCTCAAGGTCGCGTGCCTGTTCGACGAGAAGACGCGCAAGATCACGACGGGCGACGGCAAGGAAGTCCCGCCGCTGACTTACGGTTCGACGGAGCTCTCGTAGCGGCTTTCGGGAGAAAGCCGCCAACGTCAGCGGCGATTTGCCAATCGCCGCTACTCCCCCATGCAAACCGTCACCCTCGCCCGCAACGCGATGGCGACGCGTTTTGAAATCGTTCTCCACGGTGACAACGCCGCTTCACTCCGCGCCGCCGGCGAGGAGGCGCTCGATGAAATCGTGCGCCTCGAAAATCAACTGAGCCTTTACCGTCCCGGCAGCGAAATCGCCCAACTCAATTCCCGCGCCGCGCGCGAGGCGGTGCTCGTCTCGCCGGAAGCGTTCGCACTGCTGCAACGCGCGCAACGATTGAGCGCGGAGACGGAAGGCGCGTTCGACATCACCATCGCGCCGCTGGTGCGCTGTTGGGGATTCATGGGCGGCGCAGGAAAAATGCCCGCGGCGGAAGACGTCGCCGCCGCGCGCGAAAAAGTCGGGATGGAAAAAATTCTGCTCGATGCCGCGACGCGCACGGTGCGCTTTGCACGCGAAGGCGTGATGCTCGATCTCGGCGCCATCGGCAAGGGCCACGCCGTCGAGCGCGCGGCGGAAATTTTGCGCGACGCCGGCGTGACGAGCGCGTTGATTCACGGTGGCACAAGCACGGTTCATGCGATTGGTTGTCCGCCCGACGCGGAATGCTGGCGCGTCGCCATCGAACAACCGCCCGCCGCGGTTTGGAGTCCCGCGTTTACGCGATCCGGGATCGCCGAACCGCCTGAAGGCGGAACTCCGAACGCATTGCCCGTTGCCGCGCTGCGTGACGAAGCGATGTCAGTCTCCGCGATGTGGGGACGTTACTTCGACGCCGACGGGAAAAATTTCGGCCACGTCATTGATCCGCGCACCGGTCAACCCGCCGAAGCCGCGCTGCTCGCCGCCGTGATCCTGCCTTCGGCCACGGAAACCGACGCGCTGTCCACCGCGCTGCTCACGCTCGGGCCGGCGGGAGAGAGTAAAATCTCGTCGCTGCGATCCGGGATGCGAACGCTCGTCATCGGGCGCGAAGGCGCGCGGCATTCATGCCGCTTCGATGCGAAAGACTCCTGATTGTTCGACGGCTGCTGATCGTGCGAAAGTTGAAGCGGCATGAATGCCACGCTCCGACCGCAGCTTGCCGCGCCTGCAACGCATCATTGCGGATCCGGGGCGGAAAAGGGGTGCGATTAATGGCGGGTGAGGGTAAGAGGGTGGTGGCGGTATTTTTGGACTGCGGTGGCAAGTCGGACGCGACACCGCTTTCGAGCGAACGGGGCGGGTTGCTCATTGCCCTCGCCGTCGTCGGTGCCAAAGCGGTGTCGCGTCCGACTTGCCACCGCAGTCCATAATGCCCTCACCCGTGA
>SIBJ01000037.1 GCA_009695195.1 Pedosphaera sp.
GCGTTGACTGCCAGACAGCAGATGTGAAAATCCAGCGAGGAATGGAGTCGTTTGTTTCATGCGCCACTTTGAAACAACTCGCTCCAAGGATCCAGTTATATTCGCGTACAATTGCTGACGCGTTTTTCCTTATCTAAGCGCCATTCACGTCAGTCCGCAAAAAAGAATCAGGATGAACAACGCCTTCTTCCAACCGGGCAGGCTGGCGGCGGCGGGACGGGAAGCAGCCGGAGGAGTGCTCATCTCAACACGCGATCCCGGGCGGTTTCCAGCGCGGCAACAAAGTCCGCCGGCGGGCGGAACCTCCGGGGAAATCGCGAAACAACACAACGAACATCGGCACAGCGTAGATTCATTCCGCCGGCCATATCAAATCCAAAAATCGCCGCCCCGCGCCGCCGCCAGCCCGCGAACCACTTTACTTTCCCCGTCGGTTGCCGCCACTATCACGGCGCAAAACACGCCGCCATGTCAAAATCTCTCAGAGCAACCGTCCGGCGCACGCTGCTGCGTGGCGCGCTCCACGACCGCTGGGCCGCGCGTCGCGGTCGGCAACTGGACCGGGCTTACGCCGAAAATGTTTTGCGCGAGAAGCCGCCGGCATCTGCATCCACAACCGCGCCTTCGCTAACCCATCCCGGCGCGCTGCGGCGGATCTTGTTCATCGCCGATTGCGTCTGGGAGCAGAACTCGCTCACCCCCGAGTTCGCGCGAATCGCGGATACGCGTGTGCTCGATCTCCACCCCGCGCTGGAAAAGAAAAAAACGTCCGAGACCGCGCCGGGAATTGTTTTGCGAACGGTCAGGGAGTTCGCGCAAAAGGAAACCACCCTCTCGCCGGACGTTATCATCTTCTATGCGCGACCCAATTTGCTTGCCGACGAAGTGTTCGACGCCCTGCGGCATCGCTGGAAGTGTCCGCTGCTCGGCCTAAACCTCGACGACAAGCTCCAGTTTTTCCCGCACGGCATCCTGGCCGACGGCAACGACGACTACGCCCGCTGGGCGCGCAAGTTCGACCTGAATCTCACAAGCTGTCTCGCCGCGACCGACTGGTATCGCGCGCGCGCTTGCGCGGTCGCCTACGTGCCGCCGGGATTTCATCCCGCGCCCGGTCTCTCCGCGCCAGCTTCCGCGAACTTCAAACACGAATTCAGTTTTGTCGGGGCGAAACGCTACGAGCGCGAAGTCATCGTCGGGCAACTCCAACAAGCGGGAATTTCCGTGAAGCTCTTCGGCCGCGACTGGCCCGGCGCGAAGTGGATTGAAAATCCGAACGAAGTCTATCGCGGCAGCCAGTTGAACCTTGGCATCGGACACCCGACGCCCTCGCTCGCGCTCGCCAACTTGAAGGCGCGCGACTTCGAGTGCCCCGGCGCCGGCGCGTGCTATCTCACCACCGCCAACTGGGAGCTCGCGCACCACTTCGACATCGGAAAAGAAATCCTCTGCTACCGCAACGTCGAGGAATTGATCGAACTTTACGCGTTCTATCGCCAGCGCCCGGCGGACTGTTTGAAGATCGCCCAAGCCGCGTGGCGCCGCTGCGCCGCCGAGCACACGTGGGAAAAACGGTTCCGCAAAGTTTTTTCGGACGCGGGCATCAAAGTTTAGACCGCCGCATGAGCCATCTCGATTACTACAAATTCCAGTCCGAAGCGCGCGGCGTGCGCTCGCTCGACGATGTGCAACGCATCGCCGCCGAGAAGGCGTATCTCTACGACCGGCTGGTGTTGCCCTGGCTGCCGGCGGATCACGCACGGCCTGTCGCTGAACTCGCCTGCGGCCACGGCAGTTTTCTCCACTGGCTCAAGACCAAAAACTTTTCCGCCATCGCCGGCGTGGATTCCAGTCCGCCGCAAATCGCCCTCGCGCGGCAAACCGGCGCGCCGGTGGACGAAGACGACGTGAACCGCTGGCTCGCGCGGCAAACCAAAAATCATTTCGGCGCGCTCGTCGCGATTGATCTCGTCGAACATCTGGCGAAGGACGAGTTCATGGTGCTGCTCCGCGGCGCGCACACGGCGCTCGCGCCCGGCGGCAGTTTGATTTTGCGGCTGCCCAACGGCGACTCGCCGTTCGTCGGCATGAATTTGTTCAACGACATCACGCACGTCTGGACCTACACGCCGAATTGTTTGAACTCGCTGGCGCAGATGCACGGCTTCAAGCGCGCGGAGTTCGCGGACGAAGGCGCGGAGGCGATCCGCGATCAGCGTTGGCTGAAAGTGCCGCTCGCGAAATTGAGCGCGGGAATTCTGCGCGCGCTCATCCAGGCCGCCACGCGCGAAAAAATCCGCCACCTCAGCCCGCACCTCTGGGCGCGGTTGGTCAAGTGACAAAAAGCTTCTCGTAGGCGTCGAGCACGCGTTCCCAATCGTATTTGGTTTCACACGCGGCGCGGCCCAGCCGGCCGAGTTCGCGGCCAAACCTTTCGTCGTCGAGCAGACGGTTTATGGCCGAGACGGTTTCGCCCCCGGAGGGAGCGACGATGCCGCCGGGAAATTCGCGGACGCAACCCGCATCGGTTGAAATGAAAGGCACGCCTGCCGCCATCGCGTCCAGAATCGCCAGCGGCTGCGTTTCGTGCTTCGCGCTCAAGATGAAAACGTCCGCGGCCTGATACGCCGCGTAGATCGTGTCCTTGGGAATCTTTTCGAGGAACTTCACGCGCGCCTTCGGGAAACGCGCGCTCAATTCGCCGTGCGCGCGGGCGAGTTGCGCGTGATAAGCATTGAACTCCCCGCCGATGAACACGAGCGTCGCATCGCCCCGATTCACCGCCATAAAATCCGCGAGCGTGGCGAGCTGGTTTTTGCGGTCGTCGTAGTTGGCGACGTTGAGCACGAGAAATTTCGTTTCGATGCCGTGCGCTTTGCGGAAGTCAGGTCGCGCACGTTTGAATTCCGCGAGATGCACTCCGTTCGGAATCACGCTGATGCGTTCGCGGCAAGTTGCCTGCGCAAGCAGCGCGTCGTAAAACCTCCCGGCATCGCGCCGCTCGCTGAGAAACACAAGCCGGTCGAACGCCTTCATCATGCGCGGCAACCGCCAGACGTATGGCCGCGCGCGCAGCCACGAACCGGAACCCCACGGGAAACGCGGCGAAGGTTTGCGCAAGTGCGCGTCGAAGCCGTGGCTGAGGAGAATTTTTTTTGCCGAGGATTTGGCGAGCACGGGAGTCGCCAGGTCCGTCGCCCAGTTTTGCCAGCAGTGGAACAGAATGATGTCCGCGGACGCGCTCGCGATGAAATCCTGATATGCCGCGATTTCTCCGCGGTAGCCGGCGCCCGCGAGAAAACTGCCGGCGACGTTGAACTGTTTCACCTTTACGCCGGCGGGCAAATCGGCATCAGTGCGACGTGAATCGAAAGTGGTGGCGACTGTGACCTCGTGCCCACGCTTCGCGAAACCGGCAGCCTGCGTGCGGGCGACCTCGGCCACGCCGCCCACTTCCGGCGGGAACGTGAAGCTAACGATGAGAATTTTCACGCGCCTCAAATTTTCTCCGCCCGCACCGCCACGCAAACATAAAGGCTCGCGGGATGGTTGCCGGGCACAACGGCCTGCTCGGGGAACCGATCCGCCAACCAGTTCGTGCATGGCACGCCGATGACGCCGTAAAATTTTCGCACACTCGCGAGGAGAAAATGCAGTGGCGGTTTTCCGGGAGCGCGAAAATGAAGCACCATTTGATTCCGCAACTGCGCGAAGGCGCGCATCTCGGTCGTGAGCTTGTAGCTCGTGACTTTTCCGAAGCCGCAGCCGGTGACCAGTTCCTCCAGCCCGCGCGCGGTCCAGCGCTGAAAATCATTCGGGCAGCCGTGTTCCTCAAACATCCCGTGCGTGGTCAAAATCAACTGCCCGCGCGCGCGCAGGATGCGATGGCACTCGCGCACGTAGGCTTGCGGATCGCGGATGTGTTCGAGCACCTGCGTCGAGAGCACGACATCGCAACTGTCGCTCGCCTGTCCGCTCGTGCCGTCGCCTGGCAACACCACGTCCACCGCCGGATTTTTTTCGATGTCGGCGGCGACGTAACGTTTGCAGTGCGCGAACAGCGGACGATACGGCGCGCCGCCGCAGCCGAAATCGAACACTTCGCCGGACACGGTCGCGGCTTCACGGCGCAACCAATCAGCGAGGTCGCGCAGGTGCGGATAATTCACGTCGCGCCAACGCGGAGCCATGCGTTCGCGGAGATACGCGGCATCGTTCAGCGTTTGCGCGTGCGAGGTGGCGGGCGTTGAGTTGATTTCGTTCACCGTTTGGATTCCGTCGGTAGATTAAACGGAAGGCTTTGTTTCTGAACAGGAGGAAACGGAGAGAACGGAGGAGAAAACTTTTTCACGGCTGGGAAAGCCCGGTCAGCCGCGAAATAATCCGGCGCAACGAGACCGGTGCGCGATGGATCAACTCGGTTTGCAACGACGCGTCCAGCCCGAACCGCAGCAGCATGACCAAAGTCCAGCCGCCGACGAGCGCGCCGTTGGCCGCGAGCCGCCACGCGACCGGCAAATCGCGCGTGAACCACCACACCGCCGCGGCCACCGGCGCGGCGCACAGCGCCAGCCGCAGCGATGGGCGATGCCATTCCGCCACCTCGCGCCACGATAGCCCGCAGTATGCGCGCGTGCGGCGCAGGCCGTACGGGAGACTGAAAGCGAGGCCGCACCCGAGCGAAAGCGCCAGCATGATCGTGATGCCGCCGAAGCGATGGAGCAGCGCCATCAGCCCGATGAACACCAGTCCTTCGAGAAAAAAAACGTAGCGCAGAAAACCCAGCTTTTTGCTCTGGCCGATAAATCCCGTGTGCGCGTGCGTGACGACGCAAAGCACCAGCCACGCGCCGAGCAACCAGTCGTTGAGCGCGAACCAATCGGTCGTCGCGTGGCCCGCGTCAATTTTTCCGGAGGTCCAGATTTCCACGAACGCCGAGTTGCAGACGGCGAACACCGTGCCCGCCGCGACGCTCAGGCTCGTCGAGGCCACGGCGATTTGTTTGAAGCGATTGAGCAACCGTTCGCGTTCCGTGCGCACCATCATCTCGGCGAGCGCGGAGCTGGAGAAATCGAAGATTCGATAGAGCAATTGCGCCAGCACGGTGAACGCGCGCGTGCAGACGTTCCACACCGCCGCGACGTCCAGCCCGAAGAAGCGCGTGAGCAGCAGCGACTGGCTCGCGCTGACCAGTTGCCCGCCGAGCGCGTAGAGGAAAATATCTCGGCCAAAGGCGAAGAGTTCATCGAATAGCGCGCGATTCGGCCGGCCCCATTCGCCGCGCTGCGGAAAAAAGTTCAGCCGCGCGCACGCTACCGCCGCCACGATCACGGTCACGACGCTGGTGAGTTGCGACCAGAGAATCGCAAAAACTCCCTGCCCATGCGCGAAGCCGAACCACATGATGCCGTAGCTGACGGCGAAGAGCGCGGCCTGCGCGTAGTTCACGATGTCGAAGCGCTGGTGCGCCGTCAGCACCTGGTTGAAAATTCTGCCGACGAAGGACACGGCGAGCAGACCACACTGCCCGATCATCAGCCACGCGAACGACGCGCGAAATTCCTCCGGCACCTTGAGCAGCGGCCCGAGCGCGAACGCCAGCGCGACGCTCAACAGGAACGCCAGCGCGCCTTGCACGATTCCCACCAGCGCGCCGACCTGGATCAAACTGCCGTAGCGCCCGTCGCGGCGGCTGTCCTTGTGATCAATCAGAATCCGCGCGACCGACCCGCTCATGCCGAAGTCCACGAGCGAGAGGTATTGCGCGACGACGCTGGTGGTGGTCCAGAGGCCGAATTCCGTTTTGCTGAGGTAACGCCACGCGAGCGGCACGGTGGCCAGCGTGTAAACCATGTTCGCCGCCAGCAGCACGTAGCCGGAGGCGAGCGAGTGGGCGAAATTGCGAAAGCGCGACACTAAAATTCAAATGAAACCGTCAAGCTTCATGCAATTGGTGCGACGGTAACTTCCACCAATGCAGCCGCGGGTACCAGGCGACGCAAATTCTCTTTTCTCCGTAAGGGAACAATGTCGGGCCCATCATCAGTTTTTTCTAAAAACACAAATGACCGACATGCCTAGCGGCGGCGCGATCAGTCTTTCGAGCGGCCGCACAACCGGCAGCAGCGCATTCATGATGGCGTAATTGTCATTCGTATGCTGCCGCTGTTTTAATACGCGGCCCTTGATGAACCAGCCCGGAACGCCGATTAGATTGAAGTAATAAAGCTTCAAGATTTTTCCGGGTTGACCGTCGAAGAGCTTCGCCATGATCTGTTTCGTGTAACGTCGATAGTGCCCGTCGAGTTCATCCAGCGTGCCGAACAGAAACGGCAGCGCGGGCATTAACAGACACACATGGCCACCGCTGGGAATCGCAGCGATCATATTGCAAACGGCGAAGGCATCATCGGCGACGTGCTCCACGACGTTGACGCATAGAACCGTGTCCACACCCTTGGCGCGGAGAGATTCCTTCAACTCAGGCTTCGTAATGTCGAGCCGGGCGGTCTCCACGTTTGAGCGATGACCATGCACCCGCCGTAATTCGGCGAGCAGTTCCTCATCCAGATCAATTCCCAGGTAGAAATCCCGGTCGGCCAGCAGTTCCGTGAAGTTGCCGAGACCGCAACCCACGTCCGCGACGCGCCGGCCAATGAACGGTTGGAACTGTTCGAACTGCCAGCGGATGTAGGGCTTCGAGAGTCGGTGCCAACGACGGTAAAATTCGAGATGCGTTTCAGCAGCCATGTTCGGGAAGCGTGGGCGGTTTGCGAGCGGCGGTTTTCAATCCAAGCACACTCATGAAGAAACTGGAAAAAATTATTTGCACCGCCAGCATCACCAACGTCACCGCTGGAATCAGCCGCCGCAGATTGTCCGCGTACGAGAGTTCACCGTAACCCGCGAGTTTCCAGATCCAAACTGCCCGTCCGAGCAATACCGCGCCACCCAGCAGAACGAACAGTCCGAACACGATTCCCTTCTCCAAGGTGAACACGCGGAACACCCGGTTGAACTTCGGGTCTTCCGGCAACAATCCTTCAGCCACGGCAAAGACCTTGGTGAAAAACGCAAACGCGGTGAGTTGAACGCCGATGACGACCGTCATGCACGCGACCGCCAGAGTGCCGACATCCAGCACCACGTTACCGACCGCGAAGCGTCCTTTGAGCGCAAGCACCAAGCTGACGACAGCACTGACCGCGGCCAGCAACAATCCCGGCACCAAAAACAACCAGCGCGGCGAATAAATCAACATGAAGCGCAGATGCCGCCAGCCGTCGCGCCACGGTTTGAGATGCGGCGGGCGCGAGCGGCCGTCCTTGTGCAGTGTGATGGGAACCTCCGCAATCCGGAGCGACTTGAACGTGGACTTGATCACCATCTCCGACGCGAACTCCATGCCGGTCGTCTGCAACTCCATTTTTTCGTACGCCGCCTTGGTGAACCCGCGCAGCCCACAATGAAAATCCTGCGCCGGGCATTTGAAGAACAGCCGGCCAATAAACGAAAGCACGGGATTGCCCAGCCAGCGGTTTTTCCACGGCATCGCGCCCGGCATGACCGTCCCGCCGCCGCGCGGCATCCGGCAACCCATCACCAGATCAAATCCTTCTCGAAGTTTTTGCACAAAGCCGGTGATGCTGGAAAAATCATAGCTGTCGTCCGCATCACCCATGATGATCCACTTCCCCGCCGCCGCCTCGATACCGCCGCGCAACGCGCTGCCGTAACCTTTGGCTTTCACGGGCACGACGCGCGCGCCGAGTTTTTGTCCGATGGCTTGCGAGCCGTCGGTGCTGCCGTTGTCGGCGACAATAACTTCGCCGCGCACGCCGGCGCGTTCGAGGCCGGTGCGCGCCTTCTCGATGCAACGCGCGAGCGTTTCGGCCTCGTTCAGGCACGGCATGACGATGCTCAGTTCGACGTTTGATTGCATGGACGGAAAAAGTAAGTGGCTGCGCCGTGGCAAAGCAAGTCAGGAAGGTCGTTGTTGCGGGTTGAAATCATGGTTTTCGCGCGGGTTCGACGCTGAGGCGAACGACATACCAATCAAACGGCCCTCGGCCCGCGCGATAACGCAGCGGGATTTTTTGCACGACCTCGCCGCGCACACGACCAAGCCACGACTCAAAGCTGCCCGCACCCAAACCTTCCACCACCTCGCTGTTTACCATGATGTATTTAATGTCACGTGCCCGGATTTCGTCCGCAGAATCCTGCGGCAGGACGTGGAGAAACCGGCGCGCGCCGAACGGACGCCAGAGCGATGTCTCCGGATCATCCCGCGTGATGAGGCCGAAGATCTTTTCACCCGCTGGCAGAATATTCCTGAGCGGGGACATTGCTTCAGAACGCTCGCCATAAACTGAGAACACGGTCTGCGCGCGAGCGATCTTTGCGTTATCAGGACGGCTTCGAGCCAGAGCGCCAAGGATTGTGTTTGCTGGCCACAGCGGGCGCGACGGCGTGAGGATGATCAGCAACGCCGCAAGCGCATAGACGAGTCCCGCACTCGCGCGCCACCATTTCCGACGGCAGACCTCCACATGCCCCAGCCCGGTGAGCAAGAGCGGAATCAGCAGCAGATAGTACGGGGTGATGATCCGCGCAACCGTGCTGACGCCGGAATTGGCCGCATACACCAGGAAGGAAAAATATGGCGACCAACGAATAATTCTCGCAGTTCCGCCAGTGCTGATTTTCGCCATTTTTCTGTGTGTCCACGCAGCCGCAACGGATACGATCAGCAGGAAACTGACGCCGAATCCCAGGCCGCAAGCCTCCTCGTTCTGCAACTCTGCCAGTGCGAGATTCGCCCCACCTGGCTCGAACGTGTTCAGGAGTTTCTCGTGGAATGTTTTTGGCAAAAGGTGCGGAGCGGCTTCGTTCCATTTTGACGCCATCGGAAAAATCGGCGGCGCAAAATTCTGCACGAAGGCGTTCAACGTGTTGCCCGGAATCGTCACCCGCGGGTCGCCGCTGGTCATGCGCGGCGCCTCGGCTTTCGCCCCCGTCCAGTCGCCGCTGTAATGATGATTCGCCCAGCAAATCGGAAGCAGCGAAGCGAACCCGGTCATTGCCGCGACCATCAACGTCAGGACCGGCCGCTGCAACAAAAGTTTGAGGGACGGCAGCACCGCGAGTCCCCAAGGCAGCATCAACGGCAGATTGCTTGTCTTGGCTCCGCTCAACAACGCCACCGCAAGGAACGACAGCGCCACATCCCGGAAACGTCCGCTCTCCCTCGCTCGCAACGCAAAATCCACCGAGGCCAGCGCAAAGACTGCGCCGTAAATGTCATTGCCGATGCCGCCCGCTTGCAGCACGAAGCTGTAACCCGTCGGTAAAACCCACATCCAATGCCATGCGGCCACGCGCGAAACGCCAAGCCGCGTATACGTGCTGAACACCAGCCCCGGCAGCAGCAGTTGTGACACAACTCCAATCAGGAACAACAACCGGTCCGAGTGCGTGAACAACATCATTGGTGACGCCACCCATTCGTATCCTGCGGCGCGCGTGTTCAATCGCTGAAAGCTCGTGTGAATCCACTCCCATTGCCCCGCCGCTTGCCAGTGCAAGATGCGCGGCAGGCGATAGGCCAGCGCGTCGTAGTTTGACGGCGGATGCAGTACGCCACCGAGGATGGCGAGTCCGGCCACGATTGCGAAACCCGCTGGAAGAAAGCGCCGGAAACGGCAGCGTTGTTTGCAAAAATTGAAACAGCACAGTTCAACGAGACCGAGTTGCTTTCGGAATAGGAACGCGAGCGCCATGCCGACGGCAAACGAACACGCGTAACCGGTCCGGTTCAGCGCGTGGAACGAAGAGAGAATCCAGCCGGTGGCATTGAGCCAGGCGCAAAGCCAGAGCCACGGGGCAATCGGCGGCAGGTCGCGGGGCGGCGCGGAAGTCATCGCGCGCCGATTGCACAGGTTTTCCGGCGGCAACTCAATGAAAAACCAAGCCGGTCACTGTGCCGGAATGAACGCCCCGGGCGCATACTGCCCGAGCGCCACGCCGGTGGGGAGGGAGGCGCCGGCGGGCGTGCCCACCGGATTCACCACGTAATATTCGTGCGTCACGTCGTTCACCTTGCCGCCGCGAAAATAGTCCTTCAATTCGCTCAGGTCGCCGATGGGCGTGCCTTCGGCCTTCATGTGTTCGAGCGCCCAGAGATTTTTGGCCGTCTCGATCTGGCGCAGGTTGTTGTAAATGGCGTTGAGCCGGGCGCTGTCGCGGGCGCGGCCATAACTCGGGAATGCCATGACACTCAACAAACCAAGGATGCCGACCACGATCATCAGCTCGGTCAAAGTGAAACCAGCCGCGCCGGAATTCCGGCCGCTCCGTCGAAGATTCAATTTCGTTTTCATGGCAATGTCTCCTAACACCGGTGGCTTTCGCACGAGTCGTGCCAGCCCGGGTTTGCCATTGAAACCGTCGAAATTGTCCCGCTCCGGGACTAGATCGGGACAACTTGCTTGTATTCGGGCACCACCACTTCCGCCTTCGGCTTCAGCTTTCGCAACGTCTCCGCGAACGCCAGCGCCGACTCCTCTTCGCCGTGGATGACGTTGATCTTCTTGATGTCGCCGGTCATCGCTTCGACGTAGCGGCGCAACTCGTTCTTGTCCGCGTGACCGGACCACGCGTCAATCGCCGCGACCTTCGCGCGCACCGGCTGCGGTTCGCCGAAAATGTTCACCGGGTTCGCGCCCGCGCGGATCTGCGCGCCCAGCGTATGCTCGGCGCAATAGCCGATGAACAACACCAGATTCTTCGGGTCGCCGAGGTTGTTCTTCAAGTGATGCCGGATGCGCCCGGCCTCCGCCATGCCCGACGCGCTGATGATGATAGCCGGTTCTTTCAGTTCGTTCAGCTTCATCGAATGCGTCACTTCGCGGATGTAGGTGAGGTTCTCCATGCCGAAGGGATTTTCCTTCTCACGCAGAAACTTGGAGATCTCGTCGTTGAAACATTCGGTGTGCAGCCGGTAAATCTCCGTGGCGTTCACGCTCAGCGGGCTGTCCACGAACGCCTTCACGCGCGGCAACCTCCCGGCCAGCGTCAATTGATGCAGCACATAAACGATCTGTTGCGTGCGCCCGACCGAGAACGCCGGCACGATCACCTTCCCGCCGCGCTTCAACGTCTCGTTCACCAACGCGCACGCCTCCTCCTCGGCGTTCGCCTTGATCGTGTGCTCGCGGTTGCCGTAGGTGGATTCGATCTGGAGAAAATCCACGTTCTCGACCGCCACCGGGTCGCGCAGGATGTCATCGCCACCGCGGCCCACGTCGCCGCTGAACAGGTAACGGAACTTCCGCCCGCCCTCGTTCACGTCCAGCACCACCTGCGCGGAGCCGAGGATGTGGCCCGCGTCGCGGAACGTCACCGTCACGCCGTCGAGTACCGGAAACGGGCGGTCGTAATTGATCGCCACGAACTGCCGGATGGATTTCTCAGCGTCCTTCGCCGTGTAGAGCGGCTCGACCGGCGGCAGGCCCTGCTTCGCGCGCTTCTTCGAGACGAACTCCGCGTCGTCCTGCTGGATTTTCGCCGAGTCCACGAGCATGATCGCCGCGAGATCGCGCGTGGCGAACGTGCAAAAGATATTTCCGTCGTAACCCTTGGCGCAAAGGTTCGGGAGATTGCCGCAATGATCAATGTGCGCGTGGCTGAGCACCATCGCGTCCACCGACTTCGGGTCGAAGGGGAAGTTCCGGTTGCGCTCGATGGTTTCGTCGCGATGGCCCTGGAAGAGGCCGCACTCGACCAGCAACCGTTTGCCGTTGACCTCGAAGAGATACATCGAGCCGGTGGTGGTGCGGGTGGCGCCGAAGAAATGGATTTGCATGGCGCCAGAGAATGTCCGCGCGAAGTGGCTTGTCGAGTTTGGAATCCAAACCTTGCCATCGTTGACCGTGCCCGCTTGATTCCGCACCCTCTGGCGCGCCGATCCAAATACAGATGTTTTGAATCTTGTGACAAATCAGAAACGAGCCATAGTTGCGGCCGATGCGAGAAATTAGAGCGGAAATTAAATACGGCGACTGCGCGGACATCCTAGCCGGAGATCCAGCGAATACATTCGATTTGATCGTCACCTCGCCGCCATACGCGGACAAGCGAAAGAATACCTATGGCGGTGTTTCTCCTGACAAGTACGTCGAATGGTTTCTGCCGCGGAGCGAGCAATTCCTGCGGGTTCTCAAGCCCGCCGGCACATTTATCCTCAACATCAAGGAGAAGGCCGAAAATGGCGAGCGGCACACATTCGTCTTGGAGTTGATACTCGCGTTGCGAAAGCAAGGCTGGCTTTGGACCGAGGAGTTCATTTGGCACAAGAAGAATTGTTATCCGGGCAAGTGGCCGAACCGTTTTCGCGATGCGTGGGAACGCTGCCTTCAGTTCAACAAGACGCGCCATTTCAAAATGAACCAGAAAGCCGTGATGGTGCCGATGGGTGACTGGGCAGAGACTCGCTTGAAATCGCTGGGAAAGAATGATGTCACTCGTTTCGACTCCCAAGTCGGAAGCGGTTTTGGAAAAAACATCGCGAACTGGCTCGGGCGCGATAAAGCGTACCCGACAAACGTGTTGCACCTTGCCACGGAATGCGGAAACAAGAGCCACAGCGCGGCGTTTCCAGAAGCTCTGCCGGAATGGTTCATAAAGCTTTTCACAGACGAAGGAGACTTGGTCTTAGATCCGTTTGTCGGTTCTGGCACCACATGCGCCGCTGCGCAACATCTCCGCAGAAATTCAGTCGGAATCGAAATCAAACAGGAATATCTTGAACTTGCGCGCGAAGAGGTGGCGGGCACGGCATATCAACTCATGGAAAAGGCACCTGAATATGGGAAAAATAACGACCGGAGAAATAACGGCTTACATCGAAGAAAATCTACTGCCGCTGCACACAAATAAACTGAAGAAGCTCACCAAGCTGACTTTGAAGGAAATTTTGGAGCGGAAGAACCCTTATCTTTTCAAAGCGAAACACGTCACGACAGCTTCGGAATTCATACAGAGTGTACTCGGGGCTTTTCTCTCATCGCAGGAGGAAACGCAATTCGGTGGTTTTCTCGAGCGGCTCGCCGTCTTTATCTGCGCAAGGGTTTACGGAGGGCACAAATCATCCGCGACTGGAATGGACCTAGAATTCGAACGCGATAAAATCCTGTACATCGTTTCAATCAAGTCGGGGCCAAATTGGGGAAACGCAGGTCAAATCGAAAAACTGCGAACAAACTTCAAGAAGGCCAAGCGCATCCTGAACACCAATACGTCAAAACAGAACGTCGTGGCTGTTAACGGCTGTTTGTATGGACGAGAAGCGCCCGAGGAAAGAGGCGATTATTTGAAGTATTGCGGCCAGCGTTTCTGGGAATTCATATCTGGGCGGAAAAGCTTGTACACGGACATCATTGAACCCCTTGGAAGTCGCGCCAAAGAACGCAAAGAAGAATTTGAGGTCGAACTTGCCAAGGTCACTAATCGCCTGACCAAAGAATTCTTGGACGGCTTTTGCCTGCAAGACGGGACCATTCAATGGAAAAAGGTTGTCGAGTTTAATGCGAGCATTGTTCCGCCAAAGTGAAACGGGGTCGGTGCGCTTTGTTGTTTTGACTTGAGAATATCGCTTCGTAATCTCCGCCCAGCGAGAGCACGCTTATGCCCAGCACCTATAACGGAATCGGCACGCATTACTACGGCAAGAAAAACCTCCAGAAGCGCGTCGCGCCGTGCCACTCCTGCGGCAACAAGGTCGAACTGGTTTCCTACGACACGCGGTTGTGGTTCGTGATCTTTTTCATCCCCATCATCCCGCTGAAACGGAAACGGATCCTCGATTACTGCCCGGCCTGCACGCGGCATTACGCGGTGGAGGCGGACAAGTGGGAGACCGCGAAGCAACTCGAAGTCTCCGGCGCGCAGGAAAAATTCCGCAGCGAACCCACCGCCGACAACGCCATCGCCGCGCATCAACAGATGCTCCATTTCCATCAACTCGACGACGCGGCGACGTTCCAAAAGACGATGACCGAGAAGTTCGCGGACAACGCCAAGGTGCAGGCGTATCTCGGCGGCGCACTCACGCACATCGGCAAGCTGGCGGAGGCCGAGCCGTTCTTCGCGCGTGCGCTGGAGTTGCGGCCCGACCTGCCGGAGGCGCGCAGCGGCGTGGCGCGCGCATACATCCGCGCCGGCAAACTGGATGAAGCCCGCGCGTTGCTGGATTTTCTGGAAAAGCCCGGCGCGTCAAAACTTTACTCGATGGAACCGCTCGATGAACTGGCGCGCGCATTGCAAACCGCCGGCCGTCACAACGCCGCGCTCGAAATCTTCGCGGTGTTGCTGAAGGAATTGCCGCATCTCGGCGAACAGAAATGGTTCCGCAAACTCGTGGCGAATTCGGAAAAGGAACCCGGCGGCAAGGAAAGTCTGTTGCCGAAATTGAAGTTCAGTTGGAAACGGTTTTTCAGCGTGCAACCTTCCGCCCGCCGCGAGCCTGGCGTGCGGACGACGTGGCGCTCGTTGATCATCGTGGGGATCATTCTCGGCGTCATCGGCATCGTGATGGCGATCTCGAACGAATACATCCGGCGCCACCAGACGCTCTACATCGTTTCCGGCTTCAAGGAACCCGCGCTCGTCGCGGTACGCGGGCAGGGCACAGTGCGGACGTCGCAAAGTCCGGTTGAAATGCGGCTGCCCGAGGGCCGCTATCACGCGACGATCACCGGGCCGGTGAAACAGGAGGTGGATTTTGAGATCCGCTCCGGCTACTGGGGCCGGTTCTTCGATCATGCGCTGTGGATCTTGAACGTGGGCGGCTCGGCGGTGCTCGAGCGGATTGACGCGGTTTACCATAGCGAGCCGGAGCCGTCGGTGCATTCGTTCCTCTACGGCGAACCGTTCGTGGCGGTGACGGGCATCACGCATCAGTTCCGCGAACTGCCGGACAAGGCGAAGGTCGGTACGCGCTTCGCGAGCCTCGACGTGTTCCGCCTCGAACCGAACCTGCCGTATTTTCATGCCCTGCACGTGGGCAATCAGCCGGAGGCGTTGCGCTTCGCGGAGTGGCGGCTGCGGCTGCATCCCGAGGACGAAAGACTGCTCATGCTTTACTTCGCGGCGGCGCAAAACTCCGGCCAGGGCGAGCGCGTGGGGAAATTTTTGCGCGCGGGCCTGACGAACCGGCCCATCCTCGTGCAGTGGCATCGCTATTATCAAGGCCTCCACCGCGACCGCGCGCACGACGCGCAGCTCGCCGCCGAGTACGACGAGCAACTCAAGACCGACGCGACGAACTCGGTGTTGATGTATCTGCGGGGCCGCGTCGCCGCCGACCGCACGGAGAGCCGGGCGTGGTTTCAACGCGCGTGCGACGCCGATCCGAAAAATCCATTTCCGTTTTACGCGCGCGGTTACGACCGGATGGCGACGGGCGATTTCGCGGGCGCGAAGACGCTGCTGGCGCGCGCGGTCGAGTTGCGCCCGAAGCAGCCGGAGTTTACCGAATCCCTCTCGATGGTGCGGCTCGCGCTGGGCGAATACGCGGCGTTGGAAAAGGAACTGCGCGAGGAACTCCAGCGCGAAAGCCTCAATTACCGCGCCGCCTCGCGGCTGTGCGACGTGCTCGTCGCGCAGAACCGCGCGACCGACGCGACGGAGTTCGCGCGCAACTTCGCGCTGGCCGCCTCGCACAAGGCCGTCACGGTCACCGGCGAATCGAACCGCGATCTGCATCGCCACGTGCTGTATCTCACCGGCGATTTCGCGACGCTGGAACGAGAGAGCGCCCTCGCCCGGGACAACGACGCGAAATTCACACGCTTCGTCGCGCTCATCGAACTCGGTCGCATCGAGGAAGCCATCCAGCTCGTGCCGCTCGACGCGAAGGGCTACACGAACCCGCTGCATTTTCTCGACGCAGCCATCGCGTTGCGCGCCGCCGGCAACGCGACCGAGGCCGCGCGCTGGCTCGCCCGCGCGCTCGAACTGATGGATCAAGGCGACAGCGACACGGCCCGCGCCGCCGCGTTGTTGCGTAAAACCACGCCACCCACCGCCGCGGAACTCGACGACATCGCGATGCCTGCCGAATCGAAAGCCATCGTTGTCGCCACACTCGCGCAACTGCATCCGGGCGCGCGCGCGGAACTCGCGGCGCTCGCGCGCAAATTGAACATCGTGCCGGGCTACCCGCAGCACTTGATCGCGCAGGCGATGGCGGCGAAATAATCGTGGGCATGACGCGCGAGGAATTTGACGTTCTGGTGCGCGAAGTCGAACGCGGCGTCGGGCGCGACGCGGTGAAACTTCGCCGGCGCGTGGTGTGGCTCGCGGTCGTGGGCTATGCGGGATTGCTCGCCGGATTGCTGGCCGTGGTGCTGGTCGCCGCGTTGTTCATCGTGCCCGCCACGTTCACGCACTGGAGCGACGCGATTATTCTCTACGTCGCTGGAATCCTGATGCTGCTCGGCGGCGGCGCGGCGGTGTTGAAAACTCTCTGGGTCAAACTCAAACCGCCCACGGGCCGCGTCGTCACGCGCGCGGAAGCCCCGCCGCTCTTCGCCGCGCTGGATGAATTGCAGCGGCAGTTGCGCTCCGCGCCGTTCCACGAAGTCCTCGTCGTGCCCGATTGCAACGCCGCCGTCGTGCAACATCCGCGGCTCGGCGTCTTCGGCTGGCCGAAAAACTTTCTCCTGCTCGGCCTCCCGTTGCTCGACGGACTCTCCGCCGATGAGATGCGCGCCGTACTCGCGCACGAGTTCGCGCACATCTCGCGCCAGCACGGCCGCATGGGCCAGCGGATCTATTGCCTGCGGCGGTCGTGGGAAAAAGTTTTCCAGCAGTTCAACCAGGCCCAGCGGAAGGGCGAGGTCTCGTTGCGCCCGCTTTATTCCAAATTTCTCGACTGGTTCTGGCCGCGCTTCAACGCCCACGCCTTCGTCCTCTCCCGCGCCGATGAATACGAGGCCGACAGCGACGCGGCGCGGCTCGTCGGCGCGCCGCACATCGCGTCGGCGCTGCTGTGGATCAAACTTTGCGGGCGGCATTTCGAGGATCACTTCTGGCCTGACCTCTGGCAGCGCGCCAACACCGAGCCCGAGCCGCCGCGCGACGCGTTCGCGAACGTGCGCGAGACGGTGCGCGCCGGATTCGCGCCCGCCGAAGTCGCAACGTGGATCGAACAGGCGTTCCATCAGAAAACCACCAACGCCGACACGCACCCGTGTTTGACCGAGCGGCTCAAGGCCGTGAATCAATACCCCGAGGCCGCGGCGCGCGATGATTTTCCTGCCGCGCCCAAACCCGTCGCGACGAGCGCGAGCGAAACGTGGTTCGGTGAACTGTTGCCGCGCATCCGCGCCGACCTCGGCCCGCTCTGGGCCGACGACATCAAGGAGCATTGGCAGGAACGTCACGCGCGCGCCGGCGCGTTGCAGCATCGCCTCGAACGCCTCGACCAGTCCGTGCCCGCGCCCGACGCGGACGAGGACGCGCTGTGGGACAAGGCGCGCGTGGTGCTGGAGTTGAAGCGCGAGAAGGACGCCGAGCCGTTCCTGCGAAAAATTCTCGCGCTCAACCCGAAACATTGCGCCGCGAATTTTCAACTCGGCCGCCTGCTGCTCGACGAATCGGATCCCGCCGGCGTCGCGAACCTCGAAGCGGTGATGGCGGAGGACGACGAAGCCGTGCCCGCGGCGAGCCAGCTTTTGCACGCGCACTACTGGCGCACCGGCCAGACCGAACGCATCAAGGAACTGGAGGCGCGACTGGACCGTTACGAAAAAAATCTCCAGGACTCGAGCACCGAGCGGAATACGGTCAACGCCAACGACCCGCTCATCCCGCACGGCCTGACCCCGGAAGAACTCGACGCGCTCCGCAAGGTTTTGGAAACCGAAGCGGATTTGGTGGCGGTGGATTTGGGTCGGAAGGAGCTGAAACATTTTCCGAAGCAAAAACTTTTTCTCCTCTGCCTGCATCGCCGCCGCGCCTGGCATCGCCTGCCAAATCGCGACATGGAGCAGACGCTTATCCGATGCCTCACGGCCAAAGTCCAGTTGCCGGGCCGCGTGCTGGTTTTCGCGCCGCGCGGTGATTTCAGCAAGCTCGCCCGCCGCGTCGCCGCGCTGCCGGACGCGGCGGTGTTTCGGCGGGAGAATTGAAACGCATTTGGGCGCCAAGAAATGTCGGCTGGAAAAAGTCGGCTGGAAAAAGTTTGCTGCGCGTCCGGTTTGAGGCACATTGCCGCCGCCATGAACACGACCACGCTCGCCGACAAACTCGGCCAGCCGACACACGATTCAGCGTTGCTGCAAAAGGCGCACCGCGTGGGATTGGCAGATGCCGGCGCGCTGGAGCGTTTGGCCGTGGCGCGCGGCTGCTGGCACTACCGACAGCCGGACATGACAGGTTTTCCCGAAGTGATTGAAAGTGAGTTCACCAACGAAGAACTCGCCATCGCGCTGCTCTCCCCGAGTCTCCCGTATTCGCCGCACACCATCCGACTCGGTGCGGCGATGCTTGGAGCGACCGGCAACCGCCCGGATCAACTCGCCCAACTGGCCAAAGCCGAAAGCTGTGAATTGGGGGTGCGTTACATTGCAAAAGCCGGGCGGCGGTTCGAACCGGATAATGTGTTTTGGCAGGAATTGCTGGACCGCGTCCCGGAATCCGGCGGGCTGGAGGACGGCGTCTTTCCCCACCCGACGCGATTCGTTTCGATGACGGGTTTCACCCGGAACGGACCCGGCCTGGTGACGGTCTGGATCCGCCCGCGCGCCGACCTTGTTTTCGCTCATGGATAATCCGTCCCTGATCCTGCTCACCGTGGACCGGCGGCTCGATCATGAGGTTCGACTGGTTCTCTACGGACGATCCGCCGTCTGTCTCGGATTCGAAAACTCACCGCCCGAGGCTGCAAAAACCCAGGACGTGGACGCCATCCTTTCGTTTGCGCAATCGAAGGAACTGGAGCGCGATCCCGGCTTTTGGGATGCCGTCGAAGGCGCGAACGTCGAACTCGCCGCGCGCGGCCTTTACATGACGCATCTGTTCAGTGAACAGGAAATTTTCCTGCGCCGCGAATGGGAGCCGCGCATTGTGCCGGTCACCCGTCCCGCCCTGCGTTGGCTCCGGCTCTTCCGCCCGGCGACGGTTGACCTCGTCTTGACCAAAATGATGCGGGGCGCCGATCCGCAAGACATGACGGACGCGGAGTTCATGATTCGCCATGACCGGATCACCGAAGCTCAAATGCTCGATGCATTCGCGCAACTGAGGCCTTTCGAATTGGTGGAGCTGCGCGATGCTTTCAACCGCGCCAAACCCGCCGTGCTGAAATTTGCGCAAACGTTTTCCCAATGACGAACAACATTCCCCACATCCCCGCGCTCCGGCGCGGCAAGGCCTACGAAAGCCTTGACACCGTCGAGGTGAAAGACTTTCGCACCGGCGAAGTCAAAGCCACCGTAAGCCAGATCAACGCCGGCATCGTTCGCAAAGATTTGCAGCGCGTCAGCGAGGCGCAGGCGGCGTTGAAAAAGTTTTCTGTCGTGCAGCTCATCGAGATTTGCGCGATGACCGGTGAGCAATTTCTCAACGGCACGCTGCCGCTCGGCGACAAGGGCCACACGCAATCGCCACAGCAATACGTCGAGACGCTTTCAAGCACGAGCGGGCTGCCGCATGTGATGGTGCGACGGAACATGGAGAAGATTCACCTCGCGCTGACCAACATGAAGACGGTGCTCAACGGATTGTCGCGCGGTTTGGACCTTTCGATCCTCGATTCCGGCAGCGGCGAGCAGTTCGGCACGCGGCTGAGTTTTTTCCCGACGACCAGCGCGCTCGGATTGGTGATGCCGAGCAATTCGCCAGCGGTGAATTCGCTCTGGCTGCCGGCCATCGCGCTCAAGACGCCGGTCATCATCAAGCCCGGCAAGGAAGAGCCGTGGACGCCGTATCGGTTGATCCAGGCCTTCATCGCGGCGGGCGCGCCGGCGGAGGCGTTCGGGTTTTATCCGACCGATCACGAAGGCGCGGGTGAGATTTTGAAAACGTGCGGGCGCGCGCTGATCTTCGGCGACAAGTCCACCACGGCGCAGTACGCGAACATTCCGGCGATCCAGGTTCACGGGCCGGGCTGGAGCAAGATTCTCATCGGCGACGATTGCATCGAGCACTGGCGCGATTATGTGGATGTGATGGTGAGCGCCATCAGCGACAATGGCGGGCGCTCGTGCATCAACGCCTCGGCGGTGGTCGTGCCGAAGTACGCCGCAGAGATCGCGGACGCGCTGGCGCAACGACTCGGGCCGATTCAGCCGACGAGCGCGGATAATCCGGACGCGAAACTTTCCGGTTTCGCGAATCCGAAGATGGCGGACTTCATTGACGGCGCAATTGAAGACGGCTTGAAAACTTCCGGCGCGACGGACGTGACGGCGAAGTACCGCGGCGGTGTGCGCAAAGTGAATTTCGACGGCGGCACGTTCGTGCGCCCGACCATCGTGTTGTGCGATTCATTCCAACATCCGCTGGCGAATCGAGAATTTCTTTGTCCCTATGCGAGCGTCGTGCAAGTGTCGCAAAACAAAATGCTCGAGCAGATCGGTTACACGCTCGCCGCCTCGGTCATCACGAAGGACGCGGCGTTCATCGAACAGGTGATGGCGTATCCGCACATCGAACGGTTGAACATCGGCCCGGTCTCGACGATGAAGATTTCGTGGGACCAGCCGCACGAAGGAAACATGTTCGAGTTTCTCTGGCAGCGGCGGAGCATCGAGCGCGCGTGGTAGCGGCTTTGCCGACGGCCATTTGAACAATGCGAGGCACACCACAGTCTGACAACGACATGATGCCGCTTCCCGATTTAGATTTCGGTTCCCGCACGCGCGTCGTCTCCGGCGCGGGCAGCGCGGAGCGTGTGGGCGAACTCGCGCGTGAACTGGGCGCGAAAAAAGTTTTGCTCGTCACTGACGCGGGCATCGTCGCGGCGGGACACGCGGGGCGGGCGCAGAAAAATCTCGAGGCCGCCGGTTTGAGCGTGACCGTGTTTGATCGCGCGAAGGAAAATCCCACCACGAAGTGCGTGGACGATTGCGTGGTGGTGGCGCAGGCGGCGGGGATTGATTTCATCGTCGGCCTGGGCGGCGGCAGTTCGATGGACACGGCGAAGGGCGGTAATTTCATCCTGACCAACGGCGGGCGGATGCAGGATTACTGGGGCGTGGGCAAGGCGACGAAGCCGATGCTGCCGTTCATCGCGATCCCGACGACGGCGGGTACGGGCAGCGAGATGCAAAGCGCCGCGCTCATCGCCGACGAAGTGACGCATCAGAAAATGGCGTGCCTCGATCCGAAGTGCGCCGCGTGCGTGGCGATTCTCGATCCGGTGCTGACGCTCTCCCAACCGCCGCGCGTCACCGCCTGCACGGGCATTGACGCCATCGCGCACGCCGTCGAGACGGCGGTGACGACGAAACGGAATGAGCTGTCGCAGAAACTTTCGCGCGAAGCTTTCCGGCTTTGCATCACGGCGTTCACGGAAGTGTTGCGGCAACCGGACCAGCTCCAGGCCCGCGCGCGGATGCAACTGGGCGCGGCATACGCGGGCGCGGCGATCGAACACTCAATGCTCGGCGCGGCGCACGCGGCGGCGAATCCGTTGACGGCGCATTTTGGAATCGTCCACGGCCACGCCGTCGGATTGATGTTGCCGCACGTGGTGCGGTTCAACGCGGCGGACGCGGTCACGCGGGAGATTTACGCGGAGCTGAATCCGGGTGAGCGCGGGGTGGACGAACTGGTGAAGCGATTGGCGCAACTCGTGGACCTCGCCGGGCTGCCGCGCACGCTGGCCGCTTGCGGCGTGGAGCGCGCGGCCTTGCACATGTTGGCGGAAGAAGCGGCGAAGCAATGGACCGCCTCGTTCAATCCGCGGCCGGTGGGCGCGACGGATTTTCTCCGGCTGTACGAGGCGGCGTTCGGCTGAACTACTTGCCGAGGATGCGCAACGTGTAGAGCGGCGAGATGGCGCTGTCGGGTTGCGGCGGCAGGCCCATGGCGTTGTATTTGAAGTCGAACTTGTAGCGGTATTGCACCACGCTCTTGTCTGCGGGCACCGGCACGAGGCCTTCCCAACGATCGGACATGCGCAAGGTCTGGCGCATCGGGTAGAACTCCGAGCCGACGTTGACGTAGGGCTGGATGGTTTCCCACCGGAGCGATTGCTGGCGCGTGGTGAAGGCGACTTCCACGGGATAAAGGTGGGTGGCGTTGCGGACCTGCTGCTTGGGCGTCAAGTTCGTGAACACGGTGGAACAGCCCGCCAGAAGCAGCGGTGCCAGCAGCAGCGGCAAAAATCTTTTCATCATGCCGGGCAGCGTGGCGGAGCGGGCGCGGGTTGTAAAGGTGGATTTGACCGCTTTTTGCGTTTGACCCGGCGCGGCGCGGGCGGTTAGCTTGCGCGCCCTTGTACATGCTATGATCGGGACAATTCGCAAACATTCGAAGGTGCTGTGGGCCATCATCATCACGATCGTGATCATCACGTTCGTGTTCTGGGGCTCGCAGCCCTCCAAAACCACCGATCGCGGCCGCACGCCGGGCTACCTCGGCAGCATCAGCGGCGTTCCGATCAAGCTGGAGGATTATTACAACGCCGAACGCGAGGTCGCCCTCGGGTATTACTTCAACTACGGCGAGTTTCCCGGCGACGAAGCCAAGCGCGTGGGTTTCGATGTCGGCCGCGAAACCTACATCCGGCTCTTCATCCTGCATAAGCTCGAGGAACTCGACATTCACGTGAGCGACGAGACCGTCACGCAAAAGGCCGGCGAAATCATGCGCATGGTCGGCCGCGGCACTCCGGCGCCCTTCGCCGCGTTTGAAAAGAACGTGCTCAATGCCCACGGCCTCTCGGCGCTGGATTTCACGCGCTGGGTCCGGAATGAACTCGGCCGCCAGCAACTCGTGAACGCCGTCGCTGCCGCCGGCCGCCTCGTCACGCCGCAGGAGGCGCGCGTGCTTTACGAACGCGAGAACGAGGAACTCGCCACCGAGGCCGTTTTCTTTTCCGCCACGAACTACCTTTCCACCGTCACCGTTTCGCCCGAAGGCGTGAACCAGTTTTGGACCAACCAGATGTCGCGCTACCGCCTGCCGGAGCGCGTGCAGGTCCGCTACGTCGCGTTCGACGTCTCGAATTACCTCGCGCAGGCCGAGGCGGATTTGATGAAGACGAATCTCACGGAGCTGGTGGAAGGCAACTACGCGCGCCTGGGAACGAACCTCTATCGCGAAGCGAAAACGCCAGAGGAGGCGAAGGCCAAAATCCGCGCCGACATCATCAAGGAAGTCGCGGGCCTGAGTGCGCGCCGGGACGCGAACAACTTCGCCAACGTGCTCGACGACAAAAAATCCACGCCGCCGCGGATCGACGACCTCGACAAGCTCGCCGCCGAACAGAAGCTGACGGTCAAGGTCAGCGCGCCATTCGATGCCGAGGAAGGCCCGAAAGAAATGGTCGTGCTCGCCAGCTTCATCAAGGAATCGTTCAAGCGCACGCCCGAAGATCTCTTCGCTGGCCCGCTCGGCGGACGCGACGCCGCCTACGTGATCGCGCTCGACAAACGTCTGCCCAGCGAAATTCCGCCGTTGGAATCCATCCGCGAAAAAGTCACCGCGGATTTCAAATTCAGCCAGGCCGTGCTCGCCGCGCACCGGGCGGGCGAATCCCTCGCCCTCGCGCTCACCAACGGACTTGCCGCGGGCAAAAAGTTCACGAGCCTCTGCGTGGCCGCCGGTGCCATACCGGTGCCCCTGCCGCCGGTCTCCTTGAGCACGCGCGCCGTGCCGGAAATCGAGGAACACGTGAGCCTCTATCAATACAAGCAGGCGGCGTTCACCACGCAGGCCGGCAAGTCCAGCGGCTTCATCACCACGGCTGACGGCGGCTTCGTGCTGTTCGTCCGCGACCGGCTGCCACTCGAACTGGCCAAGATGACCAAGGACCTGCCCGCGTTCATCAATGCCGTGCGCGCGACCCGCCAGAACGAAGCTTACAGCGACTGGTTCCGCCGCGAGGCCGACCGCGCGCTCCGCGAGACGCCGCTCTACCAGCAGCAACGGCCCCAGCCCGGCGCGCCGGCCAAGAAATAGTTTTGACGGACGCGACCACGTCCAACAATCGTGACGTGCCGCCCGTTTCGTTGTAACGTTTCCACGTTTTAACGAACCCATGTCGCCCACGATCAAACTCTCCTCCACCCCGACGCACGAGTTCTGGGAAATTCCTGTGCTCTTCGAGGACGAACTCCTGCTCGCGCTCGACAAACCGGCGGGGCTGCTCGTCTCGCCCGAAGCCGAGTTTCCCGAGCGGCCCGACTTGATGACGTTGCTCCACGCCGGCATCGCCGCCGGCAAACCGTGGGCCGTCCAACGGCAGCTCACTTACCTCAGCCAGGCCCACCACCTGGATGGCGACACCAGCGGCGTCCTGTTGCTCGCGAAATCGAAACCCGCGCTCGCGACGCTCGGGGATCTTTTCGGCATCGAGAAGCCCGCGCAAAAATACGTGGCGCTCGTTCACGGCGCGCCCAAGGAAGACCGCTTCGAGGTGAACGCGAAACTCGCGCCGCATCCGCTGAAGCCCGGCATGATGCGCGTGGACCCCCACAACGGGAAAAAGGCGCAGACGGTTTTCGAAGTGATCGAACGGTTCACCGCGCACACGTTGATCTGCTGCCGGCCGCTGACCTCGCGCGCGCACCAGTTGCGCGTTCACTTGCAGAACTCCGGCCTGCGGATTGTGGGCGATGAACTTTACGGCGGCGCGCCGTTGCTGCTCTCGCGGTTGAAAAAGGATTACCGGCTGAAGCACGGTCGCGTGGAGCGACCGCTGCTGGCGCGTGTCACCTTGCACGCGGAAGAACTGGCGCTGCCGCATCCCGTCACCGGCGAAACCGTGACCCTCACCGCGCCGTGGCCGAAAGATTTGCGCGTGGCGCTGAAGTATCTGCGCGAATTTGGCCGCTGCCCCTAGAGCGTTTCCGCTGAACACGTAGCTATCATTCGTAAAAAGCACCCGTAAATACAGGGTATTCCTCACAGCAAGCCGCTACATCATTTCCGATAATGCTCTAACGCGCGGCAGGAGCGCGGCATTCATGCCGCTTCAACTTTCGCACGCCCGGCAGTTCCTGGAACACCAGGCCGTGATCAACGTTGAAGCGGCATAAATGCCGCGCTCCGGCGTCTCCACATGGTTTCATCTTCATCGTTCCGGCGCTCACTTCGCCGCGGGAAACCAGTTCGTCCCCAACGTCACCTCATCGCTCCAGCGGATCGGCGGCGAGTTCGTCGGCCGCGTGGCGATGACTTTCGCGATTTTCTCCCGCTGCTCCATCGCGAACTTCGGCCATTCCTCCATGCTGACGGCCCAGTTGTTCCCGGCCAAAAAAATGACTTCGTGCGCCAGCCCGCGACGTCGCTGCCCGAAATGATCAATGCCAAAGACCTTGTCCCAAACCACGGCGATGGTTTGATCATCGCCACGCCGCAAGCCTTCCACGTAATTCCAGCCGCAAGATTCGGGTCCGAGGTGTCCGTCAGTCGCCCACGCCGTTTGCGTGACGGAAAGCGGAAGCTGCTTGCCGCAAAGATGGCGCTGAGCGTTCGTATCATCGCGGCCAAGCAAACTCAGCGAAGCTTCCGGCGAAGCGCCGCCGTGAGGAAACCAACCGTCGTGAAGCGTCGCGAAGTTTGTCAACGCCGATGAGACGCTCTCCGCACAAACGCGATGCGAACCATACGGGTAAGTCATGCGCAGCCAGAGCCACGTCGAAACCACCACGACCGCAATGATGATGACCGCGATTCGCAGCTTGCTACGGCGCGAGCGCGGCGGCTTGGCCGGTTCGGACGCGGGTTCGTTCATCGCTGTCGTGCGCCGAGCGGCTTCAGGAAACCGCCCACGCCAGCACCGCTTTCTGCGCGTGCAGACGGTTCTCGGCCTGATCGAAGATCGTCTGCGCGTTGGCCTCGAACGTTGCCTCGTCAATCTCCTTGCCGCGATATGCCGGCAGGCAATGCATCACCAGCGCGCCGGGCTGCGCGAGCTTCACGAGCGATTGATTGAGTTGATAACCCTTGAGCTTCTTCAGCCGCTGCGCAGACTCGGCTTCCTTGCCCATCGAAACCCACACGTCGGTATAGAGCACGTCCGCGCCGCGCGCCGCGGCCTTTACATCGGTCGTGCAAATGATTTTTCCACCGGCGCGTTTCAACAGCGTGGGCGTGGGTTGAAAACTTTTCGGCGCCGCGACCCGGAGTTCAAACCCCAATTTCGCTGCGGCAAAAATCCACGAATCGGCCATGTTGCACGCACCGTCGCCGATGAAGGTGACGACCTTGCCCCGGATCGCACCGAGTTGTTCCTGAATCGTCTGCACATCGGCGAGCACCTGGCAGGGATGCTCTTCGTCGGTGAGCGCGTTGATGGTCGGGATGTTCGCGTATTGCGCGAACTCCTCGACATCGCGCTGCGCGAAGGTGCGAAAGACCGCGCCGTGGACCATCCGACCCAGCACGCGCGCGGTGTCCTTGATCGGTTCGCCGCGACCAAGCTGGATGTCCACCGCGCTGAGAAACATCGGTCGCCCGCCAAGTTCATGGATGCCGACCTCGAAGGAGACGCGGGTGCGCGTGGAAGACTTGGAAAAAATCAGCGCCCAGGTCTGGCCCTTCAACGGCTGGGTGGTGTGCGCGCCGCGTTCGTGCTTCATCACCACGGCGTCGGCCAGGATTTTTTCCAGGTCCGCCCGGGCGAGTTTCTCGATGCTCAACAGATGTTTCATGTTTACAAACCGATCGGGCAGTCCCCGCTTTCCGTTCGGGCCTGCTTTCCGAACGCGACTACTAATCACAATTCCGTGGTTCGTCACGAAAGAAGTTTGCCCGCCGGAGCGCGGACGGCCGCTCTTCCTGCCGAAACCTCACTTCGCCCGGACCGGCAGATCAAAATAAAAAACGCCTTTCGAGTCTGACTCCGAGCCAGGCCCGGCGGACGACACCAGCAGGCTGTTACCCAGCAGCGTTTGGGCGAGGATCGCGCCGTCCGGTCCGGTCACCAGAAACTCGCAAGGATGTACGAACACGATGTGAACCTTGTTTTCCCGGGAGCGATCCTGAAGGAAATGATCATTGGTTTTCGGGCCGAACATTCCGCCCGACGGACACAACAGGAATTCGGCGCCGTCGGCAACGATGCGGCCCACCAGCTCAGGATGTTTCCGGTCGGCACAGATCATGATCCCCAGGCGTCCGAAATCGGTTTTGAAGGTGGGCGTGTTCGTGCCGGGCGTGTTGCGCACCAGTTCGTGTTCCAAAGCGTGCTTCCGGTACTTTCCGAGCAGCCGGCCGTCCGGCCCGATGAGCACCGACGTGTTGTAGCGCCGATCCTCCTCCGCCTCCGTCATGCCGGCCACGAGATGAATTCGCAATTCGCCCGCCAGGGTGGCGAGCCGTTGAAAATATTTCCCGGTGGGAATCGGTTCGCCCAGCGCGCGGTATTCCGCCAGGGGAATGCTCTTGTCCTGGATCGCGTAACCGTCGAGGAAACATTCGGTGGTGACGACGACGCGCGCGCCGCCTTTGGCCGCCTCGCGCACCATCGGTTCGAGTCGCTGCCAGTTGGTTTCCTTGTCGCCGCGCACCCATTTTAGCACCAGGCCCGCAACCCGGACGGTGGAATTAGTCGTCGAAGCAACCTGCGCCGACATGGAACAAACTCCCCCCAATGCCAGCACCAGAGAGAGTGCGGTGCGCCTTCGTTTGAAATGGCCCGGCAAACGTTTCATTTTACAACCGGGGCTGGCGTTCCTCGTTTTCATCGGGTCAAGTTGCCAGCCTTGCCGCCACTGCTTCGATGATCTTCAGGCCTTCTTCGGCCTCGGCGCGGCTCAGGTTCAGCGCGGGCAGGAGACGGATGATCTGCGCGCCCGCCGGGATGGCGAGCAGGCCGGCGGCGTGCAGGAGGTTGGTGAAACGCACAGCGACGCTCTTCGTCGGATCGCCGGGCAGCGTCGAGATTTCCTTCGCGAGTTCGAAGCCGAGCATCAGGCCGAGGCCGCGCACTTCGCGGACGACTTTCGGATGACACTGCTTCAATTGCAGCAAACCTGATTTCAAAAACTCGCCGGTGTCGCGCGCGTTCGCTTCGAGCTTCTCCTTCGCGATCACTTCGAGAACTTTCAATCCCACCGCGCAAGCGAGCGGCGAGCCGCCGTAAGTCGTGCCGTGCGTGCCGGCGCCCAGCAAATCCGCGTGCGGCCCGCGAACCCAGAACGCGCCCATCGGAAAACCGCCGCCGAGCGACTTCGCCATCGAGATGCCGTCGGGCAAAAAGTTTTCGCCGCCGGAAACGCCTTCGAGGATGCGCTGAAAACTTTGGAAACGTCCGCTACGGAAATGACCGCACTGCACGCTGTCCATCAGGAGCAACATTTTTTTCTCGTCGCACAATTGTCGCAGACCGAGCAAATACGCCGGCGAGGCTGGCGTCACACCGCCTTCGCCCTGGATGCCTTCGATCAAGATCGCGACGGTCGCGGGTGAGATGGCGGCACGCATGGCGGCGAGATCGTTGAACGGCACTTGCCGAAAGCCCGCCACCATCGGCTCGAAACCTTTCTTCACTTTGTCCTGACCAGTGGCGGATATCCCGGCGAGCGTGCGGCCGTGAAACGAATTGATCGCCGTGAGGATTTCAAAGCGGCCTTCGTCGTGGCCGAATTTGCGCGCGAGCTTGAACAAACCCTCGTTCGCCTCGCCGCCGCTGTTGCAGAAAAAGATTTTGCCCGGACCGATGAGGCTCACGAGCGATTGCGCGAGGCGACCCTGCGGTTCGTGATAATAAAAATTGGAGGTGTGGACGAGTTTGCGCGACTGCTCGACGAGCGCTTCCGTGATGGCCGGATGCGCGTGACCGAGCGCGCACACCGCGATGCCGCCGCCAAGATCGAGATAGCGGCGACCGTTCACATCGAACAGATGACTGCCCGCGCCGTGGCTGAACGCGAGGTCAAAGCGCCCGTAGCTCGGGACGACGTTTTTCGTGAAGAGTTCGCGGATCGTCTCGAATTGATTCCGGACGATCGGCGGCGGTGACGGAACGATTTCTTTCATCGGCGGGAAGTGTTTAATGGCGCAGGCGCAGGAGTGCAAAGAAAAAGGAAGCGTGGAATCGGTCTGGGGTGTGATTAAAAACGGGTGAGGGCATTATGGACTGCGGTGGCAAGTCGGACGCGACACCGCTTTCGAGCGCACGGGGCGGGTTGCGCATTGCCCTCGCCGTCGTCGGTGCCAAAGCGGTGTCGCGTCCGACTTGCCACCGCAGTCCAAAAAAACCGCCAGCACCCTCTCACCCTCACCCGCCTTTAATCGCACCCATCGGTCTGTCCGCGCCGCTACTTACGCTCGCAAACGCGCAGGCCGGTTTTCTCCGGCGCGCTGGCGAAGGACAGGATTCCTTTTTCCGCGGTCACGCCGACGTAAGGATCGTCGGTGATCAGAATGTTTCCATCCACGTCGAGGAAGTCGCAAAGCTCGGCCAACGAAGCCGCCGCGCTGATGAGCACGCTGGTTTCGATCATGCAGCCGATCATCGTCTTGAGGCCCGCCTTGCGCGCGGCGCTCAACGCCTCGAAGCCGCCGCTCACGCCGCCAGTTTTCACCAGCTTCACGTTCACACCGTGATAACACTCGGCGCAATGCGCCACGTCTTTCGCCGTGTGATAACCTTCGTCCGCGAGGATCGGCAGTGGCGAACGCGCCTTCAACCACACGAGGTCTTTCGGATCGGACCCCGCCGGCATGGGTTGTTCGATGTATTGGATGTGGGGATCGCGCGCGAGCCATTCGATGCGTTCGAGCGCCTCCTCCTTCGTTTTCCAACCTTCGTTCGCATCCACGCGAACGGTTTTCGTCGGCGCGACCTCGCGCAGCGCAGCCATGATTTCCTTGTCGCCGGGTACGCCGACCTTGAGTTTCAAAATAGGAAAGCGTTCCGCTTCCGCGACTTTTTTGCGGATCTCATCCGGGGCGGCGATGCCGATGCTGAACGACGTGACGTGATGTTGCTCGCGAAAGCCGAGGCCGAAGAAATCGTAAACCGGTTTCTTCGCCAACCGCGCCGCGCCGTCCACGAGCGCGATGTTCACGGCGCACTTCGCCGCCATGTTGTCGGGCGCGACGGTGTCGAGATACTTCATGCTGCCGGGCACGTCGGCGAACGAAAGTTTACTGGCGTCCACTTTATCGAGGAACGCCGCCACGGTTTCCACGGATTCGTGGTAGCGGGTGATCGGCGAAGATTCCCCGAGACCGGTCACACCGTTTGCATCGGTGAGTTGGACCAGATTGACTTTGCAAACATTGCTGCTGCCGCGCGCAATGGTCCAGGTGTGCGTCAGGTGGAGGTCTTTGAGCCAGTGGTTGAGTTTCACGCCGCGAAGAAGAAAGCGGAAATGCTCCGCGGAATCAACAAAGTTGTTCGGAGAGCCAGCAAACCATGAGAAGCGGTGGTGCTGGTCGTGGCCGGAGTGAAGAAGCTGCTGACCAAATGAAGGAAAACATCCAACATCCAACATCGAACACCCAACAACCAATGAATGGAGCTATCCGCGTTTCAGAACTGGATGTTAGATGTTGGATGTTGGTTGTTGGATGTTCCCAATCCTACCGATAGCTCTCCCACTCCGGCTCGTTCTCAAAAATCCAGCGGTAGTAATCCTTCTCCTTCAACTTCGCGCCGGCTTCCTCGTCCACGACCACCGTGCAGCGCGGATGCAATTGCAGTGCGCTCGCCGTGACCATGCTCGTGATCGGGCCCTCGACGGCTTGCGCGATGACTTCCGCCTTGCTGTCGCCCGTGGCGAGCAGAATGCACCGGCGCGCTTCGATGATCGTGCCCACGCCCATCGTGATGGCGCGACGCGGCATCTTGTCGTCGCCGCCGAACATCGGCGCGTTCTGTTTGATCGTCGTCGGCGTGAGCGCCTTCACGCGCGTGCGCGAACGCAGCGCGGAGAGTGGTTCGTTGAAACCGATGTGCCCCGCCTTGCCGATGCCGAGCAGTTGCAGATCAATCCCGCCGAAGCGTTGCATCAACGCCTCGTAATTTCGACATTCGGCGTCGAGGTCGGACGCGAGGCCGTTCGGCAGATGCGTGTTGCGCGGCTCGATGTTCACCTGATTGAACAGGTGTTGATCCATGTAGTGCCGGTAGGAATTCGGGTCGCTCGGGAAGAGGCCGACGTATTCGTCAAGGTTGAACGTGCTGCACAGCGAAAAATCCAGCTTCTCCTCCTTGTGCATCCGCACGAGTTGGCGATACACGCGTTCCATCGTCGCACCCGTCGCGAGACCGAGGACGAGATGCGAATTCGCGCGAAGATCGTGCGCCGCGATGCGCGCGACCAACGCGGCGGCGGCTTCCTTGTTCGGTTGAATGATGACTTCCATCGCCGTGGATTTAACCACGAATGGACACGAATGGACACGAATTTCCGGGGCCGATTTTTTAACGCAGAGGACGCGGAGGTTGGCGCAGAGGAATGCGGAGCGGAATTGTCTTTGCGGCCTTTGCGGAAACCTCTGCGTCCTCTGCGTTAAAGAAAACCCTCCGAATCAGTTCGGATATTCCTTCTCGCTGCCGGCCACGGGCATGAGAACTTTTCGCTCCGGCACTTTGGCTTTGAGCAATGCGATTTCGTCCTCGCCGCTCGTGAACGGCAGCGCCACCTGTCCGCCTTGCGCCGCCGAGCGGTAAAGCGCCGACATGATTTCAAATCCCTGGTAGGCATGGTCGAAGGCGCATGGATGAATTTTTTTGTCGTCGCCCAGCCAGTCGGCCATCTCTTGAACATACGGCGGCATGTCTTCCACATAATCCATGTTGCCCGCGCCGCTTTGATAACCGTCGCGCTTCGTCACCGCGCGCCAGCCGCCGTTGGTGATGACCTCGGCAAAACCTTCGGTGCCCTGCGCGCCCATCCGCGCCTTGCGCCACCACAATTTTTGTTCTTTGCTCGAATCCACTTCCGGCACATCCGGCGCGCCGGCGCCGCAATCGTAAATGCCGCGCACACCATTCTTGAAATGCACCACGCCCGCGACGTAATCCGGCGACGTGTGCATATCGGCGAGCTTCCCGCGACCGGCGGCCTGCGCCATCGCCCACTCCGCCGGCGCGTAGTTGTTGAACCAGCAGGTGTAATCAATCAGATGCGAAAGCATGTGCGCCGCCCAACCCGTTGCCGTGCCATAGACCGTGTGAACTTTTCCCAGCGCGCCGCTGGCCACGATCTCCTTCACCTTCTTGTAATGTTCGCCGTAGCGATGTTGATGACTGACGACGGCTTTCACGCCGCTATGATCGAGCGCCGCTTTGATTTGCAAACCCTCGTTGCTGGACATGGCGACGGGTTTCTCGAATGCGATCAGTTTCGCGCCGCTCGCGATGCCCAGCTTGATGAAGTCGAGGCGCAGGTGCGGCAGCGTGCAGAAGCAGAACAGGTCGGGCTTCAGTTTTTTCGACAGCGCGGCGGCGTCCAGGCTTTTCTCGGGATGGCCGAGTTTGGGCGCGGCGTCATCGAGCCGCTTCTGGTCAATGTCGCAAATGCCGACAACTTTGAATTTGGGATTGGCATTGAAGGCCGTGGCGTGATGCACGCCGCGTTTGCCCATGCCGACGACGAGGACGGTGTATTGGTGGCTCATAAATTTTTATCTAATTACTTTCAGGCGGCCAAATGCTATGCACGCCAGCGAATCGGCGCTTTTTCTTCAGCCCGCCGAACGGATAATCAACCTCAAAGTCCAACTCCTCATATTCAAGCCTGTGTGCAGCGAGATGCTGTTGCACAGCCGCAATCAATTCATCGTGGGGCGCGTAAAACTCCCACCAGCAGGCATCAATATTTCGGAAGTAAGCGAAGAACTGCAGCGAACGATAAAGCTTTCGCAACGCTGAGTAATTTCTGGACCGGGCCTCCTCGCTGAACGCAATGTTGAAGATCCTGGGGTATTCAGGAAACGGCGGCTTGAAGCAAAGAATCTCGTTCCAGTCATCCTCAACGTACGACGCGAATTTTGGAAAGAACCCGGGTCGGTAGTATGGTTCTACGCGTTTCCGTTTTTCTTCAGGACTACGCAAATCCAATTGAGCGAGCTCTTCGGAAAGGCCATTCACAATTTCCTCAAAGTTGTCCGGAGCACCTACCGCATAAAACTCGGAGAACGTCACGTTCGGATGAAAGGCCGCCACATCTGCCAACTGTGGCAAAAGCGGCGAGAAGAGCAGGGCAAAATCGCCGCAATGATTAAGACCACCTTCGTTTTCGCCGAATGCCCGAATGCCTTTCATCCGCGTGGCTTTCGCAGGACGCTCTACGCCTGCGCCTGGTCCCACTCCTTCACCTTCGCGATGACGTAATCCACTTCTTCCGCCATGAGTTCGGGGAACATCGGCAGCGAGACGCAGGTGGCGGCGTTGTGTTCGGCGTGGGCCACCGAGCCGTTGATGCGCGCGTCCTTGCCCCACGGATAACCGGCCTGCTTGTGGATCGCGATGGAGTAATGCGTCTTCGCATCCACGCCGTTCTTCACCAGGAAATCCACGAGTTGATCGCGCTGCTCCGCCTTCTTCGTCTCGATGACGTAGAGATGGAACACGTGGCGGTAGCCGGGCAGTTCCGTCGGCAGCGTGAAATTTTTCGGGCTGGTGAAACCCGCCGTGTAGCGCGCGGCCCATTTGCGGCGGTTGTCGTTCCAAGCGTCAATGTGCTTGAGCTTCGCGCTCAACACGCCGGCGTGCAAATCGTCGAGGCGGCTGTTGAAGCCGAAGCTGTGGACGTTGCGGGCGGTCGAGCCGTGATTGCGAAGGACGCGAACCCGGGCGTCAATGTCCGCGTTGTTCATGACCAAGGCGCCGCTGTCGCCGAACGTGCCGAGATTTTTCTGGATGATGAAACTCGTCGTGGCCACGTCGCTGAGTTCGCCGATCTTGAAGCCCTTGCCGCTGGCGCCGATGGCCTGCGCGTTGTCTTCGATGACCTTGAGTTTGTGTTTGTCCGCGATTTTCTTGATCGCGGCCATGTCGGCGCATTGGCCGTAAAGGTGAACCGGAATGATCGCCTTCGTCTTCGGCGTGATGGCGGCTTCGATCTTGGCCGGGTCAATGCACTTGGTGACCGGGTCGCAATCAATCAACACCGCGGTGGCGTCGGCGATCCAGATCGCTTCAGCCGTCGCGAAAAAAGTGTTCGCGTTGGTGATGACTTCATCGCCCTTGCCGATGCCCAGCGCCATCAGCGCGAGCCAGATGGCGTCCGTGCCGTTGGCGAGGCCGACGGCGAACTTCGTGCCGTGATACGCGGCGAGTTCGCCCTCGAAGCGTTTGAGCATCGGACCTTGGACGTAGTTGCCGCTCAACAGCACTTCGCGCATGTTGGCGTCAATTTCCGCTTGGATGTTTTTGTATTGGCGGACGTGGCCGTAGAATTCGACTTTCATGGTCGGGCAAAGCTAATGATGCGCGCCTCGGAAACAAGTCATTTGTATGAAAGCTTTGGTGAAGGGGTGTGATTATAAACGGGTGAGGGGAATGGCGCTTAGATAAGGAAAAACGCGTCAGCAATTGTACGCGAATATAACTGGATCCTTGGAGCGAGTTGTTTCAAAGTGGCGCATGAAACAAACGACTCCATTCCTCGCTGGATTTTCACA
>SIBJ01000150.1 GCA_009695195.1 Pedosphaera sp.
AAACCGAAGTTGAAACCAAAAACGAACGAAAACCAATCAACCGCGAACAAATAACCGTCAAAGAAACACCGACAAAAGGAGTCACCATGAAACCAGCCACACCTCAAACCGAACAAACACCATCAACTGAACCCCAGAAAAGTAGTTTTTCGGAGGTTCCCATGCCTTGTGGCGGGTTCGGCGACCAAACTAAGAATATGAAAAGAATCGTGGCGTCTGTCGGTCTGGCGGCTCTTGGCGCGGCCAGCATCCAATCTTCACACGCGCAAGCTCTCGGCACGGAGAAGCCGTGGAGCATTTCGGCATCGTTGCGGGGTTTCTACGATGACAACGTCAACACCGTGAAGACGGGCAAGATCAATACCTTCGGCGTCGAGATCAGCCCGACGATCTCGATGCGTCTTCCGTCCGCCGATCAAACGACGGCGGAGCTCATTTACACGTACGCGTACAAGTGGTACGACAAAAAACCCGACCCGAGCCGGACCGGTACCTCCGATCAGACCCATACGGTGGCCGCGCGGTTGATGCACGCTTTCAATGAGCGGACGAGCGTCTCGCTGTCGGAATCGTTCGTGATCGGTCAGGAGCCGGATCAGATTCGTTCCGGCAGTCAATTCGCTTCGGTGCAGCGTATCTCCGGCCAGAACGTGCGCAACTTCGGCGCCATCACGGTCAATCACCAGTTCACACCCACGTTTGCTGGCGAGGTCGGCTACGCGAACGCATTTTATGATTACGAGGACAATCTGAAATCTTCGACCAGTTATGGGGTGTCTTCCAACACCGTGCCTGCAGGCACTCCTCTCGGCATTTATCCGGTTGGTGTGAACGCGAGTCGTTCCGGCTTGTTGGATCGCATGGAGCAAACCATCCACGCCGATGCGCGCTGGACGCTGCAAGAAAACACGATCGTTCTGGTCGGATACCAGTATATGATGGGCCGTTACAACGCCAATGAGCCGATCGGCGTTATTGGTGGTGTCAACATTGCCACCAACGTGGTCGTTACCAGCGGCAATCGTGATTACAACGCGCATTACGGCTACGTTGGCGCCGAGCACAGTTTCCGGCCGGACCTGTTCGGCTCCCTGCGCGTCGGCGTGCGGTTCAACGACAATTACGCCTCACCAGGCCAGGAGACGGGAACCTCGCCGTATGTCAACGCCAGCCTGCGCTACATGTACGCGAAGGACAGCAACCTCGAAGCCGGGGTGTCGCACGACCGCAACGCCAACGACGCGTTCAGCACGCAAGGCGGCAGTATCACGGTGGACTCCGAATCCACGTCCGCTTATATCGCGGTGAACCATCGCATTTTTCTGGATCTGTATGGCAACGCGATGCTGACGTTCCAGAATTCGACCTTCAACGGCGGCCAGTTTGATGGCACTTCGGAACAATACTACCTCGCCAACGTGGGACTGGAATACCACATCAACCAGAACTTCATTGCCAGCGTCAGTTATCACTTCGACCATCTTGATGCCAGCCAGACGGGGCGAACTTATGATCGCAACCGCTTTTACTTCGGCGCTACTGTAACCTACTAACCGATCGTGCGAACAAATGGGGCCTGGGTAGTTTGACCGGCCCCTCTTTTTTTGACTTATGGATCCGCTAAAAGTTCCCCAAACCCCCGAGACCAGACTCCACTTCCTGGATTACTGGCGCATCATCCGCATCCGCAAGACCGTCATTCTCGCCGTGTTCCTGCTGGTCGTCATCACCGCGACGCTGGTGACGTTCATTTTGCCGGAATCCTTTTCGAGTGTCTGCCGCATCAAAATCGAGCGCGACCTGACGGACATTGACGGGCTGGCCGGCAGCCGTTCGATCGGCGCCTACGATCCTTACTTCATCCAGACGGAATTCGAAACCATCCAGTCGGAAGTCATCCTCGGCAAGGTGATTGACAACCTCAAACTGAACGAAGTCTGGGGCAAGAAATACGGCACGGGCGGTCCCCTCAAGAACATCGAAACCATCGGCCTGCTCAAAGGCCGCATGGATTTGCGCCCCGTGCGCAGTACCAGCCTCGTCGAAATCCGTTTTTACAGCGAAGACAAGGACGAAGCTTCGCAACTCGCCAACGCAATTGCCGACGCCTATAGAGACCATCGCCAGTCGGAACGCCTTCGGCTTTTGGGTGGCGGCATCAAGGCGCTCGAAGAACGCTTCACCGAACAATCGGACAAGATCACCGCGGCGCAAAAGGATGTGGATGGCTTGCGCGAAAAGCTCAACATTTCGGAAGCCGACGCGAGCGCCACCGCCTCAACGCCATTGCTCGAGGTGGACAGTCTTCGGCGGATCATGGGGCAATTGATTGAGGCCAAGGCCCGGTTGACCGAGATTCAAGTTTCCGTCGAGGGGTTGGCGGGCCTGAGCCGAGCTGAACTCAGACAAGTTTTACCGCGAACCAGAACGGATGCTTCGCTGACAGAACTGCTCAGCCAGCAGAACATCGCGGAACAGCAGTTTCTGAGGCTGAAAGTGGACTTCTCGCCCGACCACCCGCAGTACGTGAGCTTGGACGCACAGTTAAAAGATTTGGAACTGAAGATTGAGGGGAGTGTCAACGGCATCATGAAGGCGCTCTCGAACCAGGTTTCGGCCGCGCAGGCCGGCGTTGGCGCTTTGCAGAAGGCCGTGGATGACGCGAAGAAGCGGGACATTGAAACCGCTCAACTGAGCCGCCCCTATTTTGAAGCCAAACGCAAACTCGAGGAATTGAACCGCTTTGGCAGCATCCTCGGAATGAAACTCGCGTCCGAGCGCATTGACCTGTCCCTGCCGCGGACCACCACCGTCGAGATCATCGACAAAGCGACGCCCGGCTCGCGGCCCGTCCGGCCCAACAAACCCCTCAACATCGCCCTCGGCATCATCATCGGCCTCGTCGTCGGCGTGGGCCTCGCGTTCTTCATCGAGTATCTCGACACCAGCGTGAAAACCATTGACGACGTTGAACGTTCCTTGCAATCGCCCGTGCTCGGTGTCATCCCGCAGAACGTCGGTCTGCTCTTCGACGAAGGGGCCGAAAGCCCGCACGCGGAAGCGTATCGTGTGCTGCGTACCAATCTGCTTTTCTCGCGCAAGGACGATAAATTGAACAGCGTGGCCGTCGTCAGCGCCGGCGCCGGCGAAGGTAAATCCACCACCGTGATGAACCTCGCCACCGTGTTCGCGCAGAGCGGACAGCGCGTCGTTATCGTGGACTCCGACCTCCGCCGCCCCACGCTGCACAAGATGCTGCACGTGACCAACAACCTCGGGTTGACGAATTATCTGCTGAAGCAAAACACGCTCGAAGAAGTCATCCAGACCACGAGCCTGCCTTCCCTCGACTTCCTGGCCAGCGGCAAGCTGCCCAGCAGTTCGCTGGGCATTCTCAGTTCCGCCCAGATGAAGGACCTCATCAACGACCTGAAACAGCGCTACGATTTTGTGTTCTTCGATTCGCCGCCGATCATGGGCGTGAGCGACGCCTCGATCCTCGCCAGCGAAGTGGACATCACCTTGCAGGTCATCCAATACCGCCGGTACCCGCAACCGATGAACATCCGCGCCAAGCAACTCATCGAAAAAGTCGGCGGCAACCTGGTCGGCATCGTCCTCAACAACATCAACATGTCGCAGGACGAGAGCTACTATTACTACAGCGGCTACTACCACGATTACTACTCGAAGAACGAGGAGTCGGAAGTGGTCAAGCCCGCCGGCAAGGATTCCGGCGACAAGGGCAAGACTGAGATCAAACAAAAATATTGACCGGCACGAAGGGTTAAAGGAAACGCGAATGAAATTGTTACGGAATCTGTCGGCGAAGGGAATCACTCTCACTTGCGGCGCGCTGCTGGCCGCGCTCTTATTCAGCGGCTGCGCCACCACCGAACCGGACCCGGTCTTCACGACGAACCCGGTGGCGGAAACTTCCCCCACGCCTGCGGCGTACCCCCCGCCCACCGCGCCCACCACACCGGGTGACACAAACCCGATCCCAACAAACGAGATTGGCGTCTATCGTTTCCAAGTTGGTGCTTTGGTTACGGTGACTTTCTCCGACACCCCCGAACCGATCCAACCGCAAGAAGAGCGCGTTAAAGAGGACGGCAACATCACCCTGCCGCTTATCCGTGCCGTCAAGGCTTTGGGTAAGACGCAAGGTGAACTCCAGAAGGAAATCCGTGATCGCTACGTCCCGAAGTATTACGTTCGTTTGAACGTCATCGTCAAAAATCAGCCGATGGATTTGTACTACTACGTTACCGGCGAGGTCCGGTCGCCGGGGGCAAAACCCTACATCAGCGATACCACCGTTACCAAGGCGATCTCGGTTGCGGGAGGGCCGACTGAATGGGCCCGCCCGAGCCGGGTGCAGTTGCTGCGCGGGGATAAAACGAAAGTCACGGTGGATTTGAAGAAAGCGACCGCCGATTCGAGCCTTGATCCAAAAGTATTTCCGGGCGATACGATCAACGTCCCGAAGAGCCGGTTTTAGATGATCCAGCTTCAAATTCTCTCCGGCAAATCGGCGGGCACTCGTTGGGTGGCCCGCCGTTTTCCTGTACGCATCGGGCGTGAGGCCGGTTCGGATTTGCAACTGGAAGAGGATGGTGTTTGGAATCGCCACTGCGAATTGCAGTTCGTCCCCGCCGAAGGTTTCATGCTCGTCGCGCAGCCGGATGCGCTCCTCACCGTCAATCATCAGCCGGTGCAAACCGCCCGCCTGCGCAACGGTGACGCCCTCGAACTCGGCTCGGTCCGGCTCCGTTTCTGGCTCGCTGATCCGCCGCGCCGCAACCTCGGCGTGCGCGAGGTGCTTGTCTGGACGCTCATCGCCGGCCTCACGCTGGGGCAACTCGCGCTCATTGCCTGGCAACTGCCGTGAGCCGGCTCAGTGGCGGAAATGCCGCGTGCCGGTGAACGCCATTGCCATCCCGCGCTCGTCCGCCGCCGCGATCACCTCCGCGTCGCGCACCGAACCGCCCGGCTGGATCGCCGCCGTTGCCCCCGCCTCCGCCGCCGCGATCAAGCCGTCCGCAAACGGAAAAAACGCATCGCTGCAAACCACGCTGCCTTTGAGCGACAACTTCGCCTCGCCCGCCTTCCAAACGGCGATGCGGCTGGCATCCACGCGGCTCATCTGCCCCGCGCCAACACCGAGCGTCCGGTCCTCGCCGCAGTAGAGAATGGCGTTGGACTTGAGATGCTTCACCACCCGCCAACCGAACAACATCGCGCGCAACTCGGCTTCCGTCGGTTGGCGCTTCGTCACGATTTTCAAATCCGCCGTCGTCGTGAGCTTCAAATCACGTTCCTGAACCAGAAATGAATCCGCGCCGACGGAGCGCACGTCGCGCGCCGTGGCGGCGGACGGTGATTTCAAAACCTTCAACAGCCGCAGATTTTTCTTCTTCTGCAAGATCGCCAGCGCCTCCGTCGAAAAATCCGGCGCCACGATCACCTCGCTGAAAATTTCCGCGATGGCCTCCGCGCCCGCCGCGTCGAGCGGTTGGTTCACGGCGATGATGCCTCCGAACGGCGCCTGCTTGTCCGTCGCGAACGCCTTGTCCCACGCCTCGTGCAAGCTCGCGCCCTGGCCCACGCCGCAGGGATTCGTGTGCTTGAGGATCGCCAGCGTCGGCGCGTCGCCGTGGAACTCGGTGATGAGCGCGGCGGCGGCGGTGAGGTCGAGGATGTTGTTGTAGGAAAGTTCCTTCCCGCGCAGTTGCTGGTAGTAATCGCGGAATTTTCCGTAAAGCGCCGCGGCCTGATGCGGGTTCTCGCCGTATCGCAACGGCTGCGCCAGCGGCGTCGAGATCGTGAGCGCCGCCGGCAGCGGACTCGATTCTGAACACTGAACACTGAACACTTTCCCCAAATGCGCCGCGATGGCCGCATCGTAAGCCGCCGTGCGCGCATAAACCTTCGCGGCCAGTGTGCGGCGCAGTTCGAGTGTCGTGTCGCCGCTCGTTTTGATCTGTTCCGCCACCGTCGCGTAATCTGCCGGGTCCACGATTACTGTCACGCTGTCGTGATTCTTCGCCGCGCTGCGCAGCATCGAAGGCCCGCCGATGTCAATGTTCTCGATCGCGTCGTGCCATGATACGTCCGGCTTCGCCACCGTGGCCTCGAACGGATACAGGTTCACCACCACGAGATCAATCGGCGCGATGCCGTGCTGTTTCGCGGCCGCTTCGTGCGCCGCGTTGCCGCGGATGAACAGCAGTCCGCCGTGGACTTTTGGGTGCAAGGTTTTGACGCGGCCGTCGAGCATTTCGGGAAAGCCGGTGTGTTCGCTGATGTCCTTGACCGCGAGACCCGCGTCGCGCAGCGCCTTCGCCGTGCCGCCGGTGGAGATCAACTCCACGCCCGCCGCCGCGAGCGCCTGCGCGAAGGGGATCAACCCCGACTTGTCGGAAACCGAGAGCAGAGCGCGGCGGATTTTTGTCATGGCGCGACACAATCTGCGGGAGCGTTCCGGCGAGTCAATCGGCAATTCGCGCTGGCCGGGCGGAGCGCAGGGTTTTATTTTTTAGCGGCGGAAATGGTTTGGGGACAGGGTGAAAAGTTTTTGCTAGACACTGTGCTCCGGTTCTGGTTTTGTAGGGTGGGATGATAACTCTCAATTCAACGGCACTGACGGTTCGTGTCGCCTCGTCTGCCGA
>SIBJ01000151.1 GCA_009695195.1 Pedosphaera sp.
GGTGCATGATCAGGTTGATCTGCTCGGAGAGTTTCTTGTCAATCTCGGCGATCATCGCGGAGATCGTCTTGATCACGTCGTTGGAGATCAACTGCGTCGCGCCGAGCGCCTGTTGGGCGAGCGTGCGGACGGCGTTCTGCACCGCGGATTGTTTCTGCGGATCGCGGGCTTTGAATTCCTTGTTGAGCAGCGCCTCAAACTCTCCGACTTCTGCGGCGGCTGGGGCGGCGGCACCTTGGGCTGCGGTTTCTGGCGGCATCATAGTTTTTTCGATTGGGTTTCGAGTTTACTTCGCTTTGTCCGCTTCGGGGTTGGGCGCGGCGGCCAGGGACTTCATCAAATCTTCATTCTTCAACAGCTTGCCGACGAGGTCTTCCGCCTTGTCCTTGCCGTCCATGTAGGTCAGCAGGTTGGACAACTCGGTGCGCGCCTGGAGCAGCTTGTTCAACGAATCCACTTTCCGCGCGACGGCGGCGGGTGAAAAATCATCCATGCTCTCGAACGTCATCTCGACATTCAAGTTCCCCTCGCCCGTCAGCGTGTTCGGCACCTGGAAGGCCACGCGCGGTTTGCAGGCTTTGAGGCGGTCGTCGAAATTATCCACGTCAATCTCGAGAAACTTCCGGTCGCCGACCGGCGGCAGCGCCTCGGCCGGTTTGCCGGAGAGGTCGGCCATGACGCCCATGACGAAGGGCAGTTCGACTTTCTTTTCCGCGCCGTACAATTCGACATCATATTCGATTTGAACGCGGGGACAACGATTGCGGGCTATGAATTTTTGGCTGCTTGCTTTTGCCATAAATATTTGTTGGGTTTGCTTGTTGCGACGACTTTCCGGGAAATGGCCCTTGCTTGTCAAGTGCTTTTAAGATTTTGTTGCCACGTGCTTTCGACAAGCAGAACTTTCGTAAACCCTCCCCGATAATCGCGTTTTGCATCACCCGCAATGGCTACAAATTCCTCCAGCTACGATTCCATTCTCTACCCCGGTTACACGCATCCGCAGACACATCCCGACCGGCTGGAGATCATCGGCCGGCTGTTCGGTCTCGCGCCGGCGAGCGCGCGGCGCTGCCGCGTGCTCGAACTCGGTTGCGGCAACGGCGCCAATCTGATTCCCATGGCGTGGGGCCTGCCCGAAAGTGAATTCGTCGGGATTGACCTCGCCGCGCGTCCCATCGCGCAAGGCCGGGAAATGATTCGCGATCTCGGCCTGCGCAACGTCCGGCTCGAACACGGCAGCATCACGGCGATCAACGCGAGCTGGGGAAAATTCGATTACATCCTCGCGCACGGATTTTATTCGTGGGTGCCGCCGGAGATTCAGGAGCGCATGTTGGGGATTTGCCGTCACGCCATGGCACCGCAAGGAATCGCTTTCGTCAGCTACAACGCCCTGCCCGGTTGTCATCTGCGCAAGATGACGCGCGAGATGATGCTCTTTCACATCCGCGATCTCACGGCGCCGCAGGAACGCATCAACCAAGCCCAGGCGCTCGTGCGCTTTCTCGCGGACGCGCAGGATACCACGGACGAATTCCGCCTCTGGATGAAAGCGGAATTGAAACAGATCGCCGGCCATGATGAAGGCCATCTGTTTCACGACGAACTCGCGGAATTGAACGAGCCGCTTTACTTCACGCAATTCATGGAGCGCGCCGGCCGTCACGATCTCCAATATCTCGGCGAGGCGGATTACTTCGAGATGTCCGACCACGGTTTCAAAGATTCCGTGCGCCAGACTTTGAAACAACTCGCCCGCAGCCGGATTCTGCGCGAGCAATATCTGGACTTTTTGAAATGCCGCCGCTTCCGCCAGACGCTGCTCTGCCAGCGCGAAGTCCCACTGCAATCCGAACCCGACGCGAGCCACGTCGCCGGCTTTCTGGTTTCTTCCACCGCCGGTTGCACGAGTAGTTCCACCGACCTCCGCGCCGGCGTCACCTGCGAATTTGAAACACCCAAGGGTGGAAAACTGGAAACCGACTACGCCCTCGGCAAAGCCGCGCTCGCCGTGCTCGGCGAAACCTGGCCGGTGCCCATCGCGTTCGACGAGTTAATGGCGCGCTCAGTCGCCCGCCTGGAAAATGAAACCTCCTTTGACCAACACGACCCGCAACATCGCGCGCAGCTCGCCGGATTCCTGCTGCAACTTTACAGCGGGGGCCTCGTGGACTTCCGCATCGCCATCCCGACCGTGGCGCGGACCGTCAGCGAGCGCCCCGAAGCCAGTCCCATCGCGAGATGGCAGGCGGAGCGCGGCCACGTCGTCACCTCGCTCTTTCACCTGGCCGTCAAAGTGGAGGATGAAATCGGCAAGAACCTTCTCGCCTGGCTCGACGGCACGTGCGACCGCAAAATACTTTTGGAAAAACTTTGGAAACTGCTCGAAGAAAAAAATGCGCTGATCGTGAAGGACGAAAACCCCGAGGCCGCACGCCGGAGTCTCGCAGCGGAACTGGACAAAAACCTTTTGAAGCTGGCCCGGTTCGGATTGCTGGTGAAATGAAAAAACGGCGCGGAGAAAATTCTCCGCGCCGTGGTGAAATCGGTTTCGCCTACGTCAAAACGATCTTGTCACCGTCCTTGAGCGTGACGATGGCCTTCTTCCACGCGAGCGTGGTGCCGGCCTGAGCCGTGCGCTGACGCCGCGGTTTGCCGCGAACGTTCAACGTGTTCACCTTCGTGACCTTGACCTTGAAAAGTTCCTGCACCGCGGTGCGAATCTGCGGCTTGGTCGCGCGACGATCCGCCACGATGGTGTATTGATTGAATTTCTCACCCTGCCGCGTGCCCTTCTCGGTCAGCCGTACGGTCTTGATGATTTCAAATGAATTCATGCTTTAATCCTTGCTCAAGCGGGCTTCGATTTTCTCGAACGCGCTGCGCGTGAACAGCAGCTTGTTCGGGCGGAGCACGTCGTAAGTGTTCAGCGAGTCGCCCGTGGTGATCGCCACGTCCGGGACGTTGCGCGCGGCGAGCAACAAATTCTTGTCCGCCGCCGCCACGATCAGCGTCGGGCCTTTCAACTCGAACGCGGACATCACGCCGAGAAATTCCTTCGTCTTCGGCGAACTCAGTTTCAGATCGTCCACCACGATCACGTCGCCGGCCTTCAGCCGCTCGCTCAGCGCCTTGCGCAACGCGAGTTGTTTGGTGCGGACGTTGACCTTCTTGCTGAAGTCCCGCGGCTTCGGGCCGAAGACCACACCGCCGCCCCGCCACAACGGCGACGCGAATGAACCGGCGCGCGCGCGGCCCGTGCCCTTTTGCCGCCACGGTTTCTTGTTGGTGCCGTTGACATCGCCGACGTTCTTGGTGCAGGCGGTGCCGCTGCGTTGCGCCGCGCGATAAGCGACCACGGTGTCGTGCACGGCCTGCGTGCCGCGGCCGTTTTCGATCAGTTCGAACTTCACTTCGAGTTCGCCCTGGTCCTTGCCTTTGGAATCTTTGACGGAAAGTTTCATATCACTCCTCTATTTCTTGGCCGCAGCGGCCGCAGTGGCCGCTTCTTTTTTCGCGGCGGCTTTCTTGCTGATCGCGGCGACCGGCGGCTTCCAACCCTTCGGCCGTTTCTTGGATTCGCGGATGATCACATAATCGCCCTCCGCGCCGGGGAATGATCCCTTGATGAGCAAAAGATTGTCGGCTTCGCGCACCTGGATGACTTCGAGATTTTGCGCCGTGCGCGTCACCTGTCCCATGTGACCGGGCATCTTCATGCCGCGCATGACCGTGCCGGGAAACAAACGCTGACCGATGGCGCCGTTGCGCCGATGAAAGCCCTTCGCGCCGTGCGTCGAGTCGCCGCCCCGGAAATGATGCCGCTTGACCACGCCCTCGAAACCCTGGCCTTTCGTCACGCCGATGGCGTCCACATAATCACCGGGCGCGAACAGCGTCGCCCCGACCTTTTCACCCGGCTTCACTTCCTTCGAGAAGTCGCGAAACTCCCGGATGCGTTTCACCGCGACGCCGTTGTGCTTCTTGATGTGACCGAGCAGCGGCTTGGTCAGGCGCTGTTCCTTCTGATCGTCGAAGCCGAGTTGCACGGCGTTGTAGCCGTCCTTGCTCGCTTGCGTCTTGACCTGGAGAACGTGATTCGGTCCGGCGAGAACCACCGTGACCGGTATGTTGACGCCGTTGGCGTCGTAAACCCGGGTGTGACCAAGTTTTTTTGCGATAAGTCCGAGAGGCATAACAGTAATTCGTTAAAGCGTTAAATCGTAGGATCGGTTCAGCGATCAGATTTTGATCGTGATGTCCACGCCCGCCGGGAGGTTGAGCTTCTTCAATTCATCCACGGTCTTGGCGGTCGGGTCGAGGATGTCAATGAGCCGCTTGTGCGTGCGCTGCTCGAAAGTCTCCTGGGATTTCTTGTCGCAATGCGGCGAGCGCAGCACGGTGAACCGCTCGATGCGGGTGGGAAGCGGGATCGGGCCGGCGACGCGGGCGCCGGTGCGCTTGACGGTGTCGGCGATCTCGCGCGCCGACTGGTCTATGACGCGATGGTCATAGGCCTTCAATCGAATACGAATACGTTGTCCACTCATACAAAGAACAATTGTCTGTTAACGGTCTGAAATGTTTTTCCGTCTCGCCAACGGCGAAAGCGGACGCGGAATCTATCAGACAACCCAGGAGGCGCAATAAGTTTTTTGGAGAAATTTTGGTCAGCGAGCAATTCAACCTCCAGCCGCAAAAGAACGCACAGATCGCAACGTGATGGACTGCGATTCTCCCTCTCCCGTCCGACCGGGAGGGCCGGGGTGAGGGCGAGCGTTCCAACCATTTTCGTTGCGTTGACCCAGAAACACTGGCTTTGCAAATGGCAGGACCTCGGGTAACTTGCGGCCATGAGCACCGTTGCTGAAATCAAAACGGCATTCAAAAAACTTCCTGAACGCGACCGCTCGAAACTCGCCGAGTGGATTCAAGGCAGCGTGGAAGAACAGGACCCGGAACTGGAGGCGGCCCTGCGTCATTCGTTGCGCAGTCCGCTGAGAAAATACAAGCCCGGCCACTTCGCCGCGCTCGCTTCGCGCAACCGCCGCCGCGCAATCGCCGCGTGAACGGGGTTGAAATCTTCGTCCGGCACGATGCCGAGCTGGACGCGTTCGGTTATTTCCAACGCATCTTCGAACACAATCCTGACGCCGCGCTCCGCTTTCTTGAAGCCGTGGATCCTACCGTAGAGAATCTGGCGTTGCACCCGCTCAAAGGCCGGCTGCGACATTTTCGGGGGCGAGATTTGAAGAATATCCGCTCCTGGCGGGTGGACGATTTTGAAGACTATCTGATCTTTTATCGTTTCACGGAACCACGATTGGAAATTCTCCGGGGCAGACATGGCGCGATGAATTTTCCTGACGCGTTGCGGTGATTCGAGCTTTTAGCCGGACTCCCCCAACGCGGCGTGGCGACCGGTGGCGAGTTTGCCGAACTGATAAATCAGGAAACCGTGCAAGTATTGTTGCAGCGCTCGGGCCTGGGCGGCCGTCGCGCGGAGGTCGCCGAGTTTTTCCCACGACGATTCGGTCAACGTGGTGACGAGCGTCCGGGTTTCCGCCGGGAATTTGGATTCCTCCGCGTCGGGTTCGAGACCGAGCGCGCGAAGCAGCTTCAGTTCAAACGCAAAAATGTTTCGCGGCTTGGGCGGTTGCTGGGTGACGTGTTTCAGCAAGCCGGAGAAAAGCGCGTGAACTTCCCGTAGCGGCGTTTCAACTTCGGTCGTTTGCACAATCAGCGCGGCGCAGTACGCGACCTGTTGCAAGCGGCCAAGTTCCTGTCGCAACGCGGTGTTGGGCTGGCGCAGGTTGACCTCGCGCAGTGCGTGCAGATCGGAGCGGCGGCTGCGGGTGAAACTGAATTCGGCTTCGTAAAAAATATCCAGCTTGCCGGCGAAGGGAGATTTGGGTCGCCGCGCACCCTTCGCGACGGTGGAAACGCGACCGAGGTCCGGCGTGAGCCAGTTCACGATGAGGCTCGTCTCCGTGAGCAGGCGCGTGCGGAGGATGATGCCGTGCGTGGATTCGATCATTGCTCAACGCCGGATGAACAACTTCACATCTTTGATGGCGACGGGTCCGGCGCAACGGAGCCGAGACTGATGATGTACTTGATGCCCTCGGCCACCGACATGTCGAGCTTCGTCACGCGGTCCGCGGGCACAAAAATCAGGAAGCCCGACGTGGGATTCGGCGTGGTGGGGATGAACACGCCCACAAGTTTTTGCTTCGTCTTGCGCGCCATCTCCTCGTCCTGCTCGCTGGTGATGAAGCCGACGGAATAGCTGCCCTCGCGCGGGAACTCGACCAGCACCACGGTCTTGAAAGAACTTTTTTTTGCCGACGGTGAGGGCTTCGTTGACCTGCTTGATCGTGCCGTAAATTTTGTTCAACAACGGCACACGCAGGATCGTCTGGTCGAACCACGCGATGGCGCGCTTGCCGATGTAATAGCGCGCGAGCAGACCGACGAGCGTGACCAGCACTACGGCCAGCGCAAACGCGGCCAGACTCGAATGGCGCTTAGTTAAGGGCATGTGTCGTTGATTTTTTCTGGGTGGCTTCGGCAATGATTTCCTGCCGGGGGCGCATCAACAAGGGAAAGTTTTTCGGCCTCCGTTTCCTCATGCGCGGTTCGGATCGCTCAGGGCGTTCCAG
>SIBJ01000152.1 GCA_009695195.1 Pedosphaera sp.
GAAGTTGGCGCGCGGAAGCGCACTCCAGCGCGGCCGGTCAGCGCTGAATGAGGCTCCAAGGCGCGCGGGCCTGACGCCAGCCTCCGCACCCGTGCCGCCGGCAGACTCGCTCGCCAAGATTCACCTGCGCGACGGATTCCAGGCCGAACAATGATAAGCATTCGGTTTTTTGACGCTCCGCGATTAGAGAGATTTGGTTTATTGAATCTGGCGAGGAGCGTCGTGTGGTCTGCGTCCTCGTCGTCGATAAAGAGCACACGTCTCGTGCGAGCGATCGGCGGTGCGGCTTCGAGGCGCTTTTTTAACAAAGCGATCTGCGCCCCGATCTCGGCGGTCTCCTTCTCGCGCGCGCCGTCCGTTCGCGAATTTCGGATCGGCCGATCCCCATACCCAACCCCCGCGAAAAATGCCTGCATCGAATAATAATCCCGCGCCGTGATGGGATCAAACTTATGATCGTGACACCGCGCACAACCCACGCTCAAGCCGAGAAAGGTCTGGCCGACATTATTCACGATTTCATCCAGCGAATCCTGCCGCGCCAGGCGCTTGGAAACATCGTCCGCCCCGATCTGCCCGGGTAGCAGGACCGAGGCCGTGACGAGAAAGCCCGTCGCCACGTCCTGGTCCAACGCATCCCCGGCGAGCTGCTCACGGATGAATTGGTCGTAGGGTGTGTCCCGATGAAACGCCGCGATCACGTAGTCGCGATACGGCCACGCGTTCGGTCGCTCGGTGTTGACCTCGAAGCCGTGGGTGTCCGCGTACCGGACCACATCCAGCCAGTGTTGCGCCCAGCGCTCGCCGTAACGGGGCGATTCCAGCAATTCCTCCACCACGCGCTCATACGCGTCCGGCCGCGGATCCTGCACAAAGGCCGTCACTTTTTCCGGCGTCGGTGGCAACCCAACAAGATCGAAAGACACCCGCCGCAGCCACGTCACGCGATCCGCCTCGGGCGACGGCTTCAAGCCGGCCTGCTCCAGCCGCGCGAGAATGAAGTAGTCAATCTCCTGGCGAGCCCACGTCTTGTTCCGCGTGACGGGTCGGGCCGGTGCCGTGCGCGGTTTGAAGCTCCAGTGATCCCGCCGGTCCACCAACTTCGTCAGGCCCACACCCTCAGGCCAGGCCGCCCCGGCGTCGATCCAGCGGGTAAGCACGGCGATCTGCGCAGCGTCGAGGTGCTCGCCCCCGCTTTTGCTGGGCGGCATGAGCATGTCCAAGTCCGCCCCGCTCACATAGCGGATCAGTGGACTGGCCTTGGCGTCGCGCGGCACGATCGCCCGTTGCCCACTCTCCCCGCCCTTTAAAGCCACGTCGCGGACATCCAGCCGATAACCGCTCTTCTGCTTATCCGGTCCGTGACAACTAAAACAATGTTTCTCCAGAATCGGCCGAACCTCGCGCGCAAAATCCGGCGCGGTAGCCGCCGAAGCAGAGCGGCTGAAGATGAGCAGCAGGCTCAAAACAGTACCCGTTCTCAATTTGAATTGGCAGGGCGGTATCACGCGATGATTTCTTTAATCACCTGGCCATGCACATCCGTCAACCGGCGGTCAGCCCCGTTGTGGCGGAAGGTGAGTCGCTCATGCTCGAAGCCCAGGAGGTGGAGCATCGTGGCATGTTGATCATAGCACATCGTCGTGTTGTGCGCGGCCTTGAAGGAAAACTCGTCACTCTCGCCGTACGTAGTGCCACCCTTGATCCCGCCGCCGGCCATCCAACTCACGAAGGTATTGCCGTTGTGGTCGCGGCCTTTGGTTCCCTGACTGTAGGGCGTACGCCCAAACTCGGTCGTCCAGAGCACAATCGTGTCCTCCAAAAGCCCGCGCGCTTTCAAATCCTTCAGCAGCCCGGCGATGGGTTTATCGGAGCGAACGCACATTCTTTCAAAGTCCGAGCCGGGAAATATGTCTCCGTGATTGTCCCAATTGCCCGACGCGCCACCAAGGCCAGAGCCACACCAGAGCTGGACGAAACGCACACCACTTTCGATGAGCCGTCGCGCGATAAGACAATTGCGGCCCAGCGGCTCGGTCTTCTCATCGCCGAAGCCGTAAAGCTTTTTCGTGGCATCGGTCTCGGTCTTCAAATCCAGCACCTGCGGGACGGCGAGCTGCATCCGCGCCGCGAGTTCGTAGCTGGCAATGCGCGCTTCCAACCGCGAGTCGCCGGGCTGAAGCCGGGCGCGATTGAGCTTGGCCAACACGTCAAGACCGTCGCGTTCGCTGCCGGAATTGACGAAGCCAGCGCTTTTCGGCGCGAACAAATCCGGCACCGGGTTCTCGGCGGCAGGATTGAGCATCGTCCCCTGATGCATCGCCGGGAGAAATCCATTCGTCCACGCGGCCTTACCCGTCCACGGCAAACCGACGGGGTCAGGCAACGCGACGAACACGGGAAGATTATCCGTGAGTTTGCCCAGTGCATAACTCACCCACGCGCCGACGGTCGGAAAACCTGGCGTGACAAAGCCGCTCGTCTGCATCGTCATTCCCGAACTGTGCTCACTGGTTGGCGCATTCATCGCCATGAGAAAAGCCATGTCGTCCACGCATTGCGCGAGATGCGGCAACGCATTCGTGACCCAACGCCCGCTCTGTCCGTGCTGTCTCCATTCCCACGGGCTTTTCAGCAACGGCCCGGCGCTTCCCTGCGTGCCACCCGTGACGGTGAAGTTCACGGTCTCGCCGTGGCGGCGCTGCAACTCTGGTTTGTAATCAAACGTGTCGCACTGGCTCGCCCCGCCCAGCATGAACAGTTGAATCACCTGCTTCGCGCGCGGCCGATGATGTGGCGTCCCCAACGGCACTGCGTTTTTGCCCGCTCCGAGCAAACCTTGCTCCTGCAACAAGCACGCCAGTGCGACGGAGCCAAAGCCGCCGCCAAGTTGCGTGACAAAATCCCGGCGAGAAAGTGAAGTGGCTGAACGTTTCATGGCAGTTTAGTTCACAAACAAAAAGTCGTTCGAATTCACAAGCACTCGGCAGGCGTTGGCAAGGCCGTGACGGCGAGCATGATCCGCGAGCAACGCGGTTTCCGCACTCGTGGGCAGGCGGACCGTGAGAAGTTGAAAGGCGCGTTCGATCTGGGAATCCAGATTGCCGCTTTCGCGTTCGAGACGCGCGGCCAGGTGCTCGCACTGGCGTAGAACAAACCGGTTGTTCCAAAGCGAGAGCGCCTGCAACGGCGTGATAGTCGAGTTGCGCTTGGGCGTGGAGAGCGACGGATCCACGGCGTCGAAGGCTTCGAGCAACGGGTCGTTGATGTTGCGGAACAGAAAACGATACACCCCGCGCCGATAGCTCGCGGGACTGTCCGGATCGAAGGCCGCGTAGTCCACCAGCGGACTGACCCCGACGTTCGGATCGTCGAACTTGAATTGCATCGCCGACGGGCCGCCCATCGAGAGATCGAGCTTGCCGCTGGCAGCCAGCAGACTGTCGCGCATGTTCTCGGCATCGAGGCGCGGACGATTCATGCGCCACAAGAAGCGATTGTCACTGTCCACACGCGCGGCAGCGGCACGATGCGTGGAGACTTGCCGGTACGTGGCGCTGCTGACGATCAGTTTGTGCAACCGCTTCAACGAACCGCCGTTGTCACGAAACTCTACCGCGAGCCAGTCCAGCAGCTCGGGATGCGTGGGCGGTGAACCCATGCGCCCAAAGTCATTCGGTGAATCCACTAGGCCGCGCCCGAAATGCCAGTGCCAGACGCGGTTCACAATGCTGCGCCACGCCAGCATATTCTCCGGCGCGATGATCCACCGGGCCAGCGCCGCACGCCGGGCCTTTTCGTCCTGAGGATTGGCGAGCGAAAAGATGGACGGCAACGTGCTCACGGCGGCGAGCGCGCCGGGACCCACAGGCGCGAGCGGTTGCTTCATGTCGCCCCTACGCAGCACGGAGATAAGCAGCGGCTCCTTCGTCGGCATGTAGTTTCTCAACGGCGTGAAGTCACCGGCGATAGCCCATACTTTATGCTCGGCGGGAAACTGCGCCAAACGTTGCTTCAAATGCACGAGGCGGTGGGTGTCAAAGATTGTTTTACGTTCGGTAGCGGTGCGTTCGGATTCGGGGCGGGCGAGCATGGCGAGCAAATCAAGCGGCAGTAGCGGGACGCGCACGGGCTGCGCCTTGTCGGTGGCGGAAAGGCGGAAGCGCCCGATGAGGTGGCGCTGGCCGTGAAGCTGATCGAGTTCGATGCTGAACACTGACCCATTGGTCGCGAGATTCGGCTGCTTCAACTCGAACACCGCCTGGTGCGGCTTGCCCACCTGCGGATGAATGCCCCACGCCGTTTCACTTTTCCCGTCGATTGCGCGCTCGATGCCCCAGTCGATTTGGTTGAAATCCGCCGAAGAGTTTTGCAACGCGAGCGCCGTGGGCTTATCCGCTCCGAGCACATTCACGCGGACTTCGGAGAGGTGCAGATTGCCGTTGTCCTGCCGCCCCGGGCCGCGCGTGGGCAATTTGTCGTCCGGCAATACTTCGATCCGCAACGCCGTCAATCTCGGCAACGCGACTTGGGCGCGAATCGTATAAATGTCTTTGTCGGCGGCCTCGCCCGCCGCCAGCCACGAGCCGTCGTCGAGTTTGGTGAAAGTGGTTTTGCTGTTCGTGGACGCGACGCGCTCGACCTGCAACGGAATCCAATTCACGGCCTGCGCAGCGAGGGAAAGCTCCCAGGCGTTTTGCGCATTCGCGAGTTCCGTCCGTTCGGCGGGAGTCGGCGGATGCGTGTCCGTATTCTTTTCCAAGTCCGCAATCTTCGTCCGCAACGCCGCCCGCCGGTTGCGCAGATCAGCATTTGGATCAAACAGCCGCTCGGTACGGCCAACACCGGCGAAAACAGCCTGGAACTGATAATAGTCGGTCTGCGAAATCGGATCGAACTTGTGCGCATGACAACGCGCGCAATGAACGGTCATGCTCAGAAATGTGCTGGCCGTGCTCGCCACCATGTCGTCGCGATCCAGATTCAATGCGATGCGCTTGCAGTCCGTGCCATCCACCTGCTCCACGAGCGCGCTTTGATTGAACGGCCCGGCGGCGGCAAAACCCAGCGCCGGGGTAAGCTCCGGTTCATCCGGGAAGAGGGCGTCCACGGCGAGTTGCTCCTGCACGAACCGCGCATAGGGCTTGTCCGCATTCAACGACGCAATGACGTAATCCCGATACGGCCACGCGTCGAGGCGCGGACGATCCATGCCGAAGCCGTTGGACTCGCCGTAGTGGGCCACATCCAGCCAGTGCCGCGCCCAGCGTTCGCCATAGCGCGGAGAAGCAAGCAGTCGATCCACCAGCCGCTCGTAAGCGCCGGCAGCCTGATCCGCTTCAAACAACGTCACTTCTTCGGGCGAAGGCGGTAGGCCGTGTAAATCATAAGTCAGCCGCCGAATCAGTGTGCGTCGGTCTGCCTCTGGGGAAGGCGTGAGCTTTTGTTCGCGCAGCTTCGCGGCGATGAAGGCATCGATCGGCGTCCGCACCCACTTGGCTTGAGCGGCAGAAATCTTCGGCACTGGCGGACGCACCAGCGGTTTCAGCGACCACCAGTTCACTGCGGCGGAATTGGCGACCGCATTCACGCGCGGATCGGGCGCGCCCATCGCCACCCAACGCTTGAGCTTGTCGATGTCGGCCTCCGCGAGCTTTGGCTTCTTCGGCGGCATCGCAAGGTCCTTGTCCTCGTGGCGCACCGCCTTCATCAGCAGGCTGGCGTCCGGTTTGCCGGGAACAATCGCCGGCCCAGTGTTTCCGCCTTCTGCCCAGCCGCTGCGGGAATCGAGGTTCAATCCACCTTTCATTTTGCCTGCGTCATGGCTGTGACATTCGTAGCAGTGCTTGCGGAACAACGGTTCGATCTCACTTTGAAAGAATGCCGTACCCGCCGTGTCATCAGCGGCTCGCGCACGGACAGACAGGAGCAAAACGCTCAAAACTATTCCCGCGGCGATCCCGAAATGACAGTGCGCGTTCAAGCTAGAATTGGTTTCACCACATTCCCGGCAACGTCCGTCAGGCGATAGTCGCGGCCCGTGTGGCGATAAGTCAGACGCTCGTGATCGAGGCCCATCAAATGAAGAATTGTCGCGTGAAAATCATGCACATGCACCGGGTCTTTGCCGACGTTAATGCCAAACTCATCGGATTCGCCATAGACCGTTCCAGGTTTCACACCCGCGCCCGCCAGCCAGGACGAAAAAACCCAGTGATGATGCTCGCGACCTTTGGCATCGGCGGCGTTGTTGAACGGCGTGCGACCGAATTCGGTCGTCCAGACGACGAGCGTGTCCTCTAGCATGCCGCGCTGTTTCAAGTCGCGCAGCAGACCGGCAATGGCTTGATCGACATTTTTAATGATAAGCATTCGTTTTTTTGACGCTCCGCGATTAGGCAATTGTCGCAGCCGCCGCATTCCGTGCCCGGATATTCTTCACCGAAATAATCGAGGAGCGCGGCTCTCCGGCATTCGCCGATTTCGGCGTAGTGCACCATCTGCTGGAGTTGTTCGCGAGCGATTCGTTGTTCGGCGGCATCGGG
>SIBJ01000153.1 GCA_009695195.1 Pedosphaera sp.
GGACAGCATTCCAATGTGCCCCAAAAACTGTCCGACCTCAGCCCGGAACACTGTCCGATATGAATCGGAACGGTGTCCGGCAGAAATTGGAACGCTGTCCGACAGAAATCGGAATCACTGTCCGACAGCCCCCGGAATACGCAGCGGCGGGGCTGTGCTCGAAACGCGGGCAACAACCCGCTGAAAACCAACGCGCGCTGGTCGTGAACCTGACACCGATGGAAGTTTTATGAAACCGCGTTCAACGCTTCCACGAGGGCCGGCGGCGGCGCGAAGGAAATGCCGGGGCGCTTTCACCCTCATCGAACTGCTGGTGGTGATCGCCATCATCGCCATTCTCGCCGCGATGTTGCTGCCTGCGCTGGCCAAGGCCAAGGCCCGCGCCATGACGTTCCGCAACTCTGATCGCCACGTCCGCCCTCGGTCGTGCTCGGGCCGGAAATAAAACTCAGACCATGAAAACAAAAACTCAGTTCCGTTTCGCGTTGCTCATCGCGGTCGCGTTGCTCGGTGCCGGCTTGACGCAGGCCGCGCCGCCCGCGCCGCTGCTGCACGCGCACGCGCACAACGATTACGAACACAAACGCCCGTTGTTCGATGCGCTCGAGCAGGGTTTTTGCAGCGTGGAGGCGGACATTCATCTGGTGGATGGCAAGCTGCTCGTCGCGCATGATGTGAAGGCCGTTAAACCGGAGCGCACCTTGCAGGCGCTTTATCTCGACCCGCTGCGCGAGCGCGTGAAGCGCAACGGCGGTCACGTTTTCACCAACGGCCCGGAGTTCACGCTGTTGATTGATATTAAAACGAGCTGGACGAACACCTATCCCGTCCTGCGCGCCGCACTCACGAATTACGCCGACGTGCTCACGACCTTTCGCGCCGGCGCGAAACAGACCAACGCCATCACCGTCATCATCTCCGGCAATCGCTCTCGGGAAATGTTCGCCGGGGAAGCCGTGCGTTACGCGGCCTACGACGGCACGCTGGCCGATCTCGGCTCGTCCGTGCCGCTGGATTTGATTCCGTGGATCAGCGCGGATTGGAAAAGACAATTTGCCTGGGACGGGAACGGTTCGATGCCCGACGCCGGGCGCAAGAAACTACGGGAAATCGTGACGCAGGCCCATGACCATGGACGGCAGGTGCGGTTCTGGGCCGCGCCGGATGTGCCCGCGTGCTGGACCGAACTGCGCGCGGCCGGCGTGGACCTGATCAACACCGACGACCTCGCCGGGCTGGCGGATTTTTTCAAACGGGCCGGCGGTCACCCGCGCTGATTCGGCCGCGAATGTATATCGGGTGCTCTACCCATACGCCGAATGGCCGTGCGAACGAACGGGACAAACGCAGCAACGGTGTTTAATGTGCAAGGGACGCGGAGAACGCAGAGTTACGCGGAGGGGAAGCCGGAGCGCGGACAGCTTGTCCGCGAGTTGCTTGCCGGCCGCCGGAACCCGCGGACAAGCGGTCCACGCTCCTTTGGTTGCGGCTCCGCTGCGCTATGGCTCTGCGTTAAAGTCGGTTAATGATGCGGCGGCTTGGGATTGTTCGCCTTCATGCGTTCCAGTTCCAGCGTTTGCATCGCGGTGGATTGCCGTTGCACTTCCTTCTTCAACCGCTCCACGAGCTTGCCCTGCTCGATGACGACCTCGTTCAACTGCTCCACCTGATGTTCCAGATGCGCCACGCTCGCCTCGATGCGTTCGAGCCGTTGGGAAGTTTCGTCTTTCATCAGCGAAGATTCGTGCAGATCAGCGGTTCAAAACAAACTTCCGGTGCTTCGCGAACACGCCGCGCAGCGACCGCGACAAATCATCCTGCAACGCCTGCAACTCGCGATACGCGGCCACGGCGTACGGCTTCGGCGTGGCGGTCTCGGCGGAGTTCAACGTCACGAACTCGTCGGTGATGTCCTCGATCTTCACCTTGTCGCCGGATTGCAGACGCAAACACCAGAGCGCCTGCAACGCCGCGCCGTAAGCCGCGCCTTCGCTCACCTTCAGCGTCACGACTTCGGCGTTGAAGATGTCCGCCATGATCTGCCGCCAGAGTTTCGACTTCGCCCCGCCGCCGGTCGCGCGGATCTGTTTCGCGTTCACGCCGAGTTCGGCGAGCCGGCGCAACCCGTAATTCATCCCGAGCGTCACGCCTTCCATCGCCGCGCGGCAATAGTGGCTCGCGCTGAACGTGCGCTTGTTGAGGCCGATCATCACGCCTGTGCCATCGGGAACGTTCGGTGTGCGCTCGCCTTCGAGATACGGCAACAGCAACAGCCCGTTCGCGCCGGGCGGCACTTGTCCGGCTTTGCTCTCGAATTGCTCGTGCGAATACTCGAAGTCCAGCCGCATCATCTCGGTGGCGACGGTGACATTCATCGTGCAAAGCAGCGGCAGCCAGCGATTCGTGGAATCGCAGAACGCGGCGATCTCGCCGTCGGGATCAACGACCGGTTTGTCCGCGCACGCGTAGATCGTCCCGCTCGTCCCGAAGCTCGCGGTCACGATGCCGGGCCGCGTGTTGCCCGTGCCGATGGCGCCCATCATATTGTCGCCGCCGCCAGCGCTCACGAGCACGCCGGGATTCAAGCCGAGCGCGTTCGCGGTGGACGCCAGCAATTTCCCGGCGGGCTGCTCGCTGGAAATGAGCTTCGGCAATTTGTCCGCGAGCTCAGAATCAATCGCGTCGAGCGCGGCTGGCGACCATTTGCGTTTGCGCACGTCGAGCAACGCCGTGCCGCTGGCGTCGCCGAATTCCATCACGCGCTCGCCGGTGAGCCAGAAGTTCAAGTAGTCATGCGGCAACAGCACCGTGGCGAGCCGCGCAAAGTTTTTTGGCTCATGCTTTTTCAGCCAGAGAATCTTCGACGCCGTGAAGCCTGGCAGCACCGCGTTGCCGAGCGCCTTGATGGTTTTCTTCGGTCCGCCGAGCGCCTCGGTGATCTCCTCACATTCCGCCGCCGTCGAGGTGTCGCACCAAAGTTTCGCTGGCCGGATGACTTCGCCATCCTTGTCGAGCGGGACGAAGCCATGTTGTTGCCCGCTCACGCCGATGGCTTTCACTTCATCACGCGAAACCTTGGCGTTGCGCATCGCCTGACGGATGGCGGCGGCGGTGGCGTCGCGCCAGGTTTGCGGATGTTGTTCCTTCGCGCCGGGCGGCAGGTCGGGAATCAAGTCATACGCCTGCGAACCCGAGCCGAGCACGCGCCCGTCCTTCGCGTCCACCACGAGGGCTTTCGTGGATTGCGTGCCGCTATCAATGCCGATGAGAAGTGTGCGCATCGCTTTTGTTTAACCACGAAACACACGAAACACACGAAAAAGTTTGTGGTGTTCCCAATGTTGACACTCTCGACGCGGGGACTGGCAGTTGCTACTTCGGCTTGAAGTCCTGGAGTCGCTGAAGCAGGTCCTGGACTGCGGGATCTTTTGGAATCAAATGAGAAGACGTCTTCGCCACCAATCGGGCCTCCTCAAGCCGGTTCTCCGATAGCAGTGCATTCACGTACACAAACAACGCGTCCGGCGACGAAGGACAAAGTGCAAACGCCTGCCGAGCCGCAAAATCCGCTTCCTTCGTCATTCGCGCCTTCTCCTCGGGCGACTTGGCGTGGAGTGCCCGCCACGAATACAAACTTGCGATGGACTTCCGCAACTTGGAAAACCCTTTCTGCGTTTCGCGATTGCGCAAATAGCTGAGGTCTCCCTTAAATCCCGCGAAATCACCGCGCTGGTAAACCTTCTCAGCAAAATCGCAGACTTCCTTCACAGACGTTTCTTCGCGCAACCAATCGCCAAGTAACTCAGCAACGTATTTATTCCAGCAAATCCGATCGCGCGCCAAGATCGCATCACTCATTTGCACGGGTTCACGCTGTATCTTCATGATCACGCCATGCGGTTCTGTATACGGATACATTCCAAGCATCCAATACGATTCTTCCACATAGATTTCGCGCGCCGGATTCTTTTCCCGGAAAGTCTTCATAATAGCCCATTCAAGGCTCATCAGTTCGATCGGGTCATGTTGACCGCGCCGTCTCTGCGCCGACTCGTCTTCCAAACATTCACGAATCGCATCGTCCACCTCGGTTGGCGTGGGTATCTGGAGCTGGCTGTACATACCGCGAACATATTGGAGGTACTGGGCGTCCCGCAGTCGGTTCTGATTCAGAATAAAAAACGGGCGACCCTCCCGTTGAGAAATGCAAAATGCGGAGATCGCACACCAGCCGAAATCAGTTCCGCCGAAATAAATGCTACCTGGTGGAACAGATTGGATGATGTCCTGGCTGAATCGCCGCAGCCATTTCCGGTCCCAATCATGGAAGAGCCGGCTGGCTTTGTGGGTTTCAGTTATCGGCGACCATAGTTCCGAGCGCAGTGCCACAGCAATTGATGCGTCCAAATCAAATGTGCGACGGACCTCCTGCAGCATGCCGGCGGGAGGGTGGTCCGGGCCTTTATCCAGCCAGAGCGAGTCTTCCATCCTCGCATAAATACTCGACGCGCCGTCCCAATCGCCTCTTTCCACTTTATCGAAGAACCTCCAAACAATGGTTGGCGCTCCGTTCGGCTGTAGGTCGGCGATCTCCTTGGTTTGCTTGCGCTTGTCCGCAACGAAGCGCGCCAAGTCTGGATCAAGCGCGGCTTTTCGACCACACCCCATCAAGCTCAGTCCGAGCAGAACGACAAACAGTACTCGCACACGAATTGAGTAACTCTGAACCGCGCCGAACACACGCAAAACTTCATGGAACATTCTCGGCTTGCCAAAGCCCGCGACCGGACGGCATTGTTTCGCATGGCAGCGCAAGCGAAGAATCTCGATTCCCAGTTCTACCAGTCCGCCGATGAATTTTTTCCGGCGCACAAAAATCTTGGCCTCACGTTCGACGACCTCACGCTCGCCACGCTCTATTCGGAAATTCTCCCGCGCGATACGCAGCTTGAAACACAACTCGCCGACGGTTTGCTGCTGAACATTCCCGTCATCTCGGCGGACATGGACACGGTGACCGAATCGCGCATGGCCACGGCGATGGCGCTCAACGGCGGGCTCGGCCTCATCCATTACAACATGCCGGAGCGCCAGCAACTCTCCGAAGTCAGCCGCGTCAAATATCACGTGCCCGGCATGATCCCCGATCCCATCAAGGTCGCGCCCGAACAATACATCGGCGACGTGCTCAAGATGCTCGAGGAACGGCATTTTGGTTTCAGCACGTTCCCCGTCGTGGATGAAAAAGGAATTCTCGTCGGCCTGCTCTCCGGCCACGTCGTGAAGCCGCGCTATGCAAAACGAAAAGTTGCCGAGGCCATGACCGCGCGCGCGCAGGTGCAGACGATCAACAAGAAAGAACTCGGCAAAGACCCCATCGCGCGCGCCGATAAATTTTTCACCGAGCGGCCCGGCATCCACAAACTGCTCGTGGTGGACGATGAAGATCATTTGCGCGGGCTGTTCACGATGAACGACGTCGAGCGCATCCAGCAGGAACGCAAGGCGCAGTTCAAGCCGGCGCGCGATTCGCAATTCCGCCTCGTCTGTGGCGCGGCGGTGAGCGCCACGCGAAATGCGTTCGGCGATCTGGATCGTGAGCGCATTCTCACGCACGTCGGCGAACTCGTGGAGCGCGGTGTGGATGCCGTCGCCGTTTCCACCGCGCACGGACATAGCAAAGGCGTTGGCGACACGGTGAAGATGTTGCGCGACGCGTTTCCGAAACTTCCGATCATCGCCGGCAACGTCACGAGCGCGTCGGGCGTGGAATATCTCGCGGACTGCGGCGCAAACGCGATCAAGGTTGGCCAGGGGCCGGGTTCAATTTGCACCACGCGCATCGTGGCGGGCGTGGGCATTCCGCAGATGACGGCGCTTTACATTTGCGCGCGCGCGGCGGCGAAAAAAAGTGTGACGATTCTCGCCGACGGCGGCATCACCAAGTCCGGCGACATCGTGAAGGCCATGACGCTGGCGAACGCGGTGATTTGCGGCGGCATCTTCGCCGGTTGCACCGAAGCGCCCGGCGACGTGATGGAGATCGGTGGGAAAGTTTACAAACAATATCGCGGCATGGGCAGTCTGGCCGCGATGAAAGCCGGCAGCGCGGCTCGATACGGTCACGAAAAAAATCCCACGCAAAAAGTCGCGGCGGAAGGAATCGAAGCGTTGAAGGAAGTCGTCGGCTCGGTGGACCGCGTGCTGGCGCAACTGATCGGCGGGATTCAATCCGGCATGGGCTATCTCGGCGCGGCGAACCTCGAACAGTTGCGCGCGAAGGCCCGCTTCATCCGCGTGAGCGCCGCCGGCATGAAAGAAGCCGCGCCGCATGACGTGGTGGAGTTGAAGACGGGAAATTGATTTCGCGGTGAGCTTTCGATTGCGGGTGCGATTAAAGGCGGGTGAGGGTGAGCGGGTGCTGGCGGTATTTTTGGACTGCGGTGGCAAGTCGGACGCGACACCGCTTTCGAGCGAACGGGGCGGGTGGCTCATTGCCCTCGCCGTCGTCGCTGCCACAGCGG
>SIBJ01000154.1 GCA_009695195.1 Pedosphaera sp.
TAACGATTCAGTCCAGGTGGAGCGGCTTGACCTCAAGCCGCTGAACGTGAGAGGGACCGGGCCAAAGCGAGTTGAGGTCAACTCGCTCCACCTTTCAGTGGTTTCGTTTTCGGAGCAGAAACGAGGTTCGACTGCATGGACACGGCTGAAAGCGAAGGCTCCTTCCGCTTTAGCCAGGTCGCTCCCGGCGCGGCGGCCGTGGCGGTGACCTATTCCGGCTACAACACCGCGCGCGAGACGATCGTCGTGGCCGCCGGCCAAACCGCCGTGCGTGAAATCAGTCTTTACTACAGCGCGATGACCCAGTTCGACACGTCCCTGAACTGGCGCCTGACGAACCGCTACTCTCTCCACGTGGAGGTCCGTAACCTCACGAACGTGCCGGTGCTTCGCTACGCCTCGCCTTCCAACGCCACCGAGGGGCTGAAAGGAAACTGGATTTTCAGGGGGATGGGATCCGGGAGGGGATTATCCGACGTCATCATCGACGCCTCCATGCCCGCGATGATCCGCACCTCCGGCCAGATGTGGAACGCGCAGGGCAAGGGCCAGGGTCAGAAAACAGGGTGGTACGGAGTTTCGCAACGATCCCGGCGCGCCCGGCGGTCGCGCCCTACCTTTTCAGACGTCCTCGTGGACCGAACCGTTCAGAGGCACGCCGCGAGCACTCCGGTCGCGATTTCACATCCTCCATAATATTTTGTGAAACACTCAGGAGGGGAATTTATGGTGCGCCTTGTTTGCGAACGTGGTGACGGGTGGACTGGCCCGCGCCGCGAACCCGCCCGTCTCGAGTGCGGCTCTCCGTGGAAAAATAATGCGCCGGGCACCAAGGTCGTGCGATACGAGACGGACTGGGCCGCGGTGGCGGCGCAGGCGCAAGGGGTGATTGCACCGCAACAAGCCGCGACCTTTGAGACGGTGCTCGCGGGGAAAAAACTCCAGCAGCAGATGACCGCGCTCTCGTCGGCGATCCGCGCGGCCTCCAACGCGAAGCCGGGCGGTGGCTGATCGAAAAACGGGCCGGCACTGTCTCCGCGTTTCAACTTCTTTTTCCAGAATTGCGGAAGTCGCCACCGCATGAGCCACGTCCTGGCCTTCCGCGATCCGGTTTGATGATCATGATGTCCAGCTTTTGCAGCGGACAAGGCCCGCATGCGTAAGCGCAAAATTGGCCGCCTCAAGGCGGTTTTATCACGATTCGCGATGTGCCACCGTCAGCCGACCCCAACAGCCGCGCGAAGTTCGTCCACCAGTTCCTCCACGGATTTCCTGGTCATCATGTGCAGCCGCATTTCGAGGATCGCTTCCGCCTGCTGGGGAGAAACGCGGCATTTTTTCACGAGCTGCGCGCGAGCGAATTTCCGGTCTGGGCATTGGGCGAACAGTCGCAGCAATTCCTCCCGGTGCTGGGCGGCGAACACCATGGCATCAACGAAACTCTCGCGAGTCCCGGACGCGGTGATGGGCACGAAGACCGGCATCGCCCGCGAAACGCGAAAGCGAGGCCGCCACGGCTTTCCGCTTCTCCTGGCCGGAAGATTTTCAAGCGCACGATAACCGGCCTTTGTCTTTCGAACGGAGAGCACGTGCAGATCCGAATTCCGTCTTCCGGTGCCCAACTGCTGCGCAATCGCGTCAGCGAGAGTCCGATCCTTGATCAGGCAGCCTTCGGAGACGTGTTGGTGACAGTAGACGTTGTTCGCGACATCGTAGACCATCGCCCAGCCTGGCAGCAGCGACGACACCACGACGTAGCGAGCCGGGTCGCGCAGCTCGTTCATCCGAAGTCTAAGCTCATCGAGTTGTTTCCGGGACAGTTTTGGTTCCGCGCTTATTTCGCGCACTCGTTTGGTCGCGATGGTAACGGCTTTGTCGCCCCGACCGGAACCGATGAGTTCAATCAGCGCCTTGTCGGGCGCGACGGCGAACAGGAATTGGCTCATCACGTAAAGCACATCGGAAGATCGGAACAGCCGCAGAATCTCCACCACCTGCGGCAGTACCTTTCCGTCTTCATCAAACTGCCACTTGGGGTAGTGCCAGCCGCCAAATCGATCCCGCCACGCAAGGATTCCGAAAGTCCTGCGCGCTTTCGCCAGGCTGTCAGAGGTGTAACGGCGACGAATCAGCTCGGGCTCGTGCCAGGCGCCACCCTTGGCGAGGACCACTTGCGGGTGTCTCTCTGGTGTGTCCATTCCGGAATTCTGACGCTTCCGGGCGGGTTTGGTCAATGAGGGGAAACATCTCGGAATCAGTTTCCGTTTCGTGGGAGTGGGAGCCCCAAGCGCTCTTCGCGACGAACGCGTTCTTGAGGATGGAGGGAAACCCCGCCCTACTGCTGCTCAAACCATGACACCCTCCACGCGCCAACCCATCGTGAACCGCTTCGCCGGCAAGGTCGCGCTCGTCACCGGCGGCACGCACGGCATCGGCTTTGCCATCGCGCTCGAGTTGCTTCGCGAGGGCGCGGCGGTCGTCGTGAGCGGATTGCCCGCCGACGCGGACGAGGGGCGGGCGGCGTTTGCGGCGGCGGGATTTTCGCCACTCGTCGTCGCCGGCGATCTGGTCGAGGAAAAATTCTGCCGCGACCTCGTGGCGCAGACGCTCGCCCGGCACGGTCGCGTCGACTGCCTGGTGAACAATGCGTTTTCGTTTCTGGCGAAGGGGCTCGATGCGACGCCGGCGGATTTTGCGCGCTCGTTCGGCGTGGGGCCGGTGGCGTTTGCGTTGCTCACGCAGTTCGTGGCGGAACCGATGAAACGGCAGGGCGGCGGCGCGATCGTGAATGTATCGAGCATCTCCGCGTGGGCCGCGCAACCCAACCGCTGGACCTACACCATGGCGAAGGCTGCGGTCACGCAGCTCACGCGTTGCGCCGCCCTCGACCTCGCGCCGCACCACATCCGCGTGAACAGCGTGAGCCCAGGATGGATTTGGACGCGGGAGGTTGACAAGGCGGCGGGCGGTGATCGTGCGACCTACGATCCTCTTTGGGGCCAGTTTCACATGCTCGGCCGGACGGGACATCCGGTGGAAATCGCCGGGCCCGTGCTGTTTTTGCTCAGCGACGACGCCTCGTTCATCACCGGCACCGACCTGCCCGTCGACGGCGGCTACAACGGGCTCGGTCCCGAGGGGCTCGGACAAAACACGAAGGTCGCGGGCTCGCGCTGAGGGGTAAAAATTTAGTTGGGAGTTGAGTGTTGATAGTTGAGTGGTTTTTGATCGGAAAAAGCGGTGGCTCCATCGGTTGGAAATGATTGATCGCGGGGAAGACTTCGACCCCAGGCCCCGGAATTTTGGGTAGGAAAATTCTGTTGGCGGGAAAATTTTTCGGAGACGAACCAGCCCGCTCACAGCCACGCCCCGAGCAGTAGCTGTTCCTTCGGAGCAAAACTAAATAGTGAATCTCGGTTTGAGGCGTGACGGCGCGCGCTTCCACTCTGAAGCATTAATTCCCAACCCTCAACTCTCAGCTCTCAACTGAATCGACCCGGCTGCGGCGGGAGAAAATTTCAAAACCCGGGAATCGCCGTTGAAGACTTAAACGGGGAGTTTGTTTGTGATCTGGACGTATGGTGTTTGATGTTTTTCCATCATGCCCAACTTCCCCATCGTCGATACGCACCTCCACCTCTGGGAACCCGGGCAATTGCGCTACCCGTGGCTTGCGGGCGTGCCCGTGCTGAACAAGGACCATCGGATCGAAGACTACCGCCGTGCGTGTGGCGACGTGCAGGTCGCGAAGATGGTGTTCGTGCAGTGCGAGTGCGATCCGTTGCAATCCTACGCGGAGGCGGACTGGGTCACCGCGGTCGCGGGCGCCGATCCCCGCATCCGCGGAATCGTGGCGCAGGCGTCATTGGAAAATGGTGACGCGGCCGAGCGCGACCTGGTGCGCCTCGCGGCGAATCCGCTCGTGAAGGGCATCCGGCGCCTGCTGCAGTCGGAGGCCGACGACGCGTTTTGCCTCCGGCCGGATTTCGTGCGCGGCGTGCAGCTGCTGCCGCGGCACGGGTTGAGTTTCGACCTTTGCATTTTCCATCGGCAGCTGGCGAATACGATTCAGCTCGTGCGGCAATGTCCGAACGTGCGCTTCATCCTCGATCACGTCGGCAAGCCGGACATCAAGGCGGGCCTGCTCGATCCGTGGCGGGCCGAATTGCGCGAACTCGCCGCGCTGCCCAACGTGTGGTGCAAGGTGAGCGGACTCGTGACGGAGGCTGATTTTGAGAAGTGGACACCCGCGGAGCTGCGGCCGTATCTCGATCACGTGATCGACTGTTTCGGCCTCGACCGGGTGATGTTTGGCGGCGACTGGCCGGTGAGCACGCAGGCGAGCGACTACCCGCGCTGGGTGGCGACGCTCGACGACGCGTTGCACGGCTGTTCGCCGGATGATCTGCACAAGGTTTATGTGCGCAACGCGGAGGCGTTCTATCGGGTGTAGTTCGAGCCCAGGCAGCTGAGAGCTGAGCCAACAATTCAGTTAGAATTAACCACGAAAGACACGAAACACACGAAATGAAGAAGGGGTGGAATATCTGTCGGCGATCAGGTCACGGAGAGGTTATAGGTTGAAGGCGTCCGGTTTCGTTCCGAAGGTATTCTTTTGGTGTCTTTAGTGTGTTTCGTGGTGACCTCCGATTGAATGAATGCGTCGTCAGTCCGAAGTCGAAAGTCTCCTTTTGGTTTTGCGCTCAACTCTCTGCACTCAACTCTCAACTGACTCGTTTCGCCCAGCCATCGGCCCTTCATCTCTCACCCCATGAAAATCACCGCCTCCACCCGCCGGCATTTCCTCCAGACGACCGCCACGGCCGTCACCGCGTTTCAAATCCTGCCGCGGCACGTGCTGGGCGGGCCGCGATTTGTGCCGCCGAGCGAGAAGGTAAACGTCGCGCTCGTCGGCGCCGGCGGCCGCGGCCTTCAGAACATGAAGGCGCTGCTCGAACTCGCCGACGTGCAGGTCATCGCGATCGCCGTCCGGCGGAGACGTTCAGCCTCGAGGCGTTTTACTACAAGGGCAACGGTGGGCGGCTCACCGGCATCGCGCAGGCCGAGAAGCACTACGCGGAAACAACGCCGAATTTTCGCTGTGCGGGTTACGAGGATTTTCGCGTGATGCTGGAAAAGGAGAAGGCGCTCGACGCGGTGCTCTGTGCCACGCCGGACCACCTGCACGCCTATGTATCGATCATGTCGATGCGGGCGGGGAAGCACGTCTACTGCGAAAAACCGCTCACGCACAACATCTGGGAGGCGCGCGAGGTGGCGCGGGTGGCGAAGGAGACCGGGCTCGCAACGCAGACGGGCAACCAGGGGCACTCCACGCCCGGGATCCGCGAGACGGTGGAGCACCTGCGGGCCGGCACGATCGGCGCGGTGCGGGAGATTCACGCCTGGGTGCCGGCGCGACGCTGGAACCCGACGCTCACCTCCCGGCCGAAAGAGGCGCAGGCGGTGCCCGCGGGCGTGAACTGGGATTTGTGGCTGGGGCCGCGCGAGCCGCGGGCGTTCAACACGGCCTATTTTCCCGTGGCGTGGCGCGATTTTTGGGCGTTCGGCGGCTCGGCGATGGGCGACTTCGGCTGCCACGATCTCGATGCGGCGACGTGGGCCTTCGAGCTGCCGGCGCCAACGAAGATCGAGGCGTTCGCCATCGGCCCGAATGACGCGGAAATCGCGCCGCATGGCAGCACGATTTACTACGGTTTTCCGGCGCGCGGCGCCCAGCCGCCGTTGCGCGTGGTGTGGAACGACGGCGGCGCGCGTCCGCCGGAGCCGCCGGAGTTGGGCAAGTTTCCGCTGCCGAAACGCGGCGTGTTGTTCAAGGGGGAGAAAGGCATCATCCAGTGCGACGGAGCCGGCGGGGCGCCGCGCGTCTTCCCGGAGACGTTGCGCGCGAGTGCGGCGAAACCGGCGCAGACCCTCAAGCGATCGAACGGCCATCATCGCGACTGGATCGACGCGTGCAAAGGCGGCGAGCCCGCGAGCAGCAATTTTGCCTATGGCGCGCGGCTCACGGAAATCGCGCTGCTGGGCGTCCTCTCGTTGCGCCTCGGAAAGCCGATCGAATGGGACGAGGCGGCGATGAAGGTGAAGGAGCCCAAAGATCAGTCCGCCGCCGACAAGATCATCCGCGAGACCTATCGGGCAGGGTGGGAGATTGCGACGTAGACGGAACAATTCAGTCGGAATTAACCACGAAAGACACGAAACACACGAAATGAAGAAGTTGGGGTAGAATATTTGCCGGCGATCAGGTCACGGGAAGGTGATGGGTAGAAGGCATTCGTTTCCTTCCGAAGGTATTTTTTTGGTGTCTTTAGTGTGTTTCGTGGTGACCTCCTATTGAATGGATACGGCTTAGACGTAACGATGCAGTCTAGGTGGAGCGGCTTGACCCTCCAGAGGCGGGCAAGCCTCAAGCCGCTGAACGTGAGAGGGACCGGGCCAAAGCGAGTTGAGGTCAACTCGCTCCACCTTTCAGTGGTTTCGTTTTCGGA
>SIBJ01000038.1 GCA_009695195.1 Pedosphaera sp.
AAGTCGGACGCGACACCGCTTTCGAGCGAACGGGGCGGGTGGCTCATTGCCAGCGCCGTCGTCGCTGCCAAAGCGGTGTCGCGTCCGACTTGCCACCGCAGTCCATAATGCCCTCACCCGTTTTTAATCACACCCAAACGTACCACTACCGATGATTCGGGGTTGAATCCATTTTCCTTTGTTCGCATCCTCGGCCCGTGAGCCATTTGTCCCGCGCCCGCGAAGTCTTCGACATCGAACTGGCCGCGCTCCGCAAGGTGCGCGCGCAACTCGATGACGCCTTTGCGTGCGCGGTGGAAGTCGTCGTCGCCGCGCTGCAACGGCGGGGAAAAATCGTCATCGTCGGCATCGGCAAATCCGGCAATGTCGGCGCCAAGATCGCCGCCACGCTCACCAGCACCGGCTCGACCAGCGTCGTGCTCAACAGCGTGGACGCGTTGCACGGCGACGTGGGCGTGGTCAACGACGGCGATGTGATTCTCGCGCTGAGTTATTCCGGCGAGTCCGAGGAATTGCTGAATTTGTTGCCCGCGCTGAAAAGATTTTCCGTCAAAATAATCACCATGACCGGCGGCGCGAAGTCGTCGCTCGCCAAACACAGCGATGTGGTGCTATAAACGTGCACGTGCCGAAGGAAGCGTGTCCCTTCAACCTCGCGCCCACGTCCAGCACCACCGCGATGCTTGTGATGGGCGACGCCCTCGCGATGGCCGTGCTCGAAGCGCGCGGCTTCAAGCAGAAGGACTTTGCCAAGTATCACCCGAGCGGCGCGATTGGCCGCGCGATGCTGCTCCGCGTTGGCGAAATCATGCGCTCGGGCGAACGCAACGCCGTCGCGAACGAAAATCTGTCCGTGAAGGAAGCCCTGCTCGTGATGACGAAGGCCAAATCCGGCAGCCTTGCCGTCGTGAACTCACGCGGCAAACTCACGGGCGTCTTCACCGACGGCGATTTCCGCCGCCACATGTCCACGGACGAAAATTTGCTTTCGCGCCCGCTGGAATCGGTGATGACGCGCAACCCGATTTGCATCCGCGAGGACGCGCTGGCCGTCGAGGCGCTGAAGATTTTCAACGAGCGGAACATTGACGACTTGATCGTCGTGAACGCGAAACGCGAGCCGGTGGGCCTGGTGGACTCGCAGGATTTGCCGAAGCTCAAGATCATGTGATCCGCGTAGCGGCTTTCGGCAGAAAGCCGCCAACTGACTTTCGAAATAATGGCGGCGCTCTGCCGAGCCGCCGCTACGCTGACGACGCATGAAAATGAAAACCCTCACCGCCACGATAATCCTGTCCACCCTCTTTGCCCCCATGAAAACCAAAGCCCAATCCGCCAACGCACCGTTGCCCGCGCAGAAATTCAAATGGTCCACCTCACGCCGGGTCGAGACGCAATATCTTTTTTACCGCCCGAAAAACTACGACGCCAAAAGCAAGCAGCGTTGGCCACTCATGCTTTTTCTGCACGGCGCGGGCGAACGCGGCACGAACGTCCAGCGCGTGGCCATCCACGGGCCGATGAGCCTGGTCAGACAGGGCCGGGAGTTTCCGTTCCTCATCGTCGCGCCGCTTTGTCCCGAGGGACAACGCTGGGAGAATGAAGGTTTGCTGAAACTCCTCGAACAGGTCACCCGGAAATTCAGTGTGGACACAAACCGCGTCTATCTCACCGGCCTGAGCATGGGCGGTTACGGCACTTGGGGGCTGGGCGTGGCTCATCCGGAAAAATTCGCCGCCATCGCGCCGATCTGCGGCGGCGGCTCCGTGATTGATATCATCCTCGCGGGTTACGGAAAAAAAGTGAATCCCGTGAAGGCGCTGCCGGTGTGGGCGTTTCACGGCGCGAAGGACCCGGTCGTGCCGCTCGAAGAATCCGAACGCATGATTAAGGCGATGAAAAAAATTGGCGCGCCAGAGGTGAAGCTCACCGTCTATCCGAACGCGGAACACAATTCATGGACGGAAACCTACAACAACCCGGAGCTTTATGAGTGGTTATTGAAACATTCGCGCTGACACCGGACGATTTTGGACTGCGGTGGCAAGCGGAGCGCGACACCGCTTTCGCACGCACGAGCCGCGGTTTGTTTTCCAAGCCCATCCTCCACGCGAAAGCGCCGTCGCCGCTGCGCTTTGCCGGCGCAGTCCAAGACAGCCCACAGTCATTCCAGCCCGCTTGCCTTGCGCGCTCGTTTGAGAACTTCCATCGCTTTGGCGCGGGCCTTCATCGCGCCTTCGCCGAGAACCTTGTTCACGTAATCGGGATTCGCCGCCAGCTCGGCGCGCTTCGCCCGCGCGGTGGCGAAATATTCCCAATAGACCTCGAATAATTTCTTTTTCAGATCGCCGTAGCCCAGGCCGCCGGCGCGGAGTTTTTCCTCGAACTCCTGGCCGGTGCCGGCGTTGATGACTTTCAGCAGTTGAATCGCAAGATTCTGGTCCGCGTCCGGTTTCGGATCGGCGGGTTGGCGGCTGTCCATCTTGATGGCCATGATTTTTTTCCGCAGCGCCTTCTCGTCGCCAAAAATCTCAATGGTGTTGCCGTAGCTCTTGCTCATCTTCTCGCCGTCAATGCCCGGCACTTTCGCGACGGCCTCGCGGATCTGCGGCTCGGGAATCACGAACGTCTGACCGTATTGCTCGTTGAACTTGCTGGCGATGTCGCGCGTCATCTCGACGTGCTGCTTCTGGTCCTGGCCGACGGGCACGATGTTCGAGTCGTAGATCAAAATGTCCGCCGCCATCAACACCGGATAGGCGAACAGCGCGTGGTTGACGGGAATGCCCTTGTCCGCCTTGTCCTTGAAAGAGTGCGCGCGTTGCAGCAAACCCATCGGCGTGAGCGTGGAAAGCAGCCACGAAAGTTCGCAGACTTCCGGCACGTCGGATTGCTTGAAGAACACGGCGCGCTTCGGGTCCAGTCCGCACGCGAGAAAATCCAGCGCCACGTCGAGCGTGTTTTTGCGGCGCTCGGCGGCATCGAAGAGCGACGTCATCGAGTGATAGTCCGCGATGAAATAAAACGCCTCGCCCTTCGCCTGAAGCTCGATGGCCGGGCGCATCATCCCGAAATAATTTCCGATGTGCAGCGCGCCCGAAGGCTGGATGCCCGATAAGATTCGCATGAGAGAAAGCTAACCAACCCTTCCGCGCCGGAAAAGCGTGAAAGCAAGGCCGCCGGGGAAGCACCAAGCACCAACCTCCAACCTCCGGAGAAACTTCAAACCTCAAATTCCAAATCCGGTTCCGGCCAGCGTCAGCTTTGGGGCTTGGTTGTTGGAGCTTCTCTGGAGCTTGGAGGTTGGTGCTTGGAATTTGTGCGCTTTTTCCGCTTTGAACTTCGCGCGCCTAATCCTATAACACTGCCATGCCGAATTTACTGGCCGCTGGCGGCGCGATGCTCTGGATCATCCTGTTCACGGGCGCGGTGGGGATCGTGGTGTTCATCGAGCGCTTCCTCCACTGTCACCGCGCGCAGATCAACTCGACCGAATTCCTCAACGGCGTCCGCACCGTCATCAAGCGCGAGAACGTCGTCGAGGCGCTCTCCATCTGCGACGCCACGCCCGGCCCCGTCGCGCGCCTCGTGAAGACCGCCATCCTCACGCGCGATCAGGGCCGCGAACGCGTGCGCGAAGCCATCGAGGACGCCGGCCGCACCGAAGTTCCGCGCCTCGAAGAAAAATTAGACCTCCTCGCGACCATCGCGCAACTCGCGCCATTGCTCGGTTTGCTCGGCACGGTGATCGGTTTTATCAAGGTGTTTTACAAACTTCAGGAACACACGCTGAACGCGAACGTCGGGATGCTTTCCGAAGGTGTCTGGCAAGCGATGATCTGCGCCGCCGCCGGTCTTGCCGTCGCCATCCCCACGCACGCGGCCTACAACTATCTCGTCAACCGCGTCAACTCCATCGTCCTCGACATGGAACGCGCCGCGACCGAGATCGTGAACATCGTCACCGAATCCAACGGCGCGAAGCCCGCATGAAATTCACCCGTCACGCCCGCATCCTCCGGAGTCAATTGGACGCCGCGCCATTCGCGATGGTTTTTTTTCTGCTCGTGATCTTTGTGATGCTTGGCTCGCTGGTGTACCGGCCGGGCGTTCACATCCGCTTGCCGGCGGCTGACAACCTGCCCGGCACCGACAAGCCCACGTTCACTGTGGCGATGGACTCCAGCAACCGGCTGTTCTACGCGAACCAACTCGTCACCGAAGCGGAATTGAAAACGCACCTGCACGCTGCCGTGACCAATTCGCGCGAACCGCTCACGCTCGTGGTCCAGGCGGACGCCGCCGTGACGCACGAGAGCCTCGTTCACCTGACGCTGCTGGCGCGCGATGCCGGAATCCGCGAGGCGCTGCTGGCGACGTTGCCACGTCTCGTCACCGCGCCGGGCAAATGAGCAACCTCGCGACGACAGAGCCACGAACGTGGTCGCGGAGTCGCTGGTGGCTGCTCGTGGGATTGGTCTTCGCGGCGCATCTCGGGTTCATCTTCGCGTTCGGCGACCGCAAACCCATCGCGCCGCGTCCGCTCCCGCCCACCACCGTGCTCACGTTGTCACTCGAGGGAGACGAGTTGCTCGCGCTCAACGATCCCACGCTGTTCGCCTTGCCGAACCGGCACGGTTTCGCCGGCGCCGCGTGGCTCGAACTGCCGCAGATTCCGTTTCACCCCTACCGCTGGACCGAACCGCCGCGGCTGCTGCCCCTGCCCGTCGCCGAACTCGGCGCCACGTTCGTTCGCTTCCTGCAAACGAACGCTCCCGGCCGTTTCGCTTTTGAAACCAAGCCCGCTCCGGTGCCAACCATTGCGACCGCGCCGGAAATCACAGCGTCTTCGCCGCCACGCTCGACGTTCCGCTTGGCTGACGGACTGACGAACCGGCGCTGGCTCAATCCGCCGGAATTGGCCGCGCAGCCCGCCGCAGATTTGCTGACGAACACCGTGGCGCAGGTTTCCCTCCGCGGCGACGGCTCCGTTTTGTCGGCGGCGATCCTCCCGCCCGGCAGCGGCTCGGCGAAGGCGGATGAATTCGCGTTGGACAAGGCGAAGTCGGCGCGCTTCGAGCCGGTGCGTTCGGGCGGAGAAAAATTAACCGTCGGGACGATCGTGTTCGAGTGGGCGACGGTGCCGTTGTTGGAGACGAACAAGCCGCCGGCGAATCCGTGACATGTCCATCCCCGCGCTCATCCTGTGCTACGTGATGCTGCTGCTCGGCGCTCTGGCCGGCCTCGCGATTTATTCGGAAATGCGGCGGCGGCGTTTTCACCCGACGGCGAGCGCGGACAGAATTTTCCGCTGTCAGAGCTGCGGCTACGTTTACACCGACGACGCGGACGTGGACCGCTCGCGCTGTTCACAATGTGGCAAGTTGAACGAGGCGATTGAATTCTGAACGCCGGTCACATCACGACTTCGGTGCCCACGCCTTCGTCCGTGAAGATTTCCAGCAACACCGAGTGCGGCGCGCGTCCGTCCACGAAGGAAACTTTTTCCACGCCCGCTTTGATCGCCGCCACGGCACTGTCCACTTTCGGAATCATGCCTTTGTCAATCACCCCGAGCTTCTTGAGTTCTTCCACGGCGACGCTTTTCAGATGCGAGATCACCGAGTCGGGATTCTTCGGATCACGCAACAACCCCGGCACGTCGCTCATGAACACGAGCCGCTTCGCCTTGAGCGCGATGGCGATTTGTGCAGCGGCCACGTCGGCGTTGCAGTTGTAAATTTTCCCGTCCGCGCCCAGCGCCACCGGACTGATCACGGGCGTGACACCGCGACGGATACACTGACGCAACGGATCGGTGTTCACCTCGATCACTTCGCCGACGAAACCGACATCAATTTTTCTGCCCGGCTGGTCTTTGTCGTCGAGCAGAAGCTTGCGGCATTTGAAGATGTCCGCGCCGCAAAACCCGCGTGCCTTGCCGCCGAGCGACTCGATGGTCTTGACGATCTCCGGATTGATCTCCGCCGACAGCACGCGATTCACCACGTCCACGGTGGCTTCGTCCGTGACGCGCATCCCCTGAATGAAGTTCGCCTTCAGCCCGGCGGCCTCCATCGCGCGCGTGATGGCCTTGCCGCCGCCGTGAACGACCACCGGATTGATCTCGACCGCTTCGAGGAAGACGATGTCCCGCGCCACACCGTTGCGCACGGCGGGATCGGGCGAGTCCATGAACGAGCCGCCGTATTTCACGACGAAGGTTTCGCCGCTGAATTTCTGGATGTACGGCAACGCTTCGAGGAGCGTCGCGGCTTTGGCAATCAGGTCTTGCATCGTGTCAGCATCGTTCGCCGCTGATTGAACAGGGAACGGGCGCTGAATTCAAATCGTAACCGCGTTGTTTCCCGGCCCGCGATTGGAGCGTTGCCGCGCCGCGCCGGTTGGCGTATAAGTGTTCTGCCGAAAATGAAACCTCCGGATTTCAGCAAAGAATTGAATCGCCTGATGGACCCGTACTGGCGCAAGGCGCGCATCGCCGCGCGCCTGCTGCTCAAGCGCGAGGCCGGCCACCCGTGGTCCGCGCGCGACCGGCGGTTGGTGTCGCAGTTGTCCAACGACCGCGGAGTCACCAACCGGTTGCTGGATCAGGCCTACTTTTCGCATCGAGCAAGGAAACGCAATGGTCGAAGCATCCTGGACATCATCCCTTGATCTGAACACCCCCGCCGGGCGGGTCTTGCGGCAATTCATTTCCACGTTGCCCAAGGAACGCCCGTTTACCATCACGGTGTTCGGCTCGGCGCCGATTCAAATCATGGTGGACCCAAACCTCCTGAGCGCGGATGTGGCCGTGTTCTCGCCCACCGAGGAAATGGCGGAATTCGTCCGCGCCGCCGGCCTGGATCGCGAGCAGACGGATTTTTACATTCAGGTCTCCAGCGAATTGAACTTCCGAACATCGCAACGGTGGCAAGGCCGGACTCAATCCGTGCAGGTTGAGAATGTGACGCTCGTCTTCCCGCATCCGATTGACATCCTCATCGCGAAGCTGAATCGGCTCGATGACAAAGATGTCCGCGCGTTTGAAGTCGTCCGCGCCAAGACCGGCCATCCGACCGAGGCGGAACTGATCAAGGAATTGCAACTCGCCGTGGACTTGTTCCGCCCGAGCTTCGACGAGGAACAGGGGCACGATCTGGCGAACAACTGCCGCCGGCTCTGGCCGCTGATTTTTGGACGCGAGATTGATCCGCGTGCGGAAATCATCGCCCCCGCCCTCGCCATCCGCAAAGCCGGCTACGGCGAGCCGACGCGCGATTACAAACAGGAATTGCGGGATGCGTTGAAGTCAGGAGGGTAGCGGCGTCTCGGCAGAGCGCCGCGTTCTTTTCGGAAATTGGCGGCGGTCTGCCGACGCGCCGCCACGGCTACTTCGCCGCGTTCGCTCCGCGATACTTCGTCTGAATCGAATAAAACCCCTTGCTCGCCGTGATGAAAAGCGTCCGGTGATCCTTGCCGCCGAAGCTCACGTTGGCGGCCCACGGTTCGGGCACATCAATGTGCGCGATCTTTTTCCCCGTCTGGTCGAACACGATCACGCCTTTGCCGGTGAGGTAAAGATTGCCTTCCGTGTCGAGCGTCATGCCGTCCGAACCGAGTCCGCAGCGGAGACGTTTGTTCGTCAACGCGCCGTCGGATTGGATGTCGTAGGCGTAAGTCTTGCCCGCTTTGATGTCGGCCACAAACAGCGTTTTGCCGTCCGGCGTGCCGATGATGCCGTTGGGCTGGACGAGATCGGTCGTCACGCGCTTGAGCGTCTTGCGGTCGGCGCTCAGGAAATAAACCTGCTCCGTTCCTTGCGGCGGCTGGTTGTAATCCCACCAATCACGTTTGTAAAACGGGTCGCTGAAAAAAAGCGAACCATCGGCGCGCACCCAGACGTCGTTGGGCGCGTTGAGGATTTTCCCTTCGTACTCCTTCGCCAGGACCGTGTGCTTGCCGTCGGGCGTGATGGACCACAACTCCGTATTCTCATCCGCGCAGGCGATGAGATTTCCCTTCCGGTCGAAAAACATTCCATTCGCGCGGCCCGCCGGCTGCATGAAGGTGGACAGCTTGCCGTCCACGCTCCATTTCATGATGCGATTGTTCGGCTGGTCGGTGAAGAAGACATTGCCGTCCTTGTCGCAAGTCGGGCCTTCGGTGAATTTGAAATTGCCCGCGAGCTTTTCGAGTTTCGCGCCCGGCGCGATCACGGCGGAGGCGTCGTTGGTTTGGGCGGCGGTGGGGAAGACCGCGCCGCCGGCGATCAGCAGGAGGCCAATGGCGGAAAGTGTTTTCAAGTCGGTGAACGATTGATAACAGGAAACCGGCGGGGAAGGACAGTACAGATTTGACCGCGAAGGCTCGCCCCGATAGCGTCGCGGCATGTTCCGATTCATCGCGTGGCTCGCCGTCGGTTTGACCGTGGCGCTCACTTCCTGCACCACTTCTCCGGCGCAACCCAAACCGCTGCGCGCGCTCTTGATCACCGGCGGCTGCTGCCACAATTATCCGTTCCAAGCGCACCAACTCACCAACGCCGTCGCCAAACTCGCGAACGTGGCGTGGACGGTCGTGATGGAAGGCGGCAGCGGCACGCGCGCGGAAATTTCGCTCTACGACAAACCGGATTGGGCGAAGGGTTTCGATGTCGTCGTTCACAACGAGTGTTTCGCCGACACGACCAACCAGGTTTACATCCGCCAGATCACCAGCGCGCACCAGGCCGGCGTGCCCGCGGTCGTCATCCATTGCGCGATGCACACCTACCGCGCGACGGACATTGACGACTGGCGCGAGTTTCTCGGCGTGACCAGCCGGCGGCATGATCATCAAAGCAAATATCCGGTCAAACTCGTTGAACCCGTTCATCCAATCTTGAAAGGCGTCTCCGACAAATGGGTGTCGCCGATGGACGAGCTTTACGTCATCGAGAAGCTGTGGCCGAACGCGAAGGCGCTGGCGACTTCCGTGAGCGAGCAGGACGGCAAGACCTATCCCGCGGCGTGGATCAATCAGTTTGGCAAAGCCCGCGTCTTCGGCACGACGTTCGGCCACTCGGACGACACGTGGCGCGATGAAAATTATCTCACGCTGGTTTCGCGCGGCGTGCTGTGGGCGACGGGGCGATTGGAAAAATGAGGTTTGGAATGCGCCGGCAGAGCGCAGCGGCGACGGCGCTTTCGCCGGTCAAGAAGCCGGCCGAGCCTGCGCGCGTTTCCGAAAGCGGGGTCGCGCTTCGCTTGCCCCCGCAGTCCAAGACGTTACCGGTTGTTCTACCCGCCCAACGTGGCCGCGTCGGTCACGTCGCCCTTGTTGAAATCCACATAGTGCTCGGTCAGATCGGCGGCGTACATCACGGCGCTGGCCTGGCCGAGATTCAGGTTGATGTGCAAATCGAATTCCTTCGGCGCGGCGGCGGCGCAAAGTTGTTTGAAGGTGGCGCTCGTCGGCTGGCCGCGCTTCAAACTCCATAAAACTTTTTTGCCGCCCGGCGCTGAGTAGCCGATGTCCACCTTCTCCTCCACCACCGTCGCCGGCGAGTAGCCGATGGCGTCAATGATGCGGCCCCAATTCGGATCACCACCGTGCCAGCTCGTTTTCACGAGCGCGCTGTTGGCCACCGCGCGCGCGGCGGCATCGGCATCGTGGATGTTCTTCGCGCCGTTGATGCGCACCGTCACGACGCGATGCACGCCTTCGCCATCGCGCACGATCATCTTCGCCAGTTCGAGGCCGACGTGTGAGAGCGCGGCTTGGAACTTTTTGAATTCCGCACTCCGCACTCCGCACTCCGCATTTCCCGCGAGTCCATTCGCCAGCACCAGCACCGTGTCGTTGGTGCTCATGTCGCCATCCACCGTGATGCGATTGAAACTGTTCGCCACGGCTTCCTGCAATGCGGCCTGCAAAACTTTCGCTTCGATGGCGGCGTCGGTCGTGATGAAGCAAAGCATCGTCGCGTGAAGCCCTGCGTGCGGCAACGCGGCAGGACGCGCGCCCGTCGCGGACATTCCCGGTTGAATCATCCCTGCGCCCTTGCAGATGCCACCGATGCGAACCTTTTTCCCGCCCAGTTTGAATTCCACCGCGATCTGCTTGGGCCGCGTGTCGCTCGTCATGATCGCCTCGGCTGCGTGCGTGGCGTGCGCGGCGCTGGCGCCGAGCAACGTCGCGGTTTCGATGATGCCGGCGCGGACATTGTCCATCGGCATCGTGACGCCGATGCGGCCCGTGCTGCCCACCAGCGCGAGGCCGGCGGGAAGATTCAGCGCCCGTTCGGTGAAGCGCGCCATTTCGAGCGCGTCTTTCATGCCTTGCTTGCCGGTGCAGGCGTTCGCGTTGCCCGAATTCACAACGACGACTTGCGCCCTGCCGCGCTTCACCCGTTCGGCGCAAACCTTGACCGGCGCGGCGCAAACTTGATTCGTCGTGAACATGCCGGCGACGGTCGCGGGCACTTCAGAAACGATGAGCGCGAGGTCGCGCTTCTTTCCCTTCGCCGAGCCTTTGCCGGTGCCGAGGCGCTTGATGTCGCAGAACACGCCGCTGGCGAGAAAGCCCCGCGGCGCGCAGATTGAACCTTCAACGAGTTTCAGTTTTTGCTTCATGTCGTAAATCGTCTCCCAACAAACGCCGAGGCGCGGAGAACGCGGAGAATCGCAGAGATGTTTTCAGACCTTTGCGGCCCTCCGCGTTCTCTGTGTCTCTGCGTTAAGATTGGCCGCTGCCGGCCGCATTTTCCATTTCAATCTCGCCACGCAGGTAAAGCACAGCTTGGCCGCCGATGCGGACGCGATCGCCGGCAAGCTCGCAGAAAAGTTCCCCGCCGCGCTGTGAAATCTGCCGCGCAAACATTTTTGATTTCCCCAGCCGCTGCGCCCAATACGGGATCAGCGTGCAATGCGCCGAACCGGTGACGGGGTCCTCGTCCACGCCGCCCGCCGGCGCGAAGAAGCGCGACACGAAATCGCAATCGCTGCCCGGAGCGGTGGCGATCACGCCAAGACAATCGAGCGTTCTCATCGCGGCAAAATCGGGTTTCAACGCGCGCACGTCGGCCTCATTCACGAACACCGCAAGCAAATCGCGCGATTTCAAAACTTCACAGGGACTCGCTCCGAGCGCGCTGAGTAATTCAGGAGCTACGTCGCACGGCGCGCCCGGACGGCTTGGAAAATCCAGCGTCAGCACATCGCCGCCACGCGTCACCGTCAGCTCGCCACTGCGGGAATGGAAGCGAAGGAAGCTTCGCTGCCGATCAACGTGCGTGAACACCACGAACGCCGCTGCGAGCGTGGCGTGGCCGCATAAATCCATTTCGACCGCCGGCGTGAACCAGCGCAGTTCGTAATCCGCGCCGCGCGCGACGAGGAACGCGGTTTCGGAATGTTTGTTCTCGGCGGCGATGTTCAGGAGCGTGGCGTCATCGAGCCACGCGTCGAGCAGGCAGACCCCGGCGGGATTGCCGCGGAATGCGGCGCTGGCGAAAGCGTCAACATGGAAGTAGGGGAATTTCATTTTCAGCGGAGCGCCGAGCACCGTCTCGGCGCGTGTCGATAGTGATAGACTTTGGAACTTGCCGAGACGGAGCTCGGCGCTCCGGTCACACCAACCCCGCCGTTTCGGGGAATCCACACCGGAGATTCATGCTTTGCACGGCCTGACCGCTCGCGCCTTTCACGAGATTGTCCTCGGCGCTCATCACGATGAGCCGACCCGTGCGCGGATCGAGCCGCCAGGCGATTTCGCAGACGTTCGTGCCGACGACGTTCTTGGTGTCTGGAAGCGCCTTGCCTTCGAGCAGGCGGACGAAGGGTTCGTTGGCGTAGGCTCTCGCGTAGCAGGCGGTGATTTTTTTGCCGAGCGCCTGCGCGCCGGCTTCATCCGTGAAATGTTCCGTCGGCGCGAGGTAGAGCGTGGTGAGGATGCCGCGGTTCACCGGCGCGAGGTGCGGCGTGAACTGGATGATGACTTTCGTTCCCGCCGCGAGCGAGAGTTGTTCTTCAATCTCGGACAAGTGCCGGTGCTTCGGCACGCCGTAGGGCCGGACGCTTTCGTTGCACTCGACGAAGAGATAATCCAGTTCCGCCTTCCGTCCCGCGCCGCTCACGCCACTGTGCGAATCAGCGATGATGCTCTGCGGATTGATGAGCTTCGCTTTCACGAGCGGAATCACCGGCAGCAAGATGCTGGTGGGATAGCAGCCGGGCGACGCGATGAGCGCGGCCTTTTTGATTTGTTCGCGATGAATTTCCGGCAGGCCGTAAACGGATTTCGCGAGCAGTTCCGGCGCGGGATGGTCGTGCGCGTAAAACTCTTTGTACACCTCCGCGCTCTTGAGCCGGAAGTCGGCGCTCAGATCAATGACGGTGCAACCAGCCTTCAACAGCGGCACGGCGTATTCGGCGGCGACGCCGTGGGGCAGTGCGAGAAAAACAATTTCCGCCTGCTTGGCGAGCAGTTCCGCGTTCGGCTCGGTGAAGCGCAGGGCTTTCGCCTTCGGATGATTGGCGAAGCGCGGAAATATTTGCGCGAGCGTCTGCCCGGCGTATTGGCGCGAGGTGACGGCGACGAGTTCGGCGTGCGGATGGTTGAGCAGCAACCGCACGAGTTCCTCGCCCGAGTAACCGGACGCGCCGACGATGGCGACTTTATTCATAGTTCGTAGTCCGTGGTCAGTAGTCAGTAGCTACTGCGCGGCGGATTGTCCACTGGGTGCGGCGGTTTTGTAAATATCAGGTTTGTGCAGTTCCATGAAACTTTCGGGATGGCGCAGCGGCTGGAAACCGAACCGCGCGTAAAGTCCATGCGCATTGCTGGTGGCGAGGTTGATGCGCCGCAAGCCCGGCAACGCCGGATGCGCGAGCACACATTCAATGAGCCACTTCCCAAGGCCGCGACCGCGATAGCTCTCCAAAACGTAAACGTCGCAGAGGTACGCGAACGTCGCGTAATCCGTCACCACGCGCGCGAGGCCGATTTGCGTCGCGCCGTCGAACAGGCCGAAACAAAGCGAATGGCGCAACGCGCACGCGACGGTTTCGCGCGGGATGCCCTCGCACCAGTAGGCGCGCGATAGAAAAGTGTGAACGGCGTCCACGTCCAGCTTTGCCGGATCGGTGGAGACGAGCAGTTGGTTTCGTTTCCATTCGTTGTGCATAAAGAAAAAGCCCCGCCAGCATTGCCGGCGGGGCTTGAAAGTTTCCAGTTGATTTTAACGCTTCGAGAACTGGTAACGCTTGCGCGCGCCCGGCTGGCCGTATTTTTTGCGTTCACGCATCCGCGGGTCGCGGGTGAGCGTGCCTTCCGCTTTGAGCGCGGGGCGGAGATTGGCGTCGAATTTCAGCAACGCCCGGGCGATGCCGTGGCGCACCGCGCCGGCCTGACCGTTCGGGCCGCCGCCGGAGACGTTGATCCGCGCGTCGAGCTTGTCCGTCGTGCCGGTGACAATCAACGGCTGGGACACGACGCCCCGCTGAGTTTCGAGCGGGAAATAGTTTTCAAACGCGCGACCGTTGACGGTGATCTTGCCGCTGCCGGTGGCGAGGCGGACGCGGGCGATGGCCGTCTTGCGCCGGCCCGTGCCGAGGTATTCAGTTATCTTGGTGTCAGCCATACTCGAAAGTTGAGAGTTGAGAGTTGAGGGGATCAGTTCGCGGCCTTGAGCGCACCGGGCATCTGCGCGGCGTGCGGATGCGTCGGGCCTTTGTAAACTTTGAGCTTGGTGAGCAACTGGCGGCCGAGGCGGTTCTTGGGCACCATGCCCTTGACCGCGTGGTGAATCAGTTCCTCGGGCTGGCTGGCGCGGACCTGCGCCACGGAGCGATACTTCTCGCCGCCTTTCCAACCGGAGTAACTCATGAACTCCTTGTCGGTCTCCTTCTTGCCGGAAACTTTTACTTTTTCGGCGTTGATGACTACGACGAAGCCGCCCGCATCGAGATGGGGCGTATAAACCGGGGTGTTCTTGCCGCGCAGGATGTCGGCGACCTGGACCGCGAGGCGGCCCAGCACGGCACCTTCGGCATCAATGATGTGCCACTTGCGCTCGTCTAAATTTACTTTCGGCAGATGCGTTTTCATTTCGTTCCCGTTCAAAGGGCGCAAAAATTATCAGAGGAGCGTTTGAAGTCAATAGCCCATTTCGCCTGGTTCATGGCGCGGGTGCGATTAAAGGCGGGAGAGGGTGAGCGGGTGCTGGCGGTATTTTTGGACTGCGGTGGCAAGTCGGACGCGACACCGCTTTCGAGCGAACGGGGCGGGTTGCTCATTGCCATTGCCGTCGTCGGTGCCAAAGCGGTGTCGCGTCCGACTTGCCACCGCAGTCCATAATGCCCTAACCCGCTTTTAATCACACCCTCACGGCGCGATCAGGACCGGTTTCGACGCGGAAAAATCATTGCCGCGTCCGATAAAAGCCGCGGCCGTGGTTCGTGGCGCCGTCGTCAATGAAATCCAGCGTGCCGCTGGCGTTGAGGAGATTGGTCAGCGCCTCCCAGTCCACAAAATTGCTGGCGCGGTCGAGCCAGATGCTTTCGCCGGGTTCTCCGCCGATGACCAGATGCACGCGGCCATCCGGCAACCGTTCGATGAGTTGGAACTGGAACGGAATCGGCAACGTGACGGTGAGGGTGGCGTTGGAACTCGTCAACGTGCCGGCGATGTTGGTGACGATGACGGAGTAATCGCCCACGTCATTCGTCTGCGCGTTGACGCGCGTGTAGCTGCTCGCGGTCGCGCCGGAAATGGGCGCGGTGTTGAAGCGCCATTGATAGGCCGGCGGCGTGCCAGTGGCGGTCACGGTGAAGGTGACGTTCGAGCCGGCCTTCACGCTGAGGCCCTGCGGTTGCGCGGTGATATTCGGTGGCGTCGAGGCGGTCGGCACGAGTTGCACCGCGGCCGTCGTGTTGCCGCCGTGGCCATCGCTGATCGTGTAATTGAACTGGTCGGCCACGTTCGCGCTGTTCGAGTACGCGAGATACGTGCTGTTCGAAATCACGGTGATTCCATTCGTCGTTGCGGAATCGAAACCCGCCAGCGTGAGCGGATCGCTGTCCGCGTCCGTGGCGCTGCCGACGAGGCTGGCGATCGGGATTTGCACCACTTGTCCCGGCGTGTTGGTGAACGTGACGCCGTTGACCACGGGCTTGCGGTTCACCTTGAGGGTGCCGTTCGTCACGAGGCTGCCAAGATACCAATTCAATGTGCTGCCGAGCGCCGGCAGATTTGTGGCCGCGAACGCGCCGGTGAAAGCCGGCGCCGAGAACAGCGTGAACACCTCGCCGCCGATGAGCGCGGCGCCGGCGTTGGAAACCACGAGCGTGCCGCCGTAGGTCAACGTGCCGCTCGTCAGGGTGATCTTGTCGGCCAACGGCGAGCCGCCGTTGCGGTCAATCTCCATGAAGTTGGTGCCGTTGAACGTCGGGGCGCTGTTCAAAGTCAGCGTGCCGATGGACATGCCGGGAGAAATGGTGCCGCCGCTGTTGACGGTGACGGCGCCCGCGATGATGCCCTTGCCGCCCAGCGTGCCGCCGCTGCCGACGGTGACGCCGCCGCTGCCGGTGCCGGAGCCGGTGACGTTGTTCACGAGCAATTTCCCGGCGGAGATGGTGGTGCCGACGGCGTAGGTGTTGTTGGAGAGAATTTGCATCGTGCCCGCGCCGGTTTTGGCGAGCGCGCCGTTGCTGATCGGAACGTTGAGGGACAGGTCAATGTCATTGGTGCCGTTGCCGACGTTGAACGCGCGGGTGCCGCCGTTGAGATCAATCGAACCGGAAGTTCCCGAGCCGCCGCCCTTGGCGATGGTGGCCATCGCGTTTGACAGCGCGTTGATGGTCACGTCTCCGGCCACGAGAATTTTCGCGGGCGTCGAGGCGTGGGGCATGAGATTGATCGTGTTGAACGTGAGCGTGCCGCCGGCCAGCGTGAAGATGCGGTTCGTGTCCACTTGCAACGTGTGAACGGTGAAGCTGGCGCTGTTGCTGAGGGTGACCGCGCCGGAGAATTGCGCGGAGATCGGGCCGCCGTGCAGGACATCGGCGGAGTCGTCGGGGCGATAGGCGGGATTATAGTTCACCGTAAGGGAGCCGCCCACGAGGTTCAGCGTCTCGCGCATGTAAAGTTTGCGGACGTTGTGCGTGCCGGTCGAGAGCGTGACGATGATGTTGGCGCTGGGCCGCTCCAGGATCACGGTGTCGTACTGACCGGAATTCGGACCGCTTCCCGCGGCCCCCGGCAGTCGCGCGGTTGGCATCGCGCTGGCGGTATAAGTATAAGGAGTTGCCTGATCTGGCGGCGTGACCGGTGTCGGGGCTGGTTGACCGCTGTTCCAGTTGGTCAATGTGCTCCAGTCGCCGTTGCTGTCGCTCCACCACACGGCGGGCACGAGAAAGTTGCGGACGTATTCGATGTCGCCGTGCGAAACGTCGCCGTCAACGTTGGCATCCACCGCGTTGAATCCATCAATGGAGAGGACACTGGCGTACTGCCAGAATGACCACGGATCCGTGTTCCCGTAATCGTCCCACGGACCGTAATATCCCGACGAGGTCGTGTAAGTGAACTTCGGGCTGCCCGTCTGCACCGGAATCAAGGGCGCACCGGCGACAGTGTTGTCCGAATAGCGGGCGTCCCACAGCATCGGAAAAGCCGGGCCGACGACCGTTGGGGCGGCCCCGACCGGTTTGGCGAGCGAGTCGCGCCGCGCGACCGTGGCGCTTTGGACGAGGCTGGAATAATTTCCGTTGATGTAGATGCACGGCCGGATCTGCATCACCGCGTAAATGCGATCGGAGAAATCAATCGCGAATTGCGCCAGCGTGTTGTTGTCGCCGGAGGTCGCCTCCATGTCGTACATCGGCATCATGTATCCTGGACGCATGAACACGCCCGCCATCTCGATGTGGTGATCCGCTTCATCCGTTCCCGTATTGCCGACTACGTCGGGGCGGGCAAAGTGATAAGGCCCCGCTATCATGCCCGCAACGGTCGCGCGTGTGATGTTCTGCAAAAATCGTGAGTCGTCATAGCGTTCGGAAAGGATTACCGAGGTGGGATTCCCCGGCGTTCCCGATGTCTGACTCAATCCAGTCGTGCCGCCGCGCGTCGCGCGAATCTGCACAAACTGCCGGTTGCCGGTGGTGTAGGCCGTGTTCCAATTGGCCTGCGAAATCCCGCCGCTGCTCGTTCCGCAATTCCAGTACGAAATATCCGCTCCCAGCACGCGCAGCGGCTGGGCCGGCGCACGGGATGCGAGCAGTGCGAAGGAAAGCGCGATGATTCCAATGAGCGGAGTACAACTTTTGAGGACCATAAACTTCCGATTAAGTTAGCCGCAAAAGAAGCACCGTCAATGGCACAAACATGTCTATTGCCGGGTCCGGTAAAACCGCAAGTGCGCGTTCGAGGCGGAATGGTCAATCACGTCCAGGATGCCGTTGCTGTTCATCAGGCTCATCAACTCGATCCAGCCCGTGAAGTTGCTCGAACCGTCAATCGCGCAATCGGCACCCGCCGCACCAGTCACGACCAGATGCGCGCGGCCGTCCGGCAGCCGGTTGATGGAGAGGAATCGCGCGGGCGGCGGCAGATTCACGGTGAGCACGGCGTTCGCGCTGGTGATCGCGCCGGCGACGTTGGTGATGACGACGGAATAATTTCCCGCGGCGTTCGTCTGCGTGTTGGCCTGCGTGTAACCGCTATCCGTCGCGCCGGCGAGGTTCGTGCCTTTGAACCGCCACTGATAATGAAACGTCTCCGTGCCACCCGCCGTGACAAAAAAGTCCGCGCCCTGTCCGCGCCAGACGCTCCGGCTTTGCGGCTGCACGCCGATGTAGGGCGGGATGTTCACAACGAGGAAAGCGTCCACACTCGTCGCGGTGCCGGCGACGTTCGTGATGACGACGGAATAATCGCCCTCGTGATTCGGCTGTGCGTTCGACCGCGTGTAGCTGCTTTGCGTCGCGCCCGCGATGTTTGTGCCTTCAAGCCGCCACTGGTAGCTCAATGGCGTCGCGCCGGTGACGCCGACCGTGAAGGTCGCGTTCGCGCCCTGGATCACTGCTTTGCCTGAAGGCTGGTTCGTGATGGTCGGCGGCGCTGGCGGCGGAATGAAAACGAATTTGATCGCGTCGCTGTACATCCGCCCGTTGCCAAGCGTGTCGAGTGTGCCGCTGGCGTAAGTGAACTTGAGCGTCGGGACGAAGACGCCTGCGTTCACCGTCATGCGCCCGAGATATTCCCAGGTGTTGCCGCCCGGTTCGCGGAAGATCGTGGTGGTCGCCGGCAAGCCGCTGCAACTGGTCTGCGTCACCGCCACGACGAGGTCGTCGGAAATGCTCCCCGCGCTTCCGTGCGTGAGGTAAACGTCGTACGTCCCGCCGGCGACCGCGAGCGCGGGCTTCACCGTATAATTCGGCGTGCCCGAGACTGCGTAACGCGAACCCGTGCCAACCAGTCCCACCGCGGAACTCTTCAGCGTTGAATCGTTGAAGCTCACGTCCGTGTACGGCGGGTTGGAATTCAAACTCCCGTCGCTCAACCGCGATTCAATGATGACATCGTTCACCACGCCCGGTGGGTTGCTGGTGAATTTGAAGTCCGCCGAGTTGGTTTGCAGCCCGGTCGTGTTGCGCGAGCGGACGCGATAGTGATACAGCGTGTTCGGCGTGAGGTTGGTCAGGCTCAAGGCGTGATTGAGCGTCATCGTCGCGTTGCTCACGACGTTGCCGTAGGAAACGTTCGTGCCGTAATCCACGGCGCTGTTGGAATTCTCTTCGGTCGTCCACTTGAGAATGACGGACACGTCCGTGAGGTTGCTCGTGCCGACGCTGGAAATGATCGGTGGCGTTGAATCTGGCGGCAGCACGAGACTGATGGCCATGTTCGTGCCCGCCGTCACCGTGATGTTCGTCGTGACGACGCCGAGGTCCGTGGCCGTCGCCGTGATGGTGAACGTGCCCGGCGTCGTTTCAAAGAAGGTGAATTTTCCGTGCGGCTCGGTTTTCTGATTGCGCGCGGGCGAGGTGTTGATCGTGAGCGTGGCGTTGTAGATGGCCGCGCCGTCGGACTGGCGCGTGACCGTGCCGCGCACGATGCCTTTCGTCGGCGTCGCTTTCCACGGGATGACCGGCACGTTGGTCCACGTTGGTTGATGATGGTCGCGGATGTAGGCGAGCGAGCCGGCGATGTCCGGCGTGCCGCTGTTCGGCGTGCGATAGCTGTAAAGCATCGAGCCGAGCAGCGGCTTGTTGCGGATGTAATCCAACTGCCAGACGGAGTTGGTCACCTCATTCAGATACGCGCCCTGGCCATTGTAAACGCGCCGCACGCCTTGATGCGTGAAGGCGTCGTCCACGCGTGGCACGAAAATTCCCGCGTTGTCCGCCGTGTAGCCCATCGGCATGCAAATATCGATGATGCCCTCGCTGTTCCACGCGGCCCAATCCTGGAAGCGCGCGTTGTAGGCGTCGCTCCGGCTGCCGAACACGGCGCACGAGACGACGAGGTTTGATTTCCAGAAAAGCAAATCCGCATTGCACCACCGCAAAAAATCCGTCACCTGCCGTCGCCGCCAGTCGGAGAATTGCGTGCTTGTCGGTGACGGCTGGCCGGTCAGACCGAACTCCGCGTTGTAGCGCGCGATGGCGGTGGGGTTGTAACCGGAGTCCGGCTCGGGGTAGCGGATGTAATCCCAGTGAAACCCGTCCACGTCGTAGCGGCGGACGATGTTCGTCGCCATGATGTAATTCCACAGCGACACATCGGGATGGCCGGGGTCCAGGCAATAGGCCTCGCTGGTGAAGGGATCACCCGCCTGGTCCTGCGTGAGAAATTCCGGATGCAGGTTGAAGACGTGGCCGGGTTGCGACGGCGGCGTGGTGCTGCTGCTCCAAATTTTGTAGGTCGCCACCCAGCAATGCACTTCGAGACGTTGCTTGCCGCCGCTCGTGTCGTGCGCCTTCGTGATGACATCCTGCAACGCATCGAAGCCGGACGCGATGACGGTGGTCTTGGGATCGTTGCCGGGCGCGAGGTTGTTGTAGAAAGCATCGCCGCGCCGCCGCATCTGCACGACGAGAGCGTTGAAATTGTAAGCGCGGGCGTCAGCGACGAGTTGGGTGACTTCGCCGGCGTCGAGGAAGCCCGTGCCCCACGCGTCCACCCACAGGCCGCGGAATTCGTTGGATTGCGCACCAGCCTTCGCGACCGCAAAGAGCGCGGCGGCGAAACCTGTGGCGAGGGCGCGGCGGAATTTCATCACAGAAAAATTACTTTGTTTCCGGGTTCCCGGCAACAGCCTCGGAGCGCCGAGCACCGTCTCGGCCCGTCTGGACAAGCGCGTAGAAACGAGCCGAGGCGGTGCTCGGCGCTCCCAAGTCACGGCCCGTGGCGCGCGCGATAAAATCGCTGCGGCGCATTCGTCACGGCATCCAGCCAGAGGAACGAGCCGTTCGTGTTCGGCACGACCAACAAACTTTCCCAGTCCACGAGATTCGTCGAGACTTCGATGGAATAATTTCCCGCGTCGCCGCTTGCGGCGATCTGCACACTCCCGTCCGGCAGCATCACGATGGAATCAATGTGCGACGGCGAAGCGGCCAGCACGGTCAGCGTCGCGGGCGAACTGTTGGTCAAGCCGGCGATGTTCGTCACCGTGACGACGTATTGACCGCCGTTGCTCCAGTTCACGCTGGCGATGGTGAACGAAGTGTTGGTCGCGCCCGCGAGGTCGCTGGAGTTGAACTTCCATTGATACCGCAACGGCGCGGTGCCGAGCGCGCTGACGGTGAAGGTCACATTCGTTCCCACTTTCACCGCGCGGCTCTGCGGTGCCGCGGAGATGACGGGCGGTTCGTTGACCGTGAGCGTCGCGTTGGAACTGGTCGCGCTGCCCGCCGAATTCGTCACGACGACGGAGTAACCGCCCGCGTGCGCTGGCGCGGCGTTGCTGCGCGTGTAAGCGCTGTCCGTCGCGCCGGAAAGGTTCGTTCCATTGAACCGCCACTGATACGCCAGCGGCGCGGTGCCGGTGGCCGTCACGGAGAAGGCCGCGTTCTGGCCGGCGATCACGGTTTGATTCAGCGGTTGCGCGGTGATGGACGGTGGCGTGACGACGACGGCGGGCAACAGTTGCAACGCAATGATGCCATTGTTCGCGCCGAGGGCGAAGGCGCGGTCGTAATTGAAATCCACCGCGCCGGTGCCCGAGCCGGTGTTGTCGTAGTCGCTGGTAAAGTTTGTCGTGGCGATGAGAGTCGGCGTCGCGGGTGCGAGGTTGTAAAGCTGGAAGTTGTTTCCTGCTCCGGCGGCCGCGACATTGATGCCGCCAAGCACGTTGAGTGCGACGTGAACGCCGAGGGGCGCGACCGTGGTCGGAAGATCCGGGCTGCTGTGATTGCGGATCGTCGTGCCGGTGCCGGCGACGAGGTCGAAGGAAACCTGCCGCAGATTTTGCGAGGTCGCCTTGCCCCAGAACGTGTTGCCCGGACCGAACGCCAAACCCAAACCAAACGCACCCGTCGGCGCATCGGCCACCGTGACGAGTTGCGAAGTGAAGTTCGTTCCGTCCGCGGTCTTGAGCACCGCGACGAGCCGGTTGGTGCGCGTGCCGATGATGATTTGCGTGTTGGTTCCCGCGCCACGCACATCGAGCGTATCACCCCAACGCTGGTTGCTTCCGGGATCGCCAGCATACGCGACCGTCGGCACGGTTGTCGGTTCATCGTCAGCCCAGCGATAAAGTTTGAAGGCGGTCGTCGCGCCCGCGGTGGTGAGATTGCCGGCATACACGACGCCATCGTCCGCGACGCTGAGAAGCAGCAGCGTGTATGTGCCGCCGGAAACGCCGCTGACGCTCAGCTCGTGCAGGTCCGCGCCCGTGCCGGCGTCGAGCGCGTAAACGTGCGGCCCGTTGCGGCTGACGAGCAGGAGGCGGCGCGTGACCGGGTTGTGCGCGAGGCCGCGCTCGTACGGTAGCGAGTTGGTCGTGAGATACGCCCGCGAGTACGGCGCGAGACTCCACGACACCGCCAGGCCGCCGACGGTGATCGGCGGATTCACCGTGAGCGTCGCCACCGAGCTCGTGATCGCGCCGCCGGAATTCGTGACGACGACCACGTAACCGCCGGCCTGATTCGTCGTCACGGTGCTCAACGTGAGCGCGGATTTTGTCGCGCCGGAAACATTCGTGCCGTTGAGCCGCCATTGATACGCGAGCGGCGCCGTGCCGCTGGCAACGACGAGGAAATGCGCGCTTTCGCCGTCGAAGATGGTGCGATTCGTCGGCGACGTGGTGATGCCTGGCGGCGTCGCCGGGCCGGACTGCGTGGTGGCGCTGGCCTGCGCGGAATTGCCGGACGCACCCGCGGCATTCGTCGCGCGCACGACGTAATAGTAAGTGGTGCTCGGGGACAGACCGGTGTTCGTGTAGGCGACGACGTTCGAGGAGAGGTTGGCGATGTCAGTGTACGGCCCGCCGGAAACCGTGCCGCGCGCGATGACCTGGCCGGTTTCATTGGTGGCGTTGTCCGTCCACGCGAGATTGATTTGCGAACTGCTCACCGCCGTGGCGATCAATCCGCCCGGCGCATTGGGCAACCCGCTCGACGGCGCGTTGAGCCAGAAGTCATACCGCACCACGTCGCCGGCGAGCGCGATGGCGTTGGTGGTTTGCGAAACATTTCCAGTTTTGCTCGCGGTCGTCGAGTGCACCGTGCCGTTCGTCGTCGCGGGAACGAGCGTGGCGATGTAGTAGCCGTTGCCATCGGACTTCACCGTCGGCCCGCCGGTCACGGTCACGGTAGCGTCGTCCACGACCAGCCCGGTGTTGTAGTCCTTCACTTGTCCCCAGACGATGCCTTCCGTCGCGGTCGCCGGAACCCGCCAGGGCATCGTCGGCGTGGTGACGATGTTGGTGTAAACATTCGCGGCGGCGTAGGCCCACCAATCACCCGGCGTGCCGGAAGAATTGGGCACGGCGTAGGAATAGATGCAATTGCCTTTGAGACCCTTGCTGCGGGTGTAATTGATATAGCCGGCGATGGTGGCGTCTGTGGTCAGATATCCGCCCATGCCCGGAAAGACCTGCCGATTATACTGCCAGCAGGAAGCGATGCGGTCGGCCCAGGTGTTGAAGGTGCTGCTGCTGTACGTCTGCGGAATCACCGCATCCACCCAGCCATTCTGCAGGAAGCCGGCCCAATCGCAGTAGTAGGTGTAAGGAGTGGAGGGCGTGAAGTCGCAACTCGTCGGCACCGGACTATAAGCCAGCGCTGCCGAAGTGTGTCGCAACGGCTGACGCGGATTGGTCTTGATGGATTGCATCTCGGCCTGCACGCGGGCCATCAATTCGTTTTTGAAGCGACGGCGATAGTTGCTCCAAGCGGTGTTGCTGTTTGCGGGCGTGCCAGCGGTGCCGGTGTTGACGCGGTAACGCGCCAGGCCGGAGCGCGGGTAATTCGCCTGGCTGTATGCCGGGTAACCCATTCCCTGCGAGTAACCCGTGCCATTGATCTCATCGTCCCAGTTGATGCCGTCAATCGGATAGTTGGTCACGAGTTCGCGGACGATGCTGACAATATATTCCTGCGCATCCGGCGAACCCATATCCAAGGCATACTGGCTGTCAATGGGCATGATGGCATTCCCTTCGCTATTGGTAAACGGCACCATGAACCATTCGGGATGCGCCGCGAGCGTCGCGTTTCCCGCCGGCGGCCAAGAGGTCGAGACACGGTACATCGCCGACCCGCTGCCGCCGAGCCAGGCATGAACTTCGATTCCGTTCGCGTGCGCCTGCGTGCAAAGCGCAGCCAGCGGATCGAAGCCGGCGGTGACGCGCGTTGACCAGGGAAGGATGTTTGATTTCCAATGCGCGCCGTGGGAGGAAGTCCCGCTGTCCATGTAGCCAACCACCTGCACGACGACGGCGTTGTAGTGGCCCGTGACCAGCGCCGAAACCATGTTGTTCACTTCCGTCTGACTGCTCATCCCGACGTGAAAGACATCGGCCCACGCGGCTCGGAATTCCGGCGTCTGCGCGGAGGCGGCCATTGCCAGTGACAGTGCGACGCAGGCAACGACTCGTCGCAGGCCCGCACATCCGAACGGAATGAAACGTATAAACTTCAATGGCAAAGATTTTTGATCTTGCGCGGTTGGAGACTGGGACTGGCGGCCCGGTTCTCACTCACAACGCTACGCACCGTCTCAGGGTTCACCGGGATTTTCAAGGCTAATTGCGTCGGGTCTTTCGCCCTTTACTTGCCCGACCGTTCTGCGATAACGCCCGCATCATGCCCAAAAAAGAAATCCGACACCCCGACAAGGAAAAGAGCACCGGCGCGTATTCCGCCGCCGTGGAAGTGGACGGCTGGGTTTACGTGAGCGGCATCGGCCCGGTGGACCCGAAGACCGCGCAACCCGTCCGCGGCAGCATCGAAGACGAGACGCGTTACGTGCTGGCGCAGCTCACCGCCGCCGACTGCACGCTCAACGACATCGTGAAATGCACCGTGCATCTCGAAGACATTGACGAGTTCGACCGCTACAACGCCGTTTACCGGGAATACTTCAAGGACGTCGCCGTGCTGCCCGCGCGCACCACCGTGCAATCTGTTTTGTGGAACGACATCAAAGTGGAGATTGATTGCGTGGCGAGGAAGGCAGCGTGAGGAAAACTGCAACTTGTCGAACCACCACCAAACTGCGATAGTACGCCCATGGAAATCGTTTTCAGCGTGACGCAAGAGGCAGACGGCGGCTATGTGGCCGAGTGCCTCTCGCACGACATCTTTACGCAAGGCGACACTTGGGAACAACTCCGGGCGAACGTCCAGGAAGCGGTGGCCGGTTATTTCTTCGACCAACCCAAGCCCAAGGCCATTCGCCTGCACTTGGTCCGGGATGAAATGCTCGCCTGCGGATTAAACTTCCGCGCGACCTGAGCGGCGAAGACCTGGCCCGGAGCCTTTGCAAACTATGGGGTTCACGACGACAAACTTTGACTTCGAGCGAGCAATCCGAATCGGATTCCGCAACGCCCGCCCGAACCCGGCCAGTTCGATTTCCATCACGTCACCGTCTTCGAACCTCACCTCGTCGTCGAGGAACGCGTCAGCGTCTTGGAGTGCGGTGGCTGGTGGGGAACGGGGCTGACACCGCTTTTCCCTGTTGGCGGTCCCGTGTTCGTCAAGCGTGATACTGCCGGAGCCAAAGCGGTGTGTGCCCCCAGCCCCTCACCCACCGCACTCCAAGACGCTTCGCGCCACATCCTGCAATCCATATCAAACCGGCCTCACATTGACGAGCTTTGCGTTCCGCCGTTCAATCCGAATCGGATTCCGCAACGCCCGCCCGAACCCGGCCAGTTCGATTTCCATCACGTCACCGTCTTCGAACCTCACTTCGTCGTCGAGGAACGCGTCAGCGTCATGGAGTGCGGTGGCTGGCGGGGAACGGGGCTGACACCGCTTTTGCCCATGGGATGTTCGGGGTTCGATGTTCGATGTTTTCCGCGTCCAAAGCGGTGTGTGCCCTCGCCCCTCACCCACCGCACTCCACGACGCTTCGCGTATTTCTTAGCAGCCAAACTCAAACCGCCTTCGCCTTCCTCAAAGTTGAAGGCAGCCCCGCTCAAAGTGTTGGTTGATTGCCCGTCCAAGAAGGCGTAGAAACCATGACGCCCATTCACAAGCCGCCTGCACTCAAACAATTCACTGCCATGAAATTGATCATCCTGATTCTGTCAGCATCTTTGGCTTTCGCCTCTGTCGCCTGTGCCGATGAAAACCTCGACGCGTTCAAACTCGAACTTGAGGGATTGAAGCACCGCGTCACCGCGTTGGAGGAGGAAAACCGCAAGCTCAAGACGGAAGTGGTGGTGGATCGGCTGATTGTGCGGAAGGAATTGATCGTCTCGGACACGGGACAGAAGTGGGAAAAGGGATTTGAAGCGCAGCAAATTCCCCGCGGCGTTTATGCGCGGTCGCTCTGGGATGGGCCGGGCGGGCTGTGGGTGCGCAGCCGGCTGATCAAGGGCGAGATTGATGATCCGTTCGACGACCGCTTTCACGCCCTTGAAAAGGACGGGAGCGTGCGGGGCGCGCCCGGGCACATCTCATGGAACGAGTGGATTGATGGCGCGTGGCGGCAAATGGCGATCATCCAGGGCGAAGGTCTTGAACCTTCCGAAATTCCGCCCAAGGAGTTGACGGGTGGAAATCATCCGGGCCGCTTGCGATTTCAAACTTTTCGGCCACACCACGACGAACCGTTGACGGACGCACTGATCGGGCAGGGAATGATGTCCCTTGGTGGCGGCGGCTACGGCGGCGGCGGGTTGCCTTATCCCAGCGAGGTGCTTCAGCTTTGGGGCGGCGAAGTGCGCTCGGTAGCAATCCCGACTCCAGAGCGGCCAACGATTCTCAGCGACGACGGTTCAGACGAGCACGACTACGCCGTCATCGCCGTCGGTGTTCAGGGCAAACGCACGCCGGCTTCACCCACTGCCAGAGCGAAAGGACTGGCACGACTTCGCTGGGACAGCGTTGCGGGCGGCGATGCCTACGTCATCGTGCGCGATGGAAAGGAAATCGCCGGGCCGTTGCGGCTTTAGGGATCGCAGAAAATTTGGACGGACAAACCAGTTCGCTGAGCCACTACCATCAAACCGGTCGGACCCGGACCAGTTTCGGCTTCTTGCGCTCAATCCGAATCGGATTCCGCAAAGCGCGCCCGAACCCAGCCAGTTCGATCTCCATCACGTCGCCGTCCTCCAGCTTCACGCCGTCGCCGAAGCTGAACGCGTCCGCGCCGAAGAAATGCACGTGCGCGTCGCCGGGCCGGCGGTGCGCGGGATACTTGAAGTGATGATGCTCCAGGTTCGCCACCGTGTGGCACATGTTCTTCCCGCCCGTCGCGAACGGTTTGGACCAGATAATTTTTTTGCCGCGCAGAATCCGCGTCGTCCCGCGCGCGTCGGTGAAGTCCGCGTCCACGATCAGCTCCGGTCCGAGGGCGCACGTGCGCAACTTCGACGGAGCGAGGTAGAGATAATTTTTCTGCTCCAGCACGTGATCGGAAAACTCGTTGGCCAGCACCAGTCCCACGCGCCGCGGCGCGCCGGAAGGATCAATCAAATACGCGCCCGCCACTTCCGCCTCGTCCCCGCCGTCGAGCGCGAACGCCGGCACGTCGAGCGGTTCCCCGTGTGCGCGCAGGATCGTGCCGCAGCCTTTGTAAAACCATTCCGGCGACACGCCGATCTTTCCTCGCGCGGGCCGGCCGCCTTCCAATCCCAACTGATACATCTTCATGCTGTCGCTGAGTGGCGCGGTGGCGGCGTGCATCGCCTGCCGGTTCTCCGCGCTCTTGCGATGGGTCAAACCCGTGCCCGTAACGAGACACCGCGCCGGCTCGCCCGGATGATCGAACGCGGGCAGCAAGCGCCACTTCGATTTGCCGGCGTAAACCGCATCGTAGTCGAGCGTTTCGCGCGAGCGTGAAGCGGAGATTTTTTTCGCCAGCGAAATCTTTTTTGCGATGGTGCTTTCAGCGAGGCGGAAAATCGAATCCGCGATGTCGAGCAATCGCAGTTCGTCGGCTTCCACGACCGCGACGCGTCGCCCGTGCTTCGGATGCGTGAGTTGAACGAGTCGGATCATGGCTGGAGCTTTGTGAGTTTCACCGGCTCAGTCCAGAGCTTTGCGCCGTCGCCGTCGCGCGACGCGTAAATGTTTTTGAGCCAGTTCGCATGGTCGGTGTTCGTGAAATCCTCGCGGTAATGCGCGCCGCGGCTGTCCTCGCGCATGAGCGCGCTGCGGGCGATGAGTTCGGAGGCGGTGAGCATGTTCCGCATGTCCAGCGCCTGCTGCCAGGTGAGATTGAATTCGCGCCCGCCGGGCGTCGAAACTTTTTCCAGCCGCTGTTTCAGGTCGGCGATTTCGTTCAGCGCCTGCTTCAACTTTTCTCCGCTGCGCACGATGCCGGCGCGTTCCCACATGACTCTGCCCAACTCGTCGCGCAATGGCCACGGGCTTTCGGAGTGCGGAGTGAGAAAATTCCCTGCCGTTTCCGTCGCGTCGGTCACTTGCGTCGCTTGAACCTCGCCGTGCTTTCGGTTTTTCACCCAACCCGCCACCGCATCGCCCGCCCGTGCGCCGAACACGGTGGACTCCGCCACGCCATTGCCGCCGAGACGATTCGCGCCGTGGACGCCGGCTGAATCTTCGCCCGCCGCGAACAATCCTTCGAGATTCGTGAAGCCGTCGCGGTTGATGCGGATCCCGCCCATGTTGAAGTGCGCCGTCGGGCAGACCTCGACTTTTTCCCGCGCGAGATCAAAACCAATTCGCAGACAGCGATCGCGCATCCCGGTGAAATTCTTCTCCACGAACTCCGCGCCGAGGTGCGACACATCAATCCACACGCCGCCGTTCGCCGTGCCGCGACCAGCCGTAACTTCCATGTAGCTGGCGCGTGAGACGCGGTCGCGCGTGGAGCGTTCCATCTTCTCGGGATCATACCGCTGCATGAAGCGCTCACCCTGGCCGTTGAACAGGTGCGCCCCCGCGCCGCGCAAACCTTCTTCCAGCAACGCGCCGTTGAGCCGCGAGCCGGGCACGACCATGCCGGTCGGATGGAACTGCACCATCTCCATGTCCATCAGATTTGCGCCGGCGCGATACGCCATCGCCACACCGTCCATCGCTTTTTCCTGCGCGCACGCGGATCGTTGATACATCAGTGGCCCGGCACCGGTGCAAAGCATCACGGCCTTGCTTTTCACCGTGATGAACTTGCCGCTCTGAATGTCCAGCAACACTGCGCCCACGACGCGCTGGCCGTCCGCCGACGTGAGCAGTTCCAGCCCGCGCGTGTATTCGAGGCAGCGAATACCCGTGGCGAAAATCTGGTCGCGCAACCGAGACATGATTTCGATGCCGGTCAAATCGCCGACGTGAACGGTGCGATCAAAACTCTGGCCGGCGAAAGCCTTTTGGTGGATGCGCCCGTCCGCTGCGCGGTCGAAGAGGCAGCCGATGCGGTTCTCCAACTCCCGGACGATGCGGGGCGAATCTTCGACCAACGTCATTGCCAGTTCCTGATCGTTGAGAAACGCGCCGCCCTTCACCGTGTCCTCGAAGTGCGCTTGAATGGAATCTTTAGCATCGAGCACGGCGTTGTAACCGCCCTGCACCATGCGTGTGCAGCCGCTCTTGCCGAGTCCGCCCTTGCTCACGAGCGTGATGTCGAGCGCCGGGTCGCGCCAGAACGCGTGCAGCGCGGCCATCAGCCCCGCGCCGCCCGTGCCGAGGATGAGGATGTCCGTCGAAAGTTGATTGCTCATGACGAACAGCGACGGGAAAAGCTCCAAGCACCAACATCCAAGCTCCAGAGAAACACCAAACACCAAACACCAAACACCAAGCCCGACGACGACGCGACGATTTGAAGCTTGGAGCTTGGAGATTCTCTGGTGCTTGGTGCTTGGTGTTTGGTGCTTCGCATCACGCGGGAAAGATTCTGGCGAACATTTTCCGAAACGGCTCCCACACCGCCAGCCGCTTCAACCGCTCAATCGAGTGCGTCGGCGAAATGCCGCGCGGACAAACGTCACGGCAGTTGCCCAGTGTGTGACAGCGGAACGCGCCGGCTTCGCCCGTTACCAAATTTAGCCGCTCGCTCCGCGATTTGTCGCGCGGATCAACGATGAGATTTAGCGCGCGATGCAACGCCATCGGCCCGACGTAGCGCGGATGAAGCGTGACCAGCGTGCAGGCGGAGTAACACGCGCCGCAGTCAATGCACTGCGGCTGATGGCTCATGGCTTTCCATTCCTTGCTGTCGAGCGGGAGGCGATAAAAATCGCTTGGGTCCAGGTCATCGCGCGGCGTGAAGTTGGGCAGCGTTCGCTGATACGCGGCGAAGAACGGTTTCATGTCCACCGCCAGATCGCGCTTCACCGGCAGATTGCGCAGCGGTTCGATGCGCAGGGTGTTGCCGATGTCTTTGACGAGCACGCTACAAGTGAGTTGCTCGCGACCGTTGACCACCATCGCACACGAGCCGCACATGCCGACGCGGCACGAGAAACGAAACGCCAGATCGGGACACGGCCCGCGCTGCAACGCGAACAACGCATCGAGCACGCTGGCCTTGTCGCTCAGTTCGACCTCGTGCGTCTCGAAGCTTCGCGCATCCTGGTCGGACGCGCGCCGTTGCACGCTGACGGTGATTTTCGGCATCGGGCGAATCGTAGAGGCGCGAGGGAAAGTTGCAAACGGTTTTGCGCGAAACGGAATGGAAGCTCCAAGCACCAACATCCAAGCTCCAGAGAAGCTCCAAACTTCAAGCTTCAAATAATCCGCGGCCGCAAACGTCTGCGCGGGGACTTTCTGTTTGGTGCTTGGTGCTTGAAGTTTCTCTGGAGCTTGGCGCTTGGAATTTGGCGCTTCAAAAATCTTGTGGACGAGCCTTGCCCGCCGTGTAACGTCGTTTGACCCGAACGCATGGAAGTGCCGCCAACATTTTACGACCTGGTCGAAACCACCTGCCGCGACCTTTACATCCAGTCGCTCAAGGAAATCCCGCCGGATGTCGTGGCCGCGATCAAGCGCGCCGCCGAGCGCGCGACCAGGGAAGTTGAGCGCCGCATCTTTTCGCATTACCTGAAATCCATCGCGCTCGGCCAAGAGCAGAACATGATGGTCTGCCAGGACACGGGCATTCCGATTTACTGGGTGGACATTGGTGGCAAACTGCGGCTCGACGGCTCAAAACTTGATGCGGCGATTGTTCGAGGTACGGAGCGGGCGACGCGCGAACATCCGCTGCGTTCGAGCATCGTGTCGCCGATCACGCGGGAGAACCGCCAGACCAGCACGGGCGAGCGCATCCCCATCATTCACTACCATTTCGTTCCCGACTCGGACGTGCTGGACATTCTGTTCATGCCCAAAGGGTCTGGCTCGGAAAACATGTCATTCATGAAAATGCTCGTGCCGGCGGACGGCGTGAACGGCATCAAACGCTTCGTGCTCGAACAGGTCGTGGGCGCGGGCGCGAAGCCGTGTCCGCCGACTATCGTCGGGGTGGGCATTGGTGGGTCGTCGGACTTGTGCATGACGCTGGCAAAGAAGGCGACGACGCGTCCGCTCGGCACGCTGAATCCCGACCCGCAACTGGCCGCGTTGGAAACGGAATTGTGCGAGGCCATCAACCAGACCGGCATCGGCCCGCAAGGTTTGGGCGGCGACACGACCGCGCTGGGCGTGCACATCGAATCCGCGTGGACGCACATCACGTGCAATCCGGTGGCGGTGAACCTGCAATGCTGGCGAGCGGAGCGCCGGCGGGCGAAGATTTCGGCAGAAGGGAAAGTGGAGGTGGGATTCTGATATGGCTGAATTTCATTTCAAAACTCCGCTGACCGAAGCCGACGCGCGCAAAGTTTCCGTCGGTGATTCAGTTTATCTCGACGGCATCGTTTTCGGCGTGCGGGATGCGAATTTGATCCGCGTCTTCGACCAGCACGTTGCGCCACCGGTGGACTGGCAGGGCGCGGCGTTGTTGCACACGGCGCCGAACGTCCGCAAGGTCGGGCCCGGAAAATATGAATCCATCTGCGTCGGGACGACGACGAGCATGAGGGTGGACCGGTTCACCGAGGCGTTGCTGCGCGATCACGGCGTGCGGGCGATTCTCGGCAAGGGCGGGCTGTCGCCGCGGAGCACGGAGTTGATGCAGCAATACGGCGCGTGTTACCTGAGCGTGACCGGCGGCGCGGCGGCGATGGAGACGTTGCAGATCGAGGAGATCGAGGCGGTGTTTTGGGAGGACCTGATGCCGGAGAGCATTTTCCAGTTTCGCGTGAAGGATTTCGGACCGTGGACGGTGGGCATTGACGCGAAGGGAAGAAATCTACAGGACGAGGTGCAGTTGGCGGCGAAAGCGAAGATGGGCGAACTGCTGGCGAAGATGGGTGTGACGTGAACCACGAATGAACACGAATCAACACGAATGGCCCTCACCCCGGCCCTCTCCCATCCGATGGGAGAGGGAGAATCATTCTCAGTCTCGCGGCACATCGGAACCCGATTGGAATTCGTGTCCATTCGTGTCCATTCGTGGTTGAATTCAGAAATGGAAAAGCGTTTTCAAACTTACCGCGGGACGTGGGCGTGGCTGGCGCAACGCTTCAGCGCCATCTTTCTGTTCGTGCTAATCCCGATCAAAATTTACAGCGGCTGGGCGAAGAAGATTGATCTGCCGTTTCCAGAAACCTTCGGCTCGGCGGGGAAAGTCCACACGAACTCGGCGATTGATATCGCGCTGTTGTTTTTCTTTCTCATCCACGCGTTCTACGGATTGCGCGTGATCCTGATTGATGTCGGCGTGATCAAGGAAGACCGCTGGTTCTGGCGGATGCTCATCGCGGCGCTGGGGATTTTTGGACTTTGCGTGTGGCGGGTTTACCTCCGCGGCGAGTGAAAGTCCGCATCGGCGCTTGCCGAATCACGTCGCGCCGGGAAAAATTTCCGCATGGGCCGAACGAATCTTTTCGAGTGTCCGAAATGCGGTTATCGCGCGAAGGTCGCCGGCGGCGCGAGCGACGGGGTGCGCTTCACGGTCCAAACGATCCAATGCTTCGAGTGCCGGGAATTGCACGATGCGGTCACATCTTTGAAGGTCGCGATCCCGCGACTCAGCGACACGAGCGCGGGCGTTCAACTCAAGGGCCGACCGAAGCCGATCAAAGATCCGCCGCCGTTCGCCGCGGTGTTGAATTCATTGCCGCTACCGGCCCGGACGCGAACGCGCTGGCAAAAGTTCAAAGCGGTTTGTCCCGTCTCGCCCTGGCACCGGATCCGGGAATGGAATCAGCCGGGCAAGTGTCCGCGTTGCGGAATTTTTCTCGAGGGCAACGCGATTCCGTTTCGGATTTGGGAATAAGCTATTTCGCGCCCCAGCCGCGGATGAAGCCGACGCATTGCGCGACATCGGGCACGGAATGATCCCAGTTGGCTTCGTATTCGATGGAGATGTTGCCGGCGAATTTCTGCTTCTTCAATTCGTCGAGCATCGCTTTGACATCCGAGACGCCGCTGCCGTAAATGACATCGGGCTTGAGTTCGCCGATGACGGGGCGGTCTTTGAGATGCGCGCTGATGATGCGGCCTTTGAGTATTTTCAAACAGTCGAGCGGTTTCAAACCCGACGTGGCCCAATGACCGGTGTCGGCGCACGCGCCGATGCGCGGGTCGCGATCCTTGACGAGCGTGAGGACGAAATTGGGATCCCAGATTTTGTAATTCGCGTTGTTGGGGTTCCTGGCGTGTTCATGGTAGCCGACGCGGATGTCGAATTCCTTCACGAGCTTCTCGATGATGTCAATGTGCCCCGTGTCCTCGGTGGTGATGGCGTAAAGGTCGAGCTGCTTCGCGAACTCAAAGATCTTCCGCCACTCCGCCTCGTCCTTGCCGCCGACGACGCCGTAATTCACGGCGCGGATTCCGTGCTTCGTCAACTGCGCCTTGATCGCGGCGATGGTTTCGTCAGAGGCGTCGTGATGGAGTTTCACGTCGGGATGTTCGGCGGTGAGTTTCTGGCCGGGATAGAACTCGATGATCTTGCCGCCGGCTTGCGCGGTTTTCTCGACGGCTTCGAACGCGGAGAAACGGTTGAAGGTGTAGGCCTGGCAGCCGACGGCGAAGCCGGAGATTTTGCACTCGTCCGGGATGACGGCGGCACGCGCGCGCGGCGCGGTGAGGAGCGTGCTTGCGGCGAGAGCGAGCATGGCGGACTTGAGATGGCGGTTCATGTTTGCGAGCGGGTTGTTGGTCCGGGTTTTATTTTTGTGACCGGCGCGAACATGGCACTCACAACGCGCCGCGGTGTCAAACAAAACTTCGGTTGCCCCGGGAGCGCGGGTGTGATTAAAAACGGGTGAGGGGAATGGCGCTTAGATAAGGAAAAACGCGTCAGCAATTGTACGCGAATATAACTGGATCCTTGGAGCGAGTTGTTTCAAAGTGGCGCATGAAACAAACGACTCCATTCCTCGCTGGATTTTCA
>SIBJ01000155.1 GCA_009695195.1 Pedosphaera sp.
TAGCGTTTGACGGGGATATTGGTCTTCCGCCAATGAAAGCCGCACCGGAACCAAGAACTAGCGCTACGATGCGGTGAAAATGCTACGTGACTCCCGCGACGAACCGGTTCGCCCGCTCAAGCTAGAATCGTGCCGAACACAACTGAGGCACGAGTGCAAAGGGGTGGGGCTGCTTCTCCGAAGTGGCCGGAGTTTTTGGTGGGGAATCCAGAGGCCGCGTGCAGACGCCCCCTTGAACTCAGGCCGGCTCGGAGAGCCAGCCCCACCTTCGCAAGTTCCGCGGACGATCCTTTTGGCGAGCGCGCCTCCGGCGAGTTGCGACCCTGAGCCGCCGTACAGAACACCCGGCTTATGTCATTTTGGCGGCAACCGGGCTGACAACGCCCGGCCGCTTGGTCCGCCGGGCCTCATAGGCTGCGGAGAGCAGCGCAAATCCGGGACGCACGACACCCGTCGGCGTGAAACGAACAAATCCCTGCTGCGCGGCGACACGCACCAGTTCGCCGCGATGTTGCACGCCGAGTTTGCGATGAAGCTCGCGGCGCACGGTCGAAACTGTGGCGGGGCTCAAACCGAGCTCCTGCGCCGCCATCGCGTCGTCACAGCCGCCACCAACCACGGACAGCACCACCTGTTCAAACGCCGTCAGCATCCGAAACCACGCGTTGGAAGCCGATCCCACCCGGCGCAGATGGTCGACAATCGATGGGCTCCAATAGAGTGCGCCCCTTGCCACGACCTGCAAAGCGGCCGCCAACCGGACCGGTGGTTCCGCCGCAGAATCGAATACGCCTTCGATCGAAAGGCTCTTCAACGCCGCCAACACCCGATACTCACGACGAGCGGTCACCACGAATACCCGGCGCGTACCGGTGCGGCGCTGACGGTGTTGCACCAGCAGGTCGAGCACGTCGCCGTCGACGGGAGCACCGAGACCTGTGATGAGAAAATCGTTGGGACCGGCCGCGAGCACCCGGGCCGCGGCCTCGACCGATGCCACGATGGTGATGCGGGCCGCTGGAAATTCGTGGTGGATATGTTGCCGCAACATTTCCGCGTAGAGCCGGTCGGCTTTAAGGATGAGGACGTTCTCCACGGTGGCGCAGGCGGGGTTTTCCATGCGCGACAGGTTTCGACCATCCGCAGGCCGGCCCAAGAATTCCGTCGTAATTTTTCCGTAACACGGGACGAGGTCGGATCCGTGCCGGGAATTGCATGCCTTTTGAAGAAGCCCCGGAGCATTTTCAAAAACCGGCAGTCCTCATCGTGCGTCCTCAAATCAGTCATGATGCGTCTCGGTGGTGGGCCGTGCGCTCCGCGCGCGGCTGGGATCGGTCGGCGCTTTGTTACCGTCTACGATCGAGCCGCGCGCGGAGCGCACGGCCCACCTTTCGATCTCAACCGCCCAAGGAGCAGATCGCGCGGTATCGGGAAAAATTCAACTACGCCGCCGACCGAAGCGCCTGACGAGTTCGGGCAGCGGTCAACTTGCCCGGGGATGCGGCCCGGTAACGATAACCCAATTTTGGAATCACCTCCACCCACTGGCGGACGGCGATGCCGAGCACGGCCGAGGATGCACCGAGTTTGCCGAGCAACACGCGCATATTGCTCGTGTCGCCGCGAAACCGGCGGCCCAGAATCTCGCTGTAAAGCGTCTCGTAGGTCACAACCTCATCACTGGAACCGGCCAATAGTTCGACGAGCTCGACTTCGCGCGGCGTCAGCGAGGCGGTTTGGTCGCCCTGTCGCAGGAGCCGCTCGGCCGGGTGAAGACTGGCGCCGGCAAACGACAGTGTCGTCGCAACATGTTTCCGGGCGTCGGCCCGCGATGGGCGGGGCGGCCGGCAATATTTCGCGAGGTATTCGCTGAGCACGTCGATTCGAACCGGATCGCGCAAAACACAATCCGCGCCGAGCGCGAGCTGCCGCGCCTCGGCAGACGACGCGGTGCCCGCACCGATGAGGACGATGATCCTGGTCGCCGGCAACGCCCCGGCCGTCGCAAGGGCGGCGATTGCGTTGTCGGAATAGCCGTCCCGGAGTTTGTGCCGCACGAGCGCGACCTTTGGGGCTGACCGTCGCAGCAGGCGCACGAGAGCACGGACCGAATCGCATTCGGCCGCCAGCCAGCCCCGGCTGGCACACAATGCCGCGAAGGCCGCGCGTTCGCGTTCGACGGTGGAAACGATGGCAATCACGGGCTCCGGGCTGGATTGGTTGCGGAATTCGCCTCCACGTTACGTCGGCAACGCCAGCACAAGTTGAAACTGTCCGGCCTGGGTTGGCAGCGACATGCCGAGCAAACCGCGACATTTCCTGACGCCGGCGAGCAGGCCGCGCGAGGTGACGGTGGCGAGCGGAATGTATTCGCCTTTCAACCACGCCTCCAGCTGGCTCCGCGAGAGCGGCGGCGCGCTGGCCGTGACGGTGAGCAGCACCCCGGCATGGCCGTTCAAGGCATGCTTGCGATTGAGCCAGAGGTGTCCCCGCCAACGCGGTTCACGTGGCACCGCCTCGAGCCGGGAAAAATGTTCGCCATGAATTCCCACCGTGGTGTTCGCCGGCGCGAGCGTGAGCGCGGCCCCGAGCGCCGGAACCAGCATCAACAGGAAATCGATTCCGGACAACCCCTGGACTGGCAGGCGGTCGTCCAGTGGACTGAAGTCGACGACCTTGCTCGTATCCTCGGCCCGGCTCATGCGCACCGCGATATTGATGGCATGTCGGATGCCCTCGTTGATGAGGGCCGGCGATGTGTCGCGGCTGCCATAGGCGGAATCGAAAAAACCCTCCGCGACAGTCATGACGGCGTCGGTCGTTTTTCGCGCCTCCTCGAGGTTGCGCAGAAGATGTCCCACCGACGGATCCGTCCTGGCGCGCGCCGCCACCACGGTCGTCGCAGCCACCAGATGGGCCTGGATGGTCGTGAGCAGACTGGCCGTCTGCCGCAACGCATCGCGGGCGGTCTCCGACGCCACCAGTTCCACCTCACGCTCGAGCTGCGCCGAATCGCGTTCCCCCGCGATCGTGCCGGACTGCTGCGCGAGGGCCTGATCGCGGCGGCGGCGGCGGGTCTGTTCAACCCAGTCCGGCTCGCGGCCTTCGAATTCGTGCCGCTCCGGCAGAGGCTTCGAAAGGAACTCGTAAACTTGGAGCGGAATCGCCCGTCGCAGGTTTTCGTCCGTGTCGAACGCGCTCAAGACGACAAAACCGAGTCCCGGATCGACCTGGCGCGCCGCCTCGATGAAGGCGAGTCCGTCCAGGTGCGGCATGTGGATGTCGGCCAGGCAAAGATCGAATCGCTCGTGTGCGATTTTCTCCAACGCCTCGCGGGCATCGAAGCAGAAGGCGAGGTCGTAGTCGCGGCCCAGCCGGAGACGCAACGAAGCGTGAATCTGACGCTCGTCGTCCACGATCAGAATCCGGGGTGGCAGCAAATCGACGGCGTCGGGGTTCATACCGTGGTTCCGATTGCACGCGGTCACGCGCCGTAGTCAAGGAAGCGCTAGACAGGGCGGGGTCGGCAAAAGACCTCGCGCGGGCGGGATGGCCGGCAGGTCGACGGTGACGCGGGTGCCGGACCCGAGTTCGCTGTGCACCTCGATCGTTCCACCGTGCAGGTTGGTGATTTTCTGGCAGATCGTAAAGCCAAGCCCGAACCCGCGCACCTCGTCGCCAAACTCCTTGGTGGTGAAATAGGGATCGAAGATGCGGCCCAGGTGTTCCGGGGCGATGCCCGTGCCACGGTCCGCGACTTGCAGGCGCAGCCAGCCGGATTTGAGCGTGCGTGCGGAGATTTCGACCGCGGTGCCGGGCGCGGAGGCACTGATGGCGTTGCCGACGAGATTTCCCAGCAAACGTTGCAACAACACGCCATCGGCCACCACGGGCTCGCGAACCTCGGAGTTGGTTTCGATCGCGATCGTGCGCGCCGCCGCACGGGTGGCGGCGACATCGCGCACCGCCTTGAGCACGGAGTTCAGGTCGATGGGTTCGAGCTTCGGCGCGAGTCGTTCCGAGAAAAACAGCGCCTCGCGCACATAGTCCGTCATGACGCGCACCGAGTTGCGGGCCGCCGCGTGCACTTCCTCTTCCGAACTACCGGGCTCATAGCGCCCGTCGGTATGGATCAAGAACGACGAGACCGGGGTGATGAGGTTCTTGAGGTCATGTGCGAGTCCGCGGGACATCATTGCGAGATGCTCCATCTTCGCCTGCAGCGCCGCCTGCGCGCTGAGCCGCGAATGGGTCAGGATGTTGTCCATCAATTCGGCGATATTCTGCAGCCGCTCGACCTCGGGATAAGTGAACGGCCACTCATTGGTCTTCGTGCCAAGGGCGACAAGGAGGGAGGGCGTCGGGCTGCCGCGGGGGACGGCGATGAGAACGCCGAGCGAGTGCTGGGTTAGGAAATCCTTCAAGTCCGCACGCCCGGAAGTCGATCGCCGACGTTCCTAACTTTCTGACGTTGCCCAACCGTTTTCACAAAGCGCATCATACCCAGGACGAGACTTCCCGAAATCCAAATCCTTCGATGTCAGACTGGTGGTGGTATCAAACATCAAATGCGACGAACTCGCATCAAATTGATGACACAATAGCCTCTCGAAACTCGTGATAAGATTTGATGGCTCGGAATTGGTACGTGCAATCTCAATCGCTCGGGATCTTGCACCAGCAGTGGCTCGCTCCGTACTAGCTCCCAACCATGCACGAGCGACTCGATCAAACCAAAAGGCAACAAAGTATGCTACGCTTATACTCAGAATGAATCGGACCGCCGGTTGAACAATTCTTCCGAAAGCATCGTCAAGAATGAATGTCCCTCCGATCAGAAAAAACAAAAAAAACGCTCGACGAATAAGCGAACCGAACACTTGTCGCGCATTGAAAATACGATGATAGCATATCGCCCAAGCGGTAAGGGCGAATGCGCCTATGATCACAACTGGGCCAAAAAGCTTTACTGAATGGAGTTGCAATGTATTCCCTACGAATGCGGAAATCGTCGCAAACAGTGTCGCAATGCCGACATTCAAAACAAAAAACTGCATCTCGATTCGGCGAATGCCCTTTTGATTCTGTAATTGTAGCCACGCCTGCAGAATCAAGATTACATGCAATCCCACCACGACGAGGACAGCGAAATCATATGCAGCACCGCGTTTCTGATTATTGGGAAGCGAGTTCTGTGGAACATACCAATTGGTCAGACTCAATGCGGCCAGAAATACTCCAACCAAGAACCACGGCCATGATTGACGAAATGCCGAAATAGGTAGTTTCTTGTCACGGCTAATCGAAATCCGCAGGAGGCAGAGTAGCTATGGAACAAATGCGAAAGTGGATCCCGCAGCCCGTAGCCAAGGCACAGGGCTTGTAGCATTGTCAGCTGCAAATTGTTTTCCTGCTATGATTGCTCCGTAGATAAAGAAATGATAAAGTGAAAAGCTGATGGCAACGCCGGAAAAGATCTGATTAGTTAATCGCCGAGTATTGCCGCACAAAACAGCGAACCCAATCACTGCTGCAATTAACGCCGTGAAAAAGACAATCGTGCTCATCGTCGTCCTAAACCTGCTTCACAGATTTCATTCTTGTAGAGTCATCCTCCGATAGCTCGCGAGGTATTGATCCGCTCCCGCCGGCGTTACAAACCCAGTCGGGGCGACACCGTCAAGGCCATAGCACACCCGCAGCCGGTCCCCCACGTATTGATAAATGCACGGAATCACCTGCCCGGCGTTCGGACCTTCGGTCCCGCGCAGGATGAGGGTGTTCTCCTCGGGCCCTCCATCCTGCGTGAACGTTCCGCGGCTCTCGACCACGCCGTCGAAACGCACAACATAGGCACCGGCGGACAACTCCATTTCCGTTTTCAACGCCAGCAATTCCGGTGCGACCTCGCCGTCCAACTCGGCGCGCACCAGCTCCCAAATCCCGTCGATCGGACCGGTGCCGTTGGGTGACGCGCTCATGCTCAACTGCGTTTTACCACATCGCGGGCCGCCGTGTCTACAGTACCCGGCGAGGTCAGTTCCTTCGTGCCTTTCACCCCGAGTTCGGCGAACTTGCGCGCGCCCGGCAGCAACATCCCCTCGAACGATCCGACCGCGGTGTTATAGCCCTTCATCGCCGTATCGAGTCCGCGTCCGATCTTGTCGAGGTTGTCGGCGAACCCGGCCACCCGATCGTAAAGCGCCCGGCCGAGCGCGCTGATTTCGTCGGCATTCTTCGAAACCGATTCCTGCCGCCAGCCGTAGGCCGCCGCCTTGAGCAGGGCGATGAGCGTGGTTGGCGTCGCGAGCAGGACCCGCCGCGCGAGCGCCCGATCCAGCAACGTGTTGTCGGCCTGCAACGCCGCCGTGAGAAAGTGATCGCCCGGGAGAAATAGCACGACGAATTCCGGCGCAGGTTGAAACTGTTCCCAATAATTTTTCGCCCCA
>SIBJ01000039.1 GCA_009695195.1 Pedosphaera sp.
TCCACGAGGCCCGCGGCGTGAGCCGGTGAGACGGCAGTGATGAGCGTCGAGTTGCTGAAGTTCACGGACGTAGCGTTGCTCGAACCGAACAGAACGTTCAGGCCGCTGACGAAATTGGAGCCGGTGATCGTGACGAGCGTGCCGCCGGCTTCAGGTCCGGACGCGGGCGAGACCAACGCGACGAGTGGCGCCGGATCGAAGGTGAAGACGTTGGTTGCGATGGCGGATTGCGAATCGGGATTGATCACCGTCACATCCACGACCCCTGCGCCGTGAACCGGCGAGATGGCGGTGATGAGCGAGGCGTTGCTGAAGTTCACGGACATGGCGTTGCTGGAACCGAACGACACCATCAGGCCGTTCACGAAATTGGAGCCGATGATCGTGACGAGCGTCCCGCCACTGATCGGCCCGTTCGTCGGGTTCACGCTCGTAATGGCTGGCGGAGGCGCCATAAAAGTGAATGCCGCGATGGCAGTCGCGGATTGCGCATCGGGATTTTGCACCGACACGTTGATCGTGGCCGCGGGATGTGCCGGGGCGATGGCGGTGATGAGCGCGGAGTTGCTGAAGTTCACGGAGGCGGCGTTGCTCGTGCCGAAGAAAACAGTGAGACCGCTCACGAAGTTCGAGCCGGTGATAGTCACGAGCGTGCCGCCGGCGGTCGGGCCGCTGGCCGGCGTAAGGTCGGTGATGGCCGGGGGCGGATCGAAGGTGAACGCGTTCGTCAACGTCGCGGCGCGGAGGTCAGGATTTTGCACCGTCACGTCAACGAGGCCGGCAGGATGCGCCGGGGCGGTCGCGGTGACGAGTGTGGAATTGCTGAAGTTGACAGCGACGGCGTTGCTCGCGCCGAAGAAAACGGTGAGGCCGCTGACGAAATTCGAGCCGGTGATGACGACCAAAGTTCCGCCGACCACGGGGCCGTTGGCGGGAACGACGGCGCTGATGGCCGGGGCCGGCGTGAAGGTGAAGGCGTTGGTCGCAATCGTGAATTGCGAGTCCGGATTTTGAACCATCACGTCAACGGTCGCCGCCGCGTGCGCCGGTGTGACGGCGGTGAGGAGAGTGGAGTTGCTGAAGTTGACCGAGGCGGCGTTGCTGCCACCGAAAGAAACGGTGAGGCCGTTGACAAAATTTGAACCCGTGATGGTCACGAACGTACCGCCGTCATCGGGGCCGTCGCCGGGCGTGACGCTGGTGACGGCGGGCGGCGGCGGAATCGTGAAAGTGAAACTGTTCGAGAGGGCGCCGATTTGACCGTCGGGATTCTCGACGGTGAGCGTGACTACGCCGGCGGCGTGCGCCGGCGTGGTAACCACGAGCAGATTCGCGTTGCTGAAGTTTACCGAGGCGGCGGACGCGGCGCCGAATTTCACGGTGGCACCGGAAACGAAATTGGATCCGTTCACTTCCACGACGGTGCCGCCGTTGGCCAGCCCGTTCGCGGGCGAGAGCGAGGTGATCGCGGGCGCTGGCGGCAGCGGGGGGATGGTGGCGAGGGCGAGGGCGGCGGTGGGAATGGTCTGGCCCTGGTTCGTATCCGTGACGAAAGCCTGGAAGTAAATTGTGGTGGGATTGGTGACGCTGTTGACCTGGGTCGGCAGCCGTTCGCAAACGAACAGTTTCATGGGCTGGGTATTTCCGAACCCGGCGGACATCGCGCCGGAGCGGCTCGACTGCACGGTTTGCAGGATCGCGTCCTGTCCGGCGGGATCGGCGCTCGTGCCGAACGCGTCCACGACCGCCGCCGCCTGCTGGGGGTAACCCGCGACGGTGGTGGTCGGTGGATCGAGCACGAGCCGGGCGACCGCGCGATACGGCGTGAAGGGTTTGTTGATGCCATTCATCCAGAACAGCGAGGAGACAAACAATCCGGCGCGGCCATCCGTGCGGAAAAACGTGACGTGCTGCGGATTCACAAATGAGTTCGTGCCGGAAAAAATCATGGCGGGCGAGGGGAGCCGCGGGATCACCGGCGTGATGAGCGCGTTGACGCCGGTGTTGCTACCGCCGACCGCGCGGTCGTCGAAATCCAGATTCAGCGGCGCGGGCGCCGTCTGGGCGGCGTTGGCTGGCACGCGCCAGATGCGCGGCGGGTCGGTGAATTGCGCTGTGAAGTAACAGTTGCCTTCGTCGTCGGCGCAGATGCCATTGATCACGCGGTCCGAACTGGCCAGCCGGTTGGCCACGGTGTTTTGGCGCGGCCCGCGGAGGGAGGCCCAGATGCGCCGCCAGGGAAACTGCGGGGCGCCGTTGGTGGCGTCGTCGCTCCAGGCTTCGACGTGGTTGCCCAGCGCGAGATAAACCGTCGTGACCCCACCCGTCGTGCGGGCCGCCATGCCGAGCGGAAAGCCAGCGCGAAAACTTGAGCCGGTGAGATTGGTCAGGTCGTCCGGCACCATGAACAGATTGGTCAGCGCGAATTGGGCCGCGCCCGGATTGCCGCCCGCCGGGGCGCCGCCGAGCGTTCCCAGCGGCGCGCTGTAAACGACGCCGCGGAAATCGAAGGCGTTCGTGCCGTCGCCGAGCACGAGGAGGCGGTCCCTGGCGGCATCAATGACGACCGGTCCGTGCGAACCGAAGAGGGGTTGGCTGTTGGTTTCGGCGTCCAACAGTCCGGTGTCGGTGTAATTTGCGCCGTTGAACCCGTTGGTCAAAATGATCGCCGCCACGGGGCCGGGGACGGTGTTCGTGCGACCGTCGTCGGTCGCAGCAATGTCGCGCGCGAGATACACGATGCCGGCGGCGAGGTCCGCGCCGAAGTTGCCGTACTTGAGGCCGAGGGTCGCGCCGAAGTTGGTGCCGATGCCGGGGCTGTTGCCTTCGTCGAGCACATTGTAGCCGGCGACAAAAGTGTATGGTGCCGCGCCGACTGCGAACGTCAACGACCCGAGACAAAGTGTCAGACCGGCGGTGCGAAAAAATTTCATACGATGCAAATGGCGCGGTAATTATTTTTTTTACTCTGGCGGTTGCCGCAAGCGTCTGAGAACCAACAACAATTCTCGCGCTTAAAGTAGCAAACGGAAGCGGATGGGTCAAACGACGCAAGGGGCGAACGCCGCTTTTTCCGCATTTTTGGTAACTGCCCCGGTGCGGTGTCGGGTGGCGTCACCGGGAAAAGTGAGTCTTGGTCAGGCGCCGAAAGGATTTCGCCTATTGCCAGCCCAACCAATGACCGCCGTGATACGTCACGAACGCCAGCCCCCACGCCAGCGCGCCCATGTAAAGCCACTGGAACACCGGCCACTTCCACGAATTTGTTTCGCGGCGCACGACGGCGACGGTGCTGACGCATTGAAGCGCGAAGACGTAGAACACCATCAACGTCACCGCCGTCAGCGTGGTGTAAACCGGCGAGCCGTCGGGATGTTTCTGGTCGAGCAACGTGTTGGCGAGACCTTCGCGGCTCGCGTCCGAGTCGTCGTCGCTGACGTTATAGACCGTGGACATGGTGCTGACGAAAACTTCGCGCGCGGCGAACGACGCCACGATGCCGATGCCCATCTTCCAATCGAATCCCAACGGCGCGATGACCGGCTCGATGGCGCGACCGAGGTAGCCGGCAAAGCTGTGGCGTAGATTTTCTCCTTGCTGTTCACGCTGCAATTCGTCCAGTCGATCAATGAATGCCTTTGAATCTTCTGTCGTTCCCATGATGCGCGCCTTGAATTCGATCACGCGAATTTCCGCAATGGTCGGTGACTCCATCTTGAATCTTCCAGTCAGGAGCTGCTTTGCGGCTTCCACGCGGCGTTGATCGAACTGTCTGTTCAATTCACTACTCCGCGGATACGTCGCCAGAAACCACAGCACAATGTTGATCCCGAGAATCACCGTGCCCGCGCGCCGCAAGAAAATCTTCGACCGCTCCCACATGTGCCGCGACACCACGCGGAGCAGGGGACGTTTGTAAGGCGGCAGTTCCATGATGAGCATCGGCGTCTCGCCCTTGAGCAAAGTTTTTTTGAACAGCCACGCCATCAGCAGCGCGACCACGATGCCGAGCAGATACATCGCGAGCATCGTCAAACCTTGGAGCAATTTCGGGATGCCGAACACCGCGCGCGTCGGGATGCACGCCGCGATGAGCAACGCGTACACCGGCAGCCGCGCCGAGCAACTCATCAGCGGCGCGACGAGGATCGTCACCAGCCGGTCCTTCGGCGTCTCGATGGTGCGCGTGGCCATGATGCCGGGGATCGCGCACGCGAACGAACTCAGCATCGGGATGAAACTCTTGCCGTGCAACCCGACCTTGCTCATCAGCCGATCCATGAGAAACGCCGCGCGCGCCATGTAGCCGGTGTCTTCGAGCAGGCCGATGAAGAAAAACAAAATCAGAATCTGCGGTAGAAAAACCACCACCGCGCCCACGCCCTTGATCACTCCGCTCACGAGCAGGCTGCGCAGATCGCCCGGCGGCATCAGGCCGGCCACAAAATTCCCCAGCGCCGCGATGCCGTGTTTGATGAGTTCCATCGGCCAGTTCGCAAAGGTGAAGATGCTCAGGAACATCGTCGCCATGATCGCGATGAAAATCAGTGTGCCCCAGATTTTGTGCGTGAGGACGCGGTCCAGTTTGTCGCTGAACGTTTCGCCCGGAGGCGCGAGTTCGGTCGTGACCGCCTGCTGGATTTCCATCACGCGCGCGTAACGCCACTCGATGGGCGCGCCGCGCCAGTCCACGTTCGCGGCGTCGAGCCGCTTGCGCGCGGCGGCGACGGCGTCCTGGATGCGTTGCGGGTAATGCGCGCTGCTCGACGCCAGCGCCTTTTCATTCGTCAGCAGCAACAACGCTTCGGCGGTCGCCTGCAACTTGCGTTCGCGGTAGGTTTCCGCGAGCAACTCCGCGAGTTGCATCGCCTCGATGCGGAACAACCCGGGCAACTGGCAGAACAATCGCGGTTTGATTTCCGTCTGGTCGCGGACGGCGGCGACGATTTTTTCGCGCAACTCGGGAATACCCTGTCCCGTGCTGGCGACGACGGGCATCACCGGCACGCCGAGCGACGCGGAAAGTTTTCCGGTGTCAATCGAGTGGCCGAGGCTTTCCGCCACGTCCACCATGTTCAACGCGATGATCGTGCGATGCCCCAACTCGATGACTTGCGTGGCGTAGTAAAGATTGCGTTGGAGATTCGACGCGTCCACGACCACGACGATCAAATCCGGCGCCGGCAGTTCCGGCAGGCGATGCAGCAACACATCGCGCGAAACCTGTTCGTCGAGCGAATTGGGACTGAGGCTGTACGTTCCGGGGAGATCGAGCACGCGGAGGTTCGCATCGGCGGGCGCGCCAAGGAGTTTGCCTTCCTTGCGCTCGACGGTGACGCCCGCGTAGTTGCCGACTTTCGCGCGCAGACCGGTCAGCGCGTTGAACAACGTCGTCTTGCCGCAATTCGGATTGCCGGTCAGCGCGACGTAGGCGGTTGTTGAACCGCTGCCACCGCCGCTTTTTTCAAACTGTTTCAATGCCGCAACAGGCTAGAGACAGAAAAAGTGCCGGGCAAGTTGGATTGAGACGAGCACGCCTTCCTCGCGCACAGAATCTGATGCTTCGATAAATCAAAAACTGAGACGCGGAATCTTCTTGGCAATGCCGTGCGCAAGGCGTAAGACGGATGCAGTTCTTTTCAAATTTGAATTTTGCGTAGCGTTGGCCGCTACCAAAGCCCCAGAAAAACCCGCTATTTTTTTAAGGCAAAGCAAGAGACGAAGGCCAAGGCACGCCCGAATGGGCGCCGCCTTGTGTTTTCTCTTGCGGTGCCTTAGCGGGTTACCTCTGGGAGGAGCATGGGGTGTGCGCCTCTCTGATTTCTGGGGACGAACCGGCCAAATATGGAAGTGGGGTTATTATGAGAACGATCAAACGAATTCTTGCAACACTAGCCTTTGCGGCCACGGCGCTTTCCACGAGTGCGCAAATTCAGTTCACTGGAATAAACGTCACTGCGGATCAATCCGTCCAGATGCGATGGACGAGCGAATCAAACATAATCTACGCGGTTGATTATGCTGACGAAATATCCGATTCGATTCCGTGGAAGCGGCTGTATGAACGCTTCCCGGCGCAAGGCACAAACACCATCTTCACGGACGGCGGCGTTTATTATCAGGGAGAAACCGTCGAACATCCTCGAAATTTCTCGCAGCGGTTTTACAGAGTCGTCGCGACTGGCTCGAACGATGTCGCTCCACCAGTCGTGTTTGTTACGTCTCCAACCAACGGGTTCGTTGCTTCGGGACTTCTGAATATCAGTGTCACCAGCACCGGCCTGCCGGCTGCACAAATCCGGGTCTTCGTGGATGGCGAGGAAGTCCGCATCAGTACCACTGGCGAAACAAACTTCACCATCAACACTTGCGAGTGGCCAAACGGGTTGCATTTCATTTTCGCCACCGTGGACGGCAGCACCGGGCCAGACAGCACCAGCACAACGACTCCCGCGACGGCGATAGGCGTGTCATCTCTCGTTCAAGTCACGTTCAACAACTTTATTTCGCAGTACACGTTTTCAAGTTCGTGGTTTCAACCGTCACTCGGGCAGACGCAACACATCAGCGCGCTGTTCGCCGATTGCGCTGCATGGACGCTCACGATCACTAATCCTTCAGGCACAGTCGTGCGCACGGCTACCGGCACGAGCTACAAACTGAATTACGATTGGGATGGCACTGACAGTTCCGGGAATCTAACGCCGGACGGCATTTACAGTTTCGGCTTAACGGCATCCAATGCGACAGGCTGCACACAGCAAAGCGCCTCAGGCGGCGGTTCTTCGGAAGGACCGCCATCGCCTTCAATGGCGTCTTTTGCTTCCGGTGAAATAATGGTGGTGCCGACTAACGGTTCGTCATCGGCAGTGCCGTTGGTTCTTTATCCTCCCGATTTTGACCTCTCGGATCACTTCATTTTTGAGGCTGGTGAGTTCCCGGAGTTGTTGCTCCCAGAAAAATCTGAAAGTCAGACTTCAACTTCCAGCGTTCAATCGTATGGTGGAACGTACGGTCCCCTCGATGCACCAACTCCATCATCGCCACAATCCGCCCCGCAGCCGTCCAGGCCTGAAACACGCCGGCTCAAAAACACCTCCGGCACCATTGGAATCGTCGCGTTGGATCAGTACGGGCCGGCTAACAACAAGCCTCCAAAAATCATCGGGACTGTGAATATTGATGGCGCGCTCCCACTGCCGGACATCCGCTGGCCAAGACTTAATGCTATCGGTTTCCGACTGACGATGGCGAAAGGCTCTTATACGAATGTATTCTCGAAAACCAAAGCGGACATCACTTCCGGACAGCTTCAAGGAACCGGGAGCAACGTTTTCAATAGTGGAGTTGATTTTGGGATGATGTTTGCGCACGGCGTTCGCGGCACGACACTTGACGACCGCGCGACCACGACGCCTTCGTTGCAAACCTACATTCCTTTTCCACCGATAGGTGGGCAGTACGATTGGATTCCCATTTCGAAAATGAAGTTTGGCGGGTCGCGTTTGAAATGGATGGGTATTTTTGCGTGCAGCATGCTTTATGCGGATAACTACAACGATCTTTACAACAAGAACGTTCTTCCGCTCGGGCCAAACATGCACATGTTTTTGTCCGGTTCGACCACCCTCTACACGCGCGGGTTTTTCGGTGGTAGGCTCGGTCAGGAACTGACAGGGATTTCAGCTACCGATACGACCAATGCGCCCGCCAAAATCTGGGACGGTTGGCGCGCAGCCTCGAAATTCGATCACCGCTCGGGTTGGGATTTGGACACCAATTCCGTCCCCGGCATCGTGAAAATGCGGGTCGTCTATTGGCCGGGCTGCCTGGACGACACGATCTACGAATACGTTGCCGATTCCGGCGGTGGCGACGACCAGTCGGTCTCGCAGCAAGACGAGAAAACCGTATTCGATCCTGCAAATCCAACTCAGTAAGCATGTCGCGGAGACTTTTTTACGTCCTCATTATCTGCGCGAGCCAGCGGCTTTTCGGCCAAGAGCCGCTGGCCAATCTCCTTGTGCCGTTCGAGCCGGGCGCGGCAAAAATCGAGTCGCAGCTTTCCCGGCAACCTACCAATGCGTTGAACGTGTACCTCGTCGCACCCCGGAATTTCGGTGCCACCACAGTTTCCAACCTTCTTGCGGTCGCAGGACTTTCGGATGCCGATCGCGATGCACACAGTGGCACTTCCGATACGAATGCCCTGCGCTACACATCCAGACAGCGAAAGTTCAACTGGCTGCTTTTGAGGCCCAATCGAGGCGTTGTGATTCTCAAGACCCAGGCGAAAAGGAAGGACGGCGAAGAAGGCGATCTCGTTCCATCCGTTCCCGAAATCATCGCCCTTGGATCGAACTTCCTGACGTCTGTCATGGGCATCCAAACGAACGAACTGGCGTATCGAGCGCCCGGCGAACTCAAAGTGCTGTGCTCGCTCGGAACACATGAATCAAACCGTCCCGGGACGAAAGAAAGAGTGAAAGCAGTGACGGATCGAGGTGTGGACTTTTTCCGCGCTGTGGACGGTTGTCTTGTCGTTGGTGGCGGCGGAGTGGCCTCGTTTGAATTCGAGGACTACGGCAAACTGCTTACCTTTCAGTTAACGTGGCGGCAGTTGGAATTCGCCCGCTCGCTGCCTCGTCCGCCGCTGAATTACTTCAAGGAAGCTGTTTCCACCGGTCGCGCCATGTATTCGGGAAAACCAATTGGAACACCAAAAAGAATTACGCTTGATGGACTCGACTACTGTTACGAAGAAAAACCGGATTCGGATAACCAAGCCACGCTTCAACCCATCGCCCGCATTACGGCGACAATCTACGACGCGAAAACCAACATGCCCGTATTGCTTTTCTGCTCATTGCCTACCGCTGAAAGCCCGCGCCATCCATCGGATTGAGCTGGTAACCCGGTCAGCTTTTGACGGTCACCAAAATCTGCTCCGCCTCGCTCTTCCGCAACGTGAGATTGTAGCCGCGCACCTTGATCTCCACCGGATCGCCCATCGGCGCGAAGCGGACGAGTTCGACTTTCGTGCCGACGAGCAGGCCCATTTCCATGAGGCGCGCAAAATTGTTTCCTCAAATTGAGCCGGGGAAATTGCAGTTTGCGCCGGGTGCACCGTGAGTTTATTGTCCCGCCATGAGCACGCAGGAAATCTTGCTTGAGGAAATCAAACATCAGCCGGAGCCGGTGCTGCGCGAACTCCGGCACTACCTCGATTTTCTGAAGCGTCAACGCGGGACGGAGCCGCCGATGGATGGAGTGGTGGCGGACACTTGGGAGAAACTTGGGCCGGCCCCGGAGTTGGACTATGACCGGCTTTAATCGTGGCGACGTGGTGGTTGTAGATTTGGGCATGGCGGCCAAGGTGCGGCCTTGCGTGGTGGTGTCCATTGCCAATCCCGACCAGCAGCGCAACATGTCCGTGGTGGTGCCGATGACCACGGAAATCCGCGGCGGCGACTGTGAGATTCGTTTTCCAAAACCGCCTTGGCTCCGGCAGGAATCGGTGGTGAACGTGCTCGGCATCGCCGGAGTGGACAACGCCAAGATCGAGCGGCGCATTTCAGCATTTCCCGCCGAAAAAATGGCGGAGATCGAATCCGTCTTGAAACACCTGTTCGATTTGTGAATTCGGCAGGGGCGGTGTGAACGTCCTCAAGCTCCTCAGATTAATTCTCCCGGTTGATTGCAAATTAAAGCCGGGCAGGTGAAGCGAAAATGTCTCCGCTAAGTCCTCACCAAAATCTGTTCCGCCTCGCTCTTCCGCAACGTGAGATTGTAGCCGCGCACCTTGATCTCCACCGGATCGCCCATCGGCGCGAAGCGGACGAGTTCGACTTTCGTGCCGACGAGCAGGCCCATTTCCATGAGGCGCGGACGGCTGGCGGGTGGGAGATTGATTTCGGTCACCGTCGCCGTCGCGCCCGCGGCGATGGTCGTCAGCTGTTGGGGAGCGGACGACATGGCCGGTCAACAGGTGACGGGTTCGACCATGATCGCGTCGGCGAGTTGCTCGCTCAAGGCGACGCGGGCGTTGCAGACCTGGCAGATGACGCTGTCCGAATGACTGAGCAGCTTGAGCTTCTGGTCTTCGCCGAGGCCCATCTCGCGCAGGCGATCAATCACTTCGGGCGTGGCCATGAGTTCGCGCACGCAGACCACCGTGCCCGCCTTCACGCGACTGAGCGGACAGATCGCGGGCGAGGGACACTCGCCGGGCAAATCCTTTCCGTTCAACGCGGAATCTTTTTTCTTCACCGCCGCCAACGTACGGCGCGCGCGCAGGCGAGGCAAGGCGGAACTAAAACCTCCAAATTCCAAGCACCAAGCTCCAGAGAAGCTCCAACCTCCAATTCAATATTTCCAAGCAGCTAGGCAAGCGCTTGCGGCTCTCGTTTTTTTGAAGTTTGTTGTTTGGATGTTCTCTGGAGCTTGATGCTTGGTGCTTTTTCCTCACCGCACATTCATGCGGCGGACGGCCAATGGAATTGGCTTGCGCCCTCGCTCGCCGGCTGCTGAATTGGCCGCGAATCGGAAACCGCTTTATCGCCATGCAAAAACCTCGTCTCGGCTTCTGGCAAATCTGGAACATGAGCTTCGGCTTTCTCGGCATCCAGTTCGGCTGGGGCTTGCAGATGTCGAACATGAGCCCGATCTACAAATATCTCGGCGCAAAAGACGAGGACATCCCGCTGCTCTGGCTCGCCGCGCCGCTCACGGGTTTCATCGTGCAGCCGATCATCGGCGCGATGAGCGACCGCACTTGGGGGCCGCTCGGTCGGCGGCGGCCGTATTTTCTCGTGGGCGCGATCCTCAGTTCGCTCGCGTTGCTGGCGATGCCGAATTGCAGCGCGCTCTGGATGGCGGCGGGGCTGCTCTGGATTCTCGACGCTTCGATCAACGTCTCGATGGAGCCGTTCCGCGCGTTCGTGGCGGACAAGTTGCCGGAGGAACAGCGCGGCACGGGTTTCGCGATGCAAAGCTTTTTCATCGGCGTCGGCGCAGTGGTGGCGGGGATGTTGCCGTGGATTTTGAAGAACTGGTTCAACGTCAGCAGCGACACGAGCGACGCCAACGCCATCCCGCCGAACGTAAAAATTTCCTTCTACCTCGGCGCGGTGGCGTTCTTCGGCGCGGTGCTGTACACGATTCTGACCTCGAAGGAATATCCGCCGGAAGACTTGGAAGCATTTCGCCGGAAGAAATCCGAGAGCGCGGGCTTTGGTCATTTCTTCCGCGAAATCTTCAGCGCGCTCGCGGAAATGCCGGGCACGATGCGGCGCCTCGCGCTGGTGCAATTCTTCACCTGGCTCGGATTGTTTTGCATGTGGCTGCATTTCTCGAACGCCGTGCCGGTGGTGTTCGGTTCAAACGATCCGAAGTCCGATGTCTTCAAGCGCGGCGCCGAGTGGGCGGGCGTTTGTTATTCGATCAAGGACGCGGTGACGTTCATCGCGGCGTTCGCGCTGATGGCGTTGTCGCGGACGTTTGACCGACGGCGGATTCACGGTGTCTGTCTCGCGCTGGGCGGGCTCGGTTTGCTGGCCGTCGGTTTCATTCACGGCGAGGAGCAAAAAAATCTTTTGCTCATCGCGCTGGCGTTCGGCGGCGTGGCGTGGGCGAGCATTCTCTCGATGCCTTACGCGATTCTCGCGGGCGCGCTGCCGCCGGAGCGGATGGGCGTTTACATGGGCATCTTTAATTTCTTCATCGTGCTGCCGGAAATTCTGGCCGCGCTCACGTTCGGACCGCTGGTGAAAAACCTGCTCGGCGGAAATCTCGTCCACGCTGTGATGGCGGGTGGCGTTTGCATGTTGATCGCCGCGGCGCTCGCGCAGTGGGTGAAACTACCGGAAAAACAGGTCGCGTGAGCCGAATGTGGCGCAAAAATAAACGCAGAGACGCGGAGAACGCGGAGAAACGCAGAGTCTCGCAAGGGATGGAACACGGCGGCGATGGTAACTCACTCAAAAATCTCTGCGTTTCTCCGCGTTCTCTGCAGTGCTATCTCCCAACTTCGTCGCGTTCTGCAAAGGTTTTTGGACCAGCCATTCAACCGCAGAGACGCGATAGGCGCAGAGAAAGGCCGAAGAACAAAATCCTCTGCGCCTATCGCGTCTCTGCGGTTCCTTCGGGCCGTCTGTTTGGTTGCGGCTTCGCCACGCTATGCCTCTGCGTTTCATTCCGGTTATTTCTTCTGTTCACAATCTTGAGCGCTCCGTTTGTCGGGCGCGCGGAAATCTTGTGGAACGATCCCGGCGAGCGGACGATTCACGATTCCGGTCTGGGCGAAGACCTTCTCCACGGCGGCATCAAACGCGACGACACCGCGAGCGACACGCTCTATTTTAAGTTTCATCTCGACCCGCTCTCGGACGTAAGCACGGAGGAATACTACGCGGGCTTCCAGTTGTTCGAGGGCAACACTAACCGGCTGGCGGTCGGCAACGCGCCCGCGGCGTGGGCTTACAGCGCGTTTTACACGGCGGAGACCGGGCCATCGAACACGGTCACCGGCGATTTCGATTTGCACTCGTCGCGGCCAGAGCTTGCGGGCGCGGGCAGCTTCAAGGAATACGAACTCCCGCGCCGCGGCAACGACCGCACCATCGTTTTCAAAGTTCAATACGTCCCCGGCGATGATGATCGCGTGACGGTGTGGCTGAGTCCGGACCTCGCGCGCGGCGCCAACGCGGACAACCAGCCCACAAATCTCACGACCACTTTTCGCGCGAACGCGTCCTTCGATCAAATCCATCTCCGGCACGTTGGCGGCGGCAACGGCTGGGTCTTCAGCGACATGGCGGTGGCGACGTCGTTCCACGATTTCGTCGTGCCGCGTTTCTGGCAGACGTGGTGGTTCTTGACGCTGGCCGCGCTGGGAATCCTGGCCGCGGTGATCGCGAGCGTCCGGGGCGTCGAACAGAAAAAATTCCAGCGTCAACTCCAGCTCGCCGGACAGGAACGCGCGCTCCAGCGCGAACGCGCGCGCATCGCGCAGGACTTGCACGATGAACTCGGCTCGTCGCTGACGCGCATCTCGCTGCTGTGCGGGCTGGCGAAGGCGGACGCGCAGCAGCCGGGACAGGTCGAAGCGCACGTCAAAAAAATCGCGGAGGCGTCGAACGACACCGTGCGCGCGCTGGAGGAAATCGTCTGGGCGGTGCGGCCCGGCAGCGACACGTTGCAAAGCCTGGTGGATTACCTGGCGCACTTCGCGAACGAATTGTTCGACGGGCAAACCACGCGCTGCCGCCTGGACTTGCCCGAGACGTTGCCCGCGCGAACATTGCCGCCGGATTTGCGCCATAACATTTTTCTCGTCGTGAAGGAGGCGCTCACGAACGTGCTCAAGCACGCGGACGCGAAGGAAGTGCGGGTGCAGGTGAAAATTTCCGGCGCCACGCTGGAGATCACGGTGCAAGACGACGGGCGGGGAGTGGATTCCGCGAAATCGCCCGCGCCCGGATCGGGGCAGGGGTTGGGCAACATGCAACGGCGCGCCAACGCGCTGGGCGGCGAGTTGTCGGTCGAGAACAATCCTGGCAGCGGGACGCGTGTCCGGCTGACCGTGAATCTCAGCACCGCGCGCACGCCGCCGCCGCCGGCGTAAGCGTGGATTGCCCGGGCGAATGTGTGGACACGGGACGAATCGGTGTTAAAACTTTTTTGCGATGAGTGCCAAGCCAGCCGAGAACCCGCCGATCAAGGTGGCGATCGTGGACGATGACGAAGGCATCCGCGCCAGTCTCGGCGCGTTGATCCGGCGCGCGCCGGCGTTCCGGCTGGCCGGCGAGTACGCGGACGCGGAAACCGCGCTGAAAGAAATTCCCCTGCGCCCGCCCAACGTCGTGCTGATGGACATCAACCTCCCGGGCATGAACGGCGTGGAGTGCGTGCGGCAATTGAAAACCGCGCTGCCCGCCGTGCAGTTCCTGATGCTCACCGTTTATGAAGACAGTGATTCACTCTTTCGTTCGCTCAAAGCCGGCGCGAGCGGCTATTTGCTGAAGCGCACGGCTTCGGCGCGGCTGTTGGAGGCGATCCAGGACGTGCAGGCGGGCGGTTCGCCGATGACGCCGCATCTCGCGCGGCGCGTGGTGCAGTTTTTTGCGAAGCCGCCGGGAACGGATTCGCCCGTGGCGCGGCTCACGCCGGGCGAGCGGGAATTTCTCGACCAGCTCGCCAACGGTTACGCCTACAAGGAAATCGCCGACCGCATGAAGATCAGCATTGATACGGTGCGCAGTTACGTGCGGACGGTTTACGAAAAACTTCACGTCCATTCGCGGACGGAAGCGGTGGTGAAATATCTGCGGGGCTGAGGGGCGCGACCGTCCCGGCCGCAGCAACTTGGAGCGGGCAGGGCGGGTTGAAACTTTCCTGAGTCCTCGTGTTGGCGGACGTTGCTGCGCCCGGGACGGGCGCGCGCCGGTCACTTCGGGACGACGCGGTGGTAGATGCGCCACTCGTAACCTTGCAATCGGAACATGGGGAAACCATTGAGGGGCGGTTCAGGCATTCCCGGAAATTTGATGGCCTTGAATTCGTGATCGTGCATCACTTCGACCCAGCCGATTTGCGGGCGGCTGGAAAAATTGATGACGATGACAAATTCATCCTTCGCGTCGAGCCGCATGAAGGTGACGAGGTTCGCTTCGTCCGAGTTGCGCAACCAGACGACGCGGTCGTTGCGAAACGGCGCGTATTGTTTCCGCAGCTTGATGAGTTCGCGATACGTGTCGCGCAACGGCGGGCGCTCTTTCGGCGACCAGAAGATCGGCATCTTCCCGAACAACGCCGGGTCGCCGGACTCGGCGGCGTCGCCGACTTCCATGCCGTTGTAGAGCAGGGGAACGCCATCGAGCGTGAGCATCAACGCCTCCGCTGCCAGCGCGCCGCGGATGCCGAAGCGCGCCACGGCGCGGGCTTCGTCGTGATTGTCCGAGATGCGCAGGTGCAGCGAGCCGTGCGGAAATTGTTTCAACGATTCTTCCCACGAGCGACGGAACTCGGTCGCCGGCGCGCCTTCGAGCAGGACCTTGTTCAACGTCGCGTGCAGCGGCCACGAGTAATCGAGGTCGAACGCCTTCACGAGCAGTTCCGGCTTGGTCGCCTCGGCCAGCATCAGGATGTCGGGTTTGATTTTTTCCAGTTCGGCGCGCGCCTGTTCCCAGAAATCCGTCGGCACCATGTAGGCCACGTCGCAGCGGAAACCGTCCACGCCGAACGCGGTGACGTAATGCTTCAACATCGCGATCATGTATTCGCGGAGCTTCGGGCTGGCGTAATTCAAACCCGCCACGTCCGTCCACTCGGGCACGGGCGGCGTGACTTTGCCGCTGGCGTCCTGTTTGTAAAATTCCGGGTGCGCCATCATCACGCTGTCCCACGCGGTGTGATTGGCGACGAGGTCCAGGATGATCTTCAGTCCGCGCGCGTGGGCTTCGGTCACCAGTTTTTTGAAATCGTTCGTCGTGCCGTAATCGGGATTGAGGGCGTAATAATCCTTGATGGCGTACGGGCTGCCGAATTCGCCTTTGCGAAACTTCGCGCCGATGGGATGGATCGGCATGAGCCAGAGCACGTCCACGCCGAGGGATTTCAATTCATCGAGCCGCGCGGTGATGCCGTTGAAATCGCCGCCGGCGGAAAAATTGCGCGGGAAGATTTCGTAGATGACGGCGTCGCGCACCCAGGTTTGCGGCTTGCGGGCATTGAGGCCGGAGACATCCTGCTCGGCGCGGCAGGTCGGCGAGCCAAGGCACAGGCCGGTGGCCAGCGCGAGAAGTGCGAAGTTGAAATGTTTTGGATTCATGCGGCGCGCGCTCAATCTGACCGGCCAGTTTTTCGCCGTGGAGCTTGCGTTCGAGTCAGTTTCATCAATTTCCGGCTCGGTTTCCACCGCATGTTTGTGCGGCGGGGCGGTCGCGCGTCACGGCAGCAGCTTCACCTTGTAGAAACGCCCGGGGACGGTCGCGGGCGGCGCGTCGGTGTGGCTGAGGAAAAGTTGCAGCGGCCCGGCGGTGTTCGAGGCGCCAGCGAGGTTGCTCCAGGAATTTCCGAACTGGTTGGCGTAAACGACTTGATAGTTGTGCGCGGGCATGGCGGCCCACGTGAGCGCCACGCCGTTGCTCCCGGTGCGCGTGGCTTGCAAGGTGAAATCCAGCGCGGGATCAAGCCGGTCAAATTTCCCATCGCCGTTGTGATCGCGCAGCGCGGCGGTCGGGATGACGAAGAACTCATTCGGGTCAAGGTCCGGGCCGGCGCCGGCGGGACATTGCGAGCCGAGCGCACCGCCGTCCGCCGTCTGGTACGCGGCGGAACACAAATAAATATTCGTCGGCACCGCACCGAAGGCGGCGACGAGATCAATCGTGCCTTCCATTTGGCCGGAATTCGCGGCGGCTTTCGTCGCGAGTGACCCGGCGGGGGCGTTGAACCACGCGACGTAGCTGTTCTGGCTTTCGCCCGCGAGGAACGGCTTGCTCGTGGCGACCGAAACTTTACCGGACTTGGCCCACGGCGCGGCGGCGGTGGCGGAGGCGAGCAACTGGTCGCTCACGAAAAGGAAATGGTCGTTGGGCCCACTGTTGCCCGGCGACCAAGTCGAGACGTAAAGCTGCGACCCGCGCAGCGCCGCGTGGAGGGTCATGCCGCTGGACGCGACGAGAAAATTCGTCGAGTCCGCCGCGCCGTCCATCACGAACGGCGGGAAGTTGGTGGAGGCGGGGGGATTCGTCGGCGTGATGGCGGCGGAGAGATTCAGTCCGACCCAGACGTGTTGGATCGGCGACTTGAAAAGGTTGCCGCGCGCGTCGCTGGCCGTGACGTAGTAATCCACGAACGAATTCGTGATGCCGCTCACCTTCGCGTGGTAATAGTCTGCGATGTACTGCGGCGTAACGCCAAGGACGGGCGTGACGACGCGCTGCGTCATGTTCGAGGTTTGCCACGTGCCGGCGAGCGGGCCGCCGGCGAACGTTTTGAACTGATCGCTCGTCGGAGGATTGGTGCCGTTGACGCGGAGTTTCAAGCTGACATTCGTGATGCCGCTCACGTCGTAGGCGTAGGTCCAGACCCAGAAGTCTGAGTTGGTTGCCACTTTGACTTGGTAGCCGTATTGCACGCCGAAGTTCGTGCCGCCGGGATTCCACGGGTGACGTTGCGGAATGAAAACCGTCGGCGGTGTGGTGTCGGCGGTTGGATTGCCGGTGAGAATGGAGTTCACGTTGCGCACGGCGTTCGACTGCGCGGCGACGGCGCGTTGGCACTCGTCATCGTGGCAGCCGTAGTAAACGAACCCGCTGTCGAGGCTGCCAAGGTAATAATGCCAGCCGAGTTCGACGGCGTTGGGCGTCGTGGAAAAGCTTCCCGGATCGCGCACTTGGTCCACGCGCGGCGTCACGCCGGAAATCTGCTGCGCGGTCTTGACGCGATTCTCCGTGGCGATGATGACGCGCCAGTTGTCCGCCTTGTCGCTCACGCCGACGCTGGGATTAACTTCATTCACGCCGCCGACCACGTGACTCGGCGGCCAGTGCCAGTTCGAGAAAATCGGCGAGCCGAAATCGCCGTCGGCATAAACCCAGCCGCCGTCCTCGACGTGGACGACGTCGTTGGCCGCCGGCGGATGGTCGGCGATGAATTGCTCGACGGTCGTCGGCTCGTAGCCGCGTCCGCTGGCCTGACCGGTGAAGTTCTGCACCCACTCCTCGTAGTAGGAGTAACCGCCGCTCCACGCGTTGTCGCCGTCGTGCGCGCACATCACGAGCGCGGGCTTGCTCGTGTCGTTGCGCGCGGCGAGCGAGTTCAGCAGATTCAAATCCCACGTGCTGTAACTGTCCTTCCAGCCCAGCACCTGGTCGCTGGGCACGACGATGAGGTTGGTCGCCGCGCCGGTTTCCGGATCCACGTGCCGCGCGTAGTGCAGTTGAAATCCGAACGGCATCACCTGGATCGGCGAGCAGCCGCGATCAATCGTGAGGCGTTGATAATTCCCCGCGCCCTGTGCCGGGTTCAACTGGTCCGCGCGATTCGGCAGGTCGCACATCTCGCCGCCGCTGCCGGTGACGACGGGAAAATCCGCGCACGCGCGCGCGAGGTGCGTGTTGGCGATGATGCTCCACTCAATGCCGACCTTTTTCAAAATGGGGATCATGCGCTCGGTGAAACAGGTCTCCGCCGGAAAATAGCCGCGCGAGTTCCCGGGATTCGTCGTCCACATGATTTCCATCTGGCGCTGGTGAATCCGCAACTCCATTTCCAGCGTTTCATCACTGAGCAACGGCGCGAGTGCGTGATGATACGTGAAGTTGACGAGGTCCATGCGCGGCTTGCCGCCGCTGGTCGTCCAACCGCGCGCTTCGCGATTGCCGTTGAACCAACCGCCGCCGTAGCCAAGTTGACCGGCGGCGCCGAGGCTTTGCACATTTTCCATCAGCGCGCCCGAGTAGCTGACTGACACCCCGGCCTTCGGATAGCCCGTGAGGCTGCTGAGCGAATTGCGCGGACGGCTTTGATAAGCGTTCACGCGATCATCGAGGCCGAAAATATTTCGCAACACTTCTGGCGACGGATGCGGCCGTCCGGCGTCCTGTTGTTGAATCGTGTCCCACGCATTCTCGTAATGCTCGCTGCCCGCGCGTTTGTCGGGCCAGTAAACCGGCTGGTGCAAATGCCAGAGCCACGTCGTGTGGAGGGAATTGCCGGCGAGCGCGTCGAACGAGGCGGCGAGAAGCGCGGCGCAAAGCCAGCGGGTGCGAAGGAAAAACTTCATTGGGTTCAAAGCATCAACCAGCGCTTGCGCGTTGGAACTGGCGTGAGCATGGCGCGGCCCTTCGGGTTGTGCAACGAGCGGGTAGCCGGAATCCACCCGCATATTTGTGCGGTGCGTGAACTTCCCTTGTGGGCAAATCTCCTTGCTTTTCCGCGGCCGTTCCGGTCTGATGCGTGCATTCTGCAGGACACACGCAGACCACTGCAACCCTCCATCGTACCTGACTTATGAAAACACCCCGAGTCACCCTCACTGCACTCGCCCTGCTCGCGTTCTGGCTTTGCGGCGCGCAACCTCTCCTCGCCCAAGGCACGGCGTTCACCTACCAAGGCCGGCTCACCAGTGGCACGAATGTCGCCAATGGTAATTACGACCTGACCTTTGCGCTGTTCAACCTCGTCAGTGGCGCGGGCCAGGTTGGCGTCACGCTCACCAACACTCCGACCGCCGTGAGCAACGGACTGTTCACCGTCACGTTGGATTTCGGCAATCAATTTCCCGGCGCGGACCGCTGGCTGGAAATCGCCGTGCGCACCAACGGCGGCGGCGTTTTCACCACGCTCGCGCCGCGCCAGCAATTGACGCCCACGCCGTATGCCATCACGGCTGGCAATCTTTCCGGCACACTGCCGCTGGCGCAACTCCCGGCGGCGGTGGTGACCAATGGCGCGGGCGGCGTGAACCTTACCGGCTCATTCACCGGCAACGGCGCGAATGTGACCAACGTGAACGCCGCCACGCTCGGCGGTTTGAGCGCGGGAACGTTCTGGCAACTCGGCGGCAACAGTGTTTTGCCCGGCCAGTTCCTCGGCAGCACGAACAACCAGCCGCTGGAATTCATAGTCAACGGCCTGCGCGCCCTGCGGATTGAGGACAACGGCGATTCCTCCGATCCCGGCAGCACGCCGGACGGCGCGCCTAACATGATTGGCGGTTCGCCGGTCAACTCTGTGGGGGCGGGCGTGGTGGGCGCGACCATTGCCGGTGGCGGGGCGACGAACTTCAATAACGGCATCGGTGACGACACCTACATCAATTCGGTGCTGGCCAACTTTGGCGTCGTGTCGGGGGGCCGTCAAAACACGATTCAGCCCAACGCCTACGACTCGACCATCGGCGGGGGCTTCATCAACACGATTCAGGCCAATGCCGTCGCCGCGACCATCGGCGGCGGTTACGACAACACGATTCAGGACAACGCCAACTTCTCGACCATCGGCGGGGGCGCGATCAACAAGATTCAGACCAATGCCGGCGTCGCGACCATCGGCGGGGGCAGTGGCAACACGATTCAGACCAATGCCGTCGCCGCGACCATCGGCGGGGGCGGTGGCAACACGATTCAGACCAGTGCCCGCTACGCGACCATCGGCGGGGGCAGTGGCAACACGATTCAGACCAACGCCAACAACGCGACCATCGGCGGCGGCACAAACAACAACATCGCGTTTTCACATTCTGCCACCATCGGCGGGGGCGAAGGAAACACGATTCAGGAATACGCCCAAGACGCGACCATCGGCGGTGGGGAGACAAACACGATTCAATACAACGCCGACTCCGCGACTATCGGCGGGGGCGAAGGAAACACGGTTCAGGACAACGCCTACATCTCGACCATCGGCGGGGGCTACGTCAACACGATTCAGGACATGGCCTACGTCTCGACCATCGGCGGGGGCGAAAGAAACACGATTCAGGCCGGCGCCTTCTACGCGACCATCGGCGGGGGCTACGGCAACACGATTCAGGCGAACGCCGACTACGCGACCATCCCCGGCGGCTATGCCAACACCGCCACCAACTACGCCTTCGCCGCTGGCCGACGTGCCAAGGCCGTCACTCTCGGCGCGTTCGTCTGGGCGGATTCGCAGAATGCGGATTTTGTCAGCACCAGCAGCAACCAGTTTCTCGTGCGCGCGTCCGGCGGCGTGGGCATCAACACCACCAACCCCGTCGTCCCGCTCACCGTCGAAGGCAGCGGCGCTTACAACTCCATCGCCGCCGCCGCCATCGCCGTGCGTAACACCACCGCGAATAAAACGTGGGAGTGGCACGTCCTCGACGACGGCAAAATGCAGTTCGCCGACCTCGGCGCGGGCGCGACACGGATGTTGATTGATACCAACGGCAACGTCTCCGCCAACACGTTCACCCCCACGAGCGACCGCCACGCGAAGGAAAATTTCGCCGCCGTGTCCGCGCAGGAGATTCTCACCAAGGTCGCCGCGCTGCCCATCTCGCGCTGGAACTTCAAGCAGGATGCCCGCACCCCGCACCTCGGCCCGATGGCGCAGGATTTCTATGCCGCCTTCGCCCTCGGCACGGACGACCGCCACATCGCCACCGTGGACGCCGACGGCGTGGCGCTCGCGGCCATCCAAGGGTTGAATGAAAAGGTGGAAAGCGGAAAGCAGAAAGCTGAAACCCGGATTCAGAAGCTCGAAGCGGAGAACACGGAGTTGAAAACCCGGCTGGAAAAACTCGAACAGTTGATGAACGGAGGCGCGAAATGAAAAGCTCCAACATCCAAGCACCAAGCTCCAGAGAAATTCCAATGACCAAACATCACACCAGAATCCCGATGCGTCGTAAGATCTTGACCCACCCTTGGAGCTTGAAGGCCCGCTCGCGATTTATCGGAGTTGGAGCTTCTCTGGTGCTTGGATGCTGGTGCTTGGTGTTTCTGCCTAGCCCAAACGCCCACGCCCAGAGCTATTCGATTGACTGGTCCACGATTGACGGCGGCGGCGGCACGAGCACGGGGGGCGTTTACACCGTGAGCGGCACCATCGGCCAGCCGGACGCGGGTGCGATGAGCGGCGGAAATTTTTCGGTCGCCGGCGGTTTCTGGAGTTTGCTCTCCGTCGTGCAATCCCCCGGCGCGCCGTTGCTCGCCATCACCATCACGCCGACGAACACCGCGATGGTTTCGTGGCCGTCGCCTTCGACCGGTTTCACGTTGCAGCAAAACACGAACAGCGTCGCCTCGGTGAACTGGAGCAACGTCGCCACTTCACCCACCGACAACGGCACGATCAAATACATCATAGTGAACCCGCCGAGCGGGAACCGGTTTTATCGGCTGTTCAGGCAGTGACCCGGGAGCGCCGGCATCATTGCCGGCGTTTTGTCTTCTGCGGAATCAAGCCACCCGCCGGCAGGGATGCCGGCGCTCCCAGGCGACCGCATGATTGTGCGGTTGAAGGAAGGCCGGGTCGCGACTACGTTACGGCGTCGCTGAATCAAACGCTGTGCATAACCCCGCAACCCTGTTGTTCTATCCCGACGCATTTTCTCGAGCACGTTCGCCGTCGTTGCGTCGGAGCGCGCGCTTCAGCCCGCTTCATGATGGGGGCGTCGTTGGTCTTTGGTGCGCACGGGGCGTTCGTACGGTGAAGCGGACTGAAGTCCGCGCTCCTTTCGCGCTCCTCGCGCTCCTGTGCGCGCTGCTCGCCGCTCCGCTCGCGGCGCGCGGCGAGGCGATGCTCCAGTTGTTCAACGTCAACTGGGACGAACTTGCCACGAAGATGCCGGAGATCGCCGAGGCCGGTTACACCAGTCTCTGGCTGCCGCCGCCGGCGAAGGCGGGCAGCGTTTATTCCGTCGGCTACGATCAGTTCGATCCGTTCGATCTCGGCGACAAAAATCAGCGCGGCACGGTGCGCACGCGTTACGGGACGAAGGATCAGTTGCTGCAAGTCGTCGAACTCGCGCATCGCTTCGGCATCCGCGTTTATTTCGACAACATCATGAACCACCGCGGATTTGACATCCCCGGTTTTAATTCCAGCACGCCGACGAATCTTTATCCCGGTCTCTCGCCGAAGGATTTTCATTTGCGTACGCAGACCGACGGCACGTATCGCAACTGGGACAACATCGCCAACTGGAGCGACATCTGGCAGGTGCAGCATCGTCCACTCTTCGGGTTGATTGATCTCGCGAACGAAAACGGCAGCGTGAACGAAAACTTCGGCGCGACCGAGGGCAACACGACCGCGAAGATTTCCTACGTCCGCCAGCCGGGCAATCGCGATTACTACATGGACACGAATCTGCCGGTGATCATCTCGCCGTGGCGGCCGTTCAACGGCACGAATGGCGACCTCATCGCCGAGGACGTGAACGCGTACCTCATTCGCGCCGCGATGTGGACGCTGAACGAAACGAAGTGCGACGGCTTCCGCTTCGACGCGGTGAAGCATGTGCCCGCGACTTTTTTTGGGTCCACCAGCACGGACGCCGCGGGTTACACGGGCGCGATCCAGACGATGTTCGATTACGTGCACGGCTACGGCACGAACGTCCTCGGCAACGGTTACGTGGAGGCTGACGACAGCCGGAACAGTTGTTTCGACAGCGAGGCGACGCGCAACGACGCGCTTTTGTTCGGCGAACATCTGGGCGAGCCGCCGAGCTATCAGGAATATCTGGATCGCGGGATGCGGCTGGTGAACTCGCCGTATCATTTCCAGTTGAACAGCATCCTCGGCACGGGTTCGCTCGTTGGACTGGACCAGCGCGATTACAAACCGTACGGCAGCGCGTTCAGCGGACAATACAGCATCCTCTTCGCGCAGAGCCACGATGACGCCAGCGCGACCCGGCGCGAACTTCAGAACGGCTACAACTTTTTCCGCGAAGGGCTGCCGTGCATTTATTCCGACGGCTACAACCAGTCGGGCGCGCCGGATTATTTTCCCGCCGTCGCCAACGCGCCGTATCTCGGCGAGTTTGGCGATAATAAGATGCCCGACCTCGCGTATCTTCATCACCAACTCGCCCGCGGCGGCACACGCGCGCGCTGGAGCGACAGCGACACCGTGGCGTTCGAGCGTTACGATTACCGCGAGGCCGGCAGCGCGGCGGATCAAACCGTCGTGTTGTTCGCGATGAACGACAACTACGGCAACCCCGGCGACATCAGCTTCGACGATGACGTGACGCAGAGCGACACGGGAATGCCTTCGACGTGTTACCCGGTGCAGAACTCGCGGCATCAGGGGTTGGTGGTGAATTTCCCGCCCGGCTCGTGGCTGGCGCAACTCGCGGATTCGCCGGGGAAAGTTCGCGCGTGTCCGAAAATCCTCGTGCGGCTCGCGACGCAAAACCAGGCGGATGCCATCGCGTCGCAGAACGATCCGAATCCGGTGAACCGGAAAGTGTGGGTCGCCTCGCAAACGCTCGCGGCGGGCGGCGGCGCGATTGAATTCAAAATTCCCAGCGGCGGTTACGTGGCTTACGGCTATCAATGGCCCGAGCCCGCGCGGGCAAATCTGAAAACCAACGCCATCACCATCCGTCAAGGCGGCGCTGACGTGCCGCGCATCACGGTTTATCGCAAGGACGGCGTCAACGGCGACGCGGGTTTCAATCCGTCGTATCCCTTCAAGCTGCGCGGCGGCGTGGACACATCCGGCAACGTGCTGACCGGCGCGAACGTGTCGAACAAAACCTACGCGATTGATATTCCCATCGTGACCAACGGCCTGATGGACATCCTTGTCCGTTGCGATGCGTCGGCGGTGAACACGTTGTTGAAGCTCGATGGCGGAATGGATTTGAACTTCCACATGAACCTCGGCTACTCGAACAGCCCGACCAACCTTGAGCGTCGCGACAACCGCCCCGGCGCGGCCACGGATGGTTTTCTCGGCTACGAACAGACGGCGTTTCAGTTCCGCTACGGCCCGGAAAAATTCGGCGCGCAGACCACCAACCGCAACGGCGTCTTCTCGCTCGGCGCGGAGACGTATTACTACACCGTCGGCGGCGCGAACCTGATCGTGAACGGCCCGACGAACGCGCCGACGATCACCAACAGCACGGCGGTTTGGGCCACGCACATCCCGAGCAACGCGGTCACCGCGAGCAGTGGCCCGGCAACGCAGCGCGTTCCGCTCAACGCGACCAACGGCGGGCCGGTGGACATCTGGATTCGCTCTGGCTTCCAGTTTCAGGTCAACAAATGTTTCATCTACTACACGACCGACGGCAGCAATCCCGAGGGCGCGTTCGGCACGGGCAAGGGGACGACGCGCGTGGTGGAGGCGTTTTTCCAGGCGGCGGACACGGGCAGCGGCACGATTGATTGGTGGAAGGGAACTATTCCCGCCAGCAACCACGTCAACGGCGTGCAGGTGCGCTACAAGATTTCGGTGTTCAAGAACGACATCGCCGAGATCGCGGACAACGAAACCGCGAAACTTTACGGCCTGAACCAGGCGGCGATCACGAATTCCGATCCGACCGCCGTCACCGTCTGGCTGCACAACGACCGCAACACGAACAGCACGGTGACCGGCCTGCGCGAAGGCTTTCACATTTTGCGCGCGCGCTGTTTCCTCCCGCGCACGAACAAGTCGTCGGTTTACAACACGTTCACCCAGACTTTTTATTACGACTCCTCGCTTCCCACCGGCGTCATCGCCACGCCCGCAACCAACGGCACGAGCATCAGCAACACGACGTATCAAGTCGTCATCCGTGGCGACAGCACGGTAACGGGGGTGGAATTCAACATCGCCGACAGCAACACGAACAACGATGACTTCATCACCGGTCAGAACAACGGCAACGGTCAAACCAACGGCGTGGACAAATTCGCCGCCGCCACCGCCGTCACCCCGAACGCCGCGCTCTCGGCGCTGTACCCGAACTACCCGGTGGAATTTCGTTTCACCTACGGCGCGGTGCCGACCAACGGCACGGCGACGATCACGGTGCGGTTGAAGGAGGCCTCGACCGCCGCGCTGCCGACGCGGTTCACGCCGCTCACGCGCACGGTCAACACGGTCGCGCCCGGCCAGACGTTGCTCATCACCGATCCCGCGCCCGATGGCCTCACGCTGACGCTGAACACGAACGACGTTTACAATGTGCTCACATGTTACAGCACCACGCTCTCGACGAACAACATTGATTTCTTCAGCATCTTCATCAACGGCGTGTTCCAGCCGCGGCGCGACGGTTTCGGCACGCCGATATACGCGATCAGCCCGGTCGGCTGCGGCGCGGGGTTGCGGCAGTTGATTTATCCGTGGGTGAACCCGCCGCTCGGCTCGAACTTCATCCAGGTCATCTACACGAACAACGTGATCCTTTCCGACGCGCGCTGGGTGAACATCGCGCGGCCGGTGGATTACGTGACCGATACCGATGGCGACGGGATGCCCGACTGGATGGAAGTCATCGCCGGCACGGACCCGGACGACACGAACTCGGTGTTGCGCATCACCGAACTGGCGAACGGCAATCAACTCGTCGTGTGGTCGAGCGTCTCGAACGTGAACTATCAGGTGCTGGCGACGACGAATCTGGATTACCCGATGACGCCGATCAGCCCGATCATTCCGGCCATCGGTTCGTCGTCGTTCTATTTCGACAGCACGACGAATCTCGCGAGCAAGTTTTATCGGATCCAAGTCATCCCATGAGGAACCAAATGAATCCGGCACAGATCACGTGCCCATCACCACGGTCGTCCGCATCGGCGCGCCAGCGTCGTGGAGTGCGGTGGCTGGCGGGGAATGGGGCTGACACCGCTTTGGCTCGACGGGCGCAGGACATTCGGATTTTCCCGGTGACCCGAAAGCGGTGTGTGCCCCCACCCCTCACCCACCGCACTCCAAAACCTTCGGCGTCGCTCGGATTGCCGGTGATGTTCTTGGTCCTTTTTGTTTTTGCATCCCAAGCCCGCGCCGTGCTCGCCAACGCGTGGCACATTCCCGACAACACCGCCGACCTCGGCTTCCACATGCGCAACCCGCAATTCGAGTTCAGCACGACGAACACCATCACGGTCTATTCGGGCATACAGAAGCTCAACAATTCCTTCGGCACCGCGAACCAGACCGGCGGCCGGGTTTTTTACAAGGGCGCGACGTCGGGCACGTGGAGCAGCAACGGGCTTAGTTTCCATCTCAACGGCGGGCCGAGTCCGGACAACCAATATTGGAAGGCGACGTTCAACACGTCCACGTTCGGCACGAACGAGGTCATCCAGTACTACCTCCAGCTCAATTTTGACGGCGTGAACAGCGTCAGCAATACCTTCCTCTACGCGATTGCCGGCCGCGGCGACAAGGGCGGCAACACCACCGCCACACAAGCCGTCGCGCAGGCGAGTCCGTTCACGATTCGCAACCGCCCCGCGTGGCTCTATCACGCCAACAACCGCGTTCTCAGTCCCGGCAACGACGCGAGCCACAACCACGTCGCCTGCTGGCTCAAGGCCGGTTACCTCGGCAAGGACGACAGCCTGGCGTCGCGTTACGCCGACAACGGACGGATTTATTTCACGACGAACGGCTCGACACCCGTTGGCTCGCTGGGTTTCGGCAGCAACACGACGCAGGTCGCGACGCTGGCGTTCGATCATCGCGAGAACGATGCGAGCCAGGCCGGCAACGCGATGTGGTGGCAGGGCACGATCTCCAACGCGCCGATGTTCACGACGATCAAATACAAACTCAGCCTCTGGCACAGCGCGAACAACGAGGAGAAATTCGCCGAATACAACGCCAGTTCCAACAACGCCGTCTTCAGCTTCACGATGGGCACGGCGGGCGATCCCGTCTTGACCGTGAACGGCTTGAACGCCGACTACACGACGACGCACGTCTTCGTGGATGAAGTCGCCGGCGATTCCGTTCCGCTCACGGTCCTGTTCACGCCGAACACGGCGAACCTCACGAACGTGGAAGTTTTTTCCAACCTCAACCGCCGCGACCGCGCCACGCTGGACGCCAATGGCGACGGCATCGAGGACGGCATCGTCGCGCCGGACGGCAACAACGTCGTGGCGAATGACGGCACCAATTATTATCAGGCTTACCCGATGGCGACGACGGGCACACCCGGCCAGTACACACTCACGCTCAACGCGCAGAAGACGGGCGCGTACCGTCTCACCGCGCGCTTCAAGGTCACGGGCAACACGAACTGGTCGTGGTATTCCAACAATGGCCGCCGCGACCACGCCATCGTCGTCTCACCAAAAAAATCCCGCGACATCGTGCTTTACGAACTGAACACGTTGAACGTCGAGTCGCAGGGAATCGCGGCGAACGACCGCAGCACGTTCGTGGATCTGTGGGACGGCCCCGGCTCGCGGGCTTACAACGCCACGAACGCGAAGTTCAATCTGAATTACGTCACGAACCTCGGCGTGAACTGGCTCTGGTTCCAGCCGATCCATCCGCAGGGCATTGACGGCCGCCAGACGGATCCCGACACCGGCCAGCCGTACGAAGTCGGCAGCCCGTACGCCGTGAAGAATTTTTTCGAGATCAATCCGCTGATGAGCAAGGCCAACACGCGCGCCGCGGCGATGCAGGAATTCACCAACTTTGTCGCTGCGTCGGACACGGCGGGCGTGAACGTGATGCTGGACGCCGCGTTCAATCACACCGCCTACGACGCCGAACTCGCGGCGAGCGGCGTTTATTATTTCAAGACCAACGGCCAGGCCACCGACGAAATCCGCAGCAGCGAGGCGCGCTTTTACTCGCGCACGGACGCCTACGACATGCGCGCGTCCAGTTCCGCCAACATCGCCGTCGCGCCCGACCGCTACGACTTCGGGAAGTTCGCCGACACGCACGATGTCTATTTTGGCCGCTACGCCGCGCTCGTGGCGAACTCGTCGCAGGGCGGGAATCAAGTCAACGAAGGCGACTGGCTCGACACGAGCATCGGCAGCGAAGGCTCCGCCGGCACCGGCAACGGCCACTTCGACGCGATCACGCAAAACGTCTGGCGCTATTTTGCCGACTACATTCTTTTCTGGCTCGACAAGACCGGTTGCCCCGTCGGCACGCCCGCGAACCAGACGGCGAAGGGGATTGACGGTTTGCGCGCGGACTTCGGCCAGGGCCTGCCGCCGCAATGTTGGGAATACATCATCAACAAATCGCGCAGCCGGAAATGGGATTTTGTTTTCATGAGCGAATCGCTCGACGGCGGCGCGGTGACGTATCGCTCGAACCGCCACTTCGATCTGTTGAACGAGAACATCGTCTTCGCGCTCAAGTCCGCCGGCAACGAGAGCGATTATCGCGGCATCTTCGAGGGCCGCCGGGCCGCGTACGGCCAGGGCCTGGTGCTGTTGAACACGACGTCGCACGACGAGGAGAGCTACGACGATCCGTATCAGGCGCTCGTGCGCTACGCCGCGAGCGCGACGATTGACGGCGCGACGATGATTTTTTACGGGCAGGAGCTCGGCATCTCGCGCACGTTCGGCTTCGACCGTTACGAATTGAACTTTGGAAAACAGATTCCGCACTTCAAGAAATACAACTCGCTGCAACCGGTGCTTTATCCCGGAAATCGCAACTACGGCCTGGACCAGCTTTATCCGGTTTACGCCGCGATTAATCAGGCGCGTCAGTTCAGTCGCGCGCTGCGCAGCTCGAACCGGTATTTTCTCGATCAGACCGGCGGCGGGTCGCAACCGCAGATTCATTCCGTCGCCAAATACGAAACCGCCAACGCGTCGCCGAATTTCAGCGATGTGGTGTTTGCCTTTGCCAACCTTGATCGCAACAACAACCAACAGGGCAATTTCAACGTGAACCGCATGCAGGGGCCGGGAAATCTTTTCGGCATCAAATCCAACCGCGTTTACAACGTGAAGAACATCGCGGACTACACGGCGATTGATCCGAACCGGCGAAATGTTTTTCTGATCCCCGGCAATGTGACCGGCACCGATCTGCTCAACAACGGTTTATTCGTGCTGTTGAAAAAAGTTCCCAGCTCGGATGCGGCCTGGGCAACCGACCCGTTCGAGGCGCAATACCTCAAGCTCTACGACGTGACGCCGCCGCCAACACCCGCCGCGCCCACCACGCCGAACGCCTACGTCATCGGCACGAACGTGACGTTCAGTTGGACAGCGGTGAGCGATCCCGACGGCGGAGTTTCCGGCTATCACGCTCTCATCGGCACCACGCCGGGCGGCTCGAATGTCTTCAACGGAACGGTGAGCGGGACTTCGCAGGCGGCGAGCGGCGGTTACGGCCAGACGCTTTACGCTCGCGTCGCCGCGATCAACAACGTCGGCATCGAAGGCGCGTTCGGTGGCATCTCCGCCGGAACGCTACTGCTCGACCCGGCGGCGGACAACGACAGCGACGGCATGAGCAACGGCGACGAAGCCATCGCCGGCACGAACCCGCTCGACGCGAATTCTTCATTGCGCATCCTGAGCCTGACCGGCGGCAACCTGCTGACGTGGTCGAGCATTTCGGGCAAGACCTATCGCGTGCTGGGCACCACCGAGGTCGCGACGAATTTCACCCCGATCAGCGGCGTGATCACGGCGGCGACCGCGACCGCAAACTTTCTGGACCTGGGCGCGACCAATTCGCATCGGTTTTACCGTGTGAATGTGCTGCCGTGAGCAAAGCGTTCGCAGTGCTCAAATCCAAAATGAAAAAAAGCCCGCTGAATGCGGGCTTTTTGTTGAAGTCGAAACGTGAGATTACTTCCGATTCCGGCGGAGCACTGACAGCGCCAGCGCACCCAGGCCGGCCAGTGCGAGGCTCGAAGGCTCGGGCACCGGGTAGATCAGAAAGTCGGAAAAGTTCAAGTTGCCGGCGGCAATATTCACGTTGCCGCCTGGCGCGTCGCTGGCACCGATCGCCTCATTGGAGCGAAAACCGCTTTCGGAGGTGTAGGTGACCACAAAGTTGAACGGGGTGGCACCGCCCAGGCCGATTTCTGAGAAATCGAAGTCGAACGTGTAGCTGGCGGCGCCATTGCCGCCCCCCGAGAGGTTCACGCTGGTCTGAAATGGGAGACTAAGATTGCCGCCATTGGCAAGGCTCCATAGTCCGCCGAACGTGAAGTTGTTGTTGTGAATGGCGATGGCGTAATCGGCCAGAAATCCAGGCGCAAAGTTCACGGTCGAACGGCCAAAGCCACCGACGCCGGAGACACTGCGGCGCAGATCGTCATCTTGGTCGTTGAATAAGCCGGTGGTCGAGAACCCGCCGACAACGGAATCAATGTAGATGACCACCATGTCATTATGGTTGCCGGCACCGCGCGTGAAGAGTCCGCTGATGGTGGTGCCGTTGTCGGTAAGTGTCAAACTGCCGGTGCCGAGCGGCCCGCCAAAGCCGGTGCCGCCATTGCCGGAGTAAAGGTCGGCGTGAAGCGGTGTGACGGTGAGGAGAATCGTTGCGGCGGTGAGGATGCCCGATGAATATACATTTGCCCATTTCATAACTTCTCGGTGTTGCGGAACATTGTTACGATTTGTGGGGTCATCATGAAACTGTCCGCCGACTCTGTCAATCAAGTTTTCGGATGAGCGAACCGCATGAATATGCGGCGGCAAACCCGGTGTGCGGCCATCGGGCGAACTACCGAAAATTCGTTGAAAATGAATATGCGAAATAAATTTGGTTGACCCGCAATATTGCGGTGCTAATATCCGGACAAGTTCAAACGCAGTATTATGAAACGTAGCATCCTCGCCGCAACCCTCGGCATTCTAGTTGCGAACAACGCCTTCGCGCAGCTCACCACCATCACGGACACCACGCTCGGCACCTCCACCCGCGACGGGACCTTGAACGCCGGCGAGTACGGCAGCCTGACCTATTTTAGCGGCGGCGTGAACAGCGGCTTCGGCAACGTGCTGTTCGGCAGCGGCGGCAAACTTTACTGGGACTCGAGTCTCGGTGGCGCGCTGAACCTCGGGCTGCAACTGGGCGGTGGCACTCAGAACGGCAACGACGCGGGCGTCATCTACATTGATTCGGTGGCCGGCGGGTTTAACAACACCACCACGATCAATGACATTCAAGATGGCGGACGTGCGGCAATCTCGGGTAACGGCTCCTTCGGCGGAAGTTCGGAGTTGACGTTCGCGTCAGGATTCAACGCTGATTACGCGATTTCGATTCAGTCAGGGTTCGCGGGCTTGTTTCAACTGGCCAGCGGCGGTTCGGGTAGCCTCATCTTTGTCACGTCTTTGAGCCTGACCCCGACCGGTGCCGGGCCGCAACAACGGGAAGGAGCACTTTTGTTAAGCAATGTCGGCCTGAGTTTTGGCGGGTCGTTCAAATTGAATCCGGATAATGCCTTTCGCTCGAATGAACTTAACGGCGATGCCTACGCTGGGGGCAACATCGGTCAGAGTCCCTTTACGGTGACCGGTTACAACGTCTTCCAATCCGTGCCCGAGCCGTCGTCGTTGACGTTGCTGGCCCTCGGTGGTTTGTGCGCTGCGCGTCTGTGGCACCGTCGCCGCGCCTGAGCCGGCTCCTCGGCGCAATTCATCGTCCGTACAATCCGAGCGGCCCATTCGCCGTTTTCCGCAAATTCTGATTGACCGGCTGACGCTTGGTTGCACAATTGTTCTGGCTTGGGTGGGAAAGGAAACTCCGCCGTTGCCAGACCAGTAAGGAAAAATATGAAGCTTTCCAAAACAGCTTCCCGCTTGGGTCGGTTCATCGCTTTCACCATCGTCCTCACCGCTGCCGCGCTGTCGGCTTTGCCGTCCCGCGCGGCGGTTGGTTGTACGTCGCCGCCTTCCGGCCTGGTCAGTTGGTGGCGCGCGGAGGGCAACGCGAATGACAGTGCCGATGGCAACCACGGCGTGCTGGCCGGAGGTACGACGTTCAGCGCCGGAGAGGTCGGACAGGCTTTTAGTTTCAACGGCTCCAATGCGTACGTCTCCGTCGTGGCCAGTTCCAATCTCAATGTGGGCGCCGCCGGTGGGTTCACCGTCGAAGGCTGGATCAATCCCGGAGACGTTTCTGCGACGCACATCATCGGTGAGTGGAACAATGGGAGCGGTGGAATCGGTGTGCAGTTCTACCATTCGAATCCGGGCATCGGCGGTGTGGGTGCGCTCGCGGCGAACGTCGTGAGCACTTCGGGCGGTGACCACCTCTTTGCTTCGTCACCGAATTTGATTACGGCAAACAATTTTCAACACGTCGCGCTCACGTATGACAAGGCCACGGGGATTGGCCGATTGTTTTGCAACGGCGTCGCCGTGGCGGTGCAGAACCTGGGAGTGTTCACGCCCCAGACGACTTATGGTCTGAATTTCGGCGCCCGGGCTTCGGGCTTCCCGCTGGGCATTTACTTTGTTGGATTGATGGACGAGCTGAGCCTGTACGGCCGCGCGCTGACCACCAACGAAATCCAGACCATCTACGCCGCGGGCAACGCCGGCAAGTGCGCGCCCACCACTCCGCTGGCGTGCGTGGCGGCACCCTCAGGCCTGGTAAGTTTGTGGCGTGGGGAGAACAACGCGTTGGATTCAGTGGATGGCAACAACGGGACGTTGGTTGGCAACACCGTTTATGGCGCGGGCCGCGTGGGACAGGGATTTGTTTTTGACGGCACTACGGATCGGGTGGCGATTTGAAATCCGGCGAACCTCCAGTTGCAGAACCTGACCATCGAAGCCTGGATCAAGCGCGGCAGCACTTCGGTTGTCTCGTATGACGCCGATGGCGGCTGGTATCTCTTTGGCTACGGCGTGGGCGGTTACGCGTTCTATGTGGACGCGAACACGCACCTGTATTTTGGGAAGCCCGGCACCGTCGCCCAGCCCAGCGCCGGCAGCATCACCGACACCAACCTGCACCACGTGGCGATCACCAAATCCGGGACCACGCTGACTTTCTTCATTGATGGTGTGGCGGATTCTGTTTTCAGTTTTGCCCCGACGTTCGTGTTCACCACTCCGGTGGCAATTGGCGGGCGCGTGGACATTTTGGACAATAGTTTTTTTGGTACGATTGATGAGATCGCCGTTTACAATCGCGCGCTTTCAACCAATGAAATTCAAGCCATCTTCGCGGCGGGCAGCGCGGGCAAGTGTGCGGCAACGAGTCCGCCTCCGTGTGTTGCGCCTTCTTCAGGCCTGATTAGTTGGTGGCGGGCCGAAGGCGCTGCCAATGCGTATTCCGGGGGCTGTCGGACAGTGATTCCGATTTCTGTCGGACAGCGTTCCAATTTCTGCCGGACACCGTTCCGATTCATATCGGACAGTGTTCCGGGCTGAGGTCGGACAGTTTTTGGGGCACATTGGAATGCTGTCCGA